>PBME01000022.1 GCA_002721975.1 Campylobacterota bacterium | reverse complement strand
TCTTCTAAAGAATGAAAGCTGATACAGACCAATCGACCATCATTATCTAATACTTGCGGCACATTTTTCAAAAATGACTCTATACTTTCTAATTCTTTGTTAACAAAAATACGCAATGCTTGAAACACTTTAGTAGCTGGATGTATTTTACGCTTTGATGGAGGAACAACCTCTTTAACAAGCTCTGCTAATTCAAATGTTGTTTTTATACGTTTTTTAACACGTTGTTCAACAATGGCTTTTGCTATTTTTCTACCATAACGTTCTTCACCATACGTATAAAAAATATCTGCAAGTTTATTTTCTGTAAAGGTATTAACCACATCATATGCTGTTGTTTTAAAATGGGCTGCAGATAAACGCATATCTAAAAAAGTATCTTTATACACTGATAACCCTGGTGTATTTCCTATCTGTATTTGCGATGTTCCAAAATCAGCTAATACACCATGAACTAGTGAAAAGCCTGCTTTCTTAACTAAATGTGCAATTTTTGAAAAGTTACCCCAAACAGGAAAAAACCTATCTGGAAATTCTTCTCGCAACTGTACACCTGTGGACTCTATAACAGATACATCCCAATCAAAGCCAATAACTTTACATGTTGGCTCTTTTTCTAAGATTGCTCTTGTATGACCGCCACCTCCTAATGTAGCATCGACATAAACCTGATTTGGTTGTATAGCAAGATAATGTAAAACTTCATCCATCAATACTGGTATGTGGCCTTGTTTTTCTTTCATGAAAGTTTTTTCTTTTATAGACTTTGTAATTGTTCGACTAATTTAGAAATCCCAACGGAATTTGATCCCTTAAATAAGAATACCTTATTTTTTTCTAAAAGCATATTTTTAAGTAACTCATAGGCTTCATCTATGGATGAAAACAATGTCGATTTCACACCTAATGGCAATGTTTTTTGAATATCATGCACATGATTGCCAATTAAAATAATATGAGACACATTTTTTACTTTTGCTACAAATCTTCCCAACTGTCTGTGCCAAAAAGAAGTATCATCGCCCAACTCTAACATGTCACCAAAAACTATAATTTTTTGTTTATCTGTGTCGTATGCATGAAAAGCAAGCAACGATGCTTTCGCGCTATCTGGATTAGAATTATATGCGTCATTAATTAATATTGAACCTGATGCATGTGACAATACTTGAAAACGTCCATTCACAATTACTGGTTGACTAACACCTTTAATTAAAACATCATTCGAAATTTTTAATATGTATCCAATTGTAATAGCAGCAAGAGCATTCAATACACGTCCTTCGTGACAACCAGGCATAACAACTGAATATTTTTGATTATAAATTTTTGCTGTAAAAGTAATAGTATTATGAGATATAACAATTTTACGAGCTTGTATTTGATTAGTTGTCTTAAAACCAAATCGAATTACCGGATGAGCATATGCAATATTAGATAATTCTGACTGATCACCATTAATTAAACCTATATCACTATCTTTAAAACATGAAAAAATTTGACGTTTTTCATATGCAATAGATGATACATCACCAAGACCTTCCATATGGCTATGTCCAATTTTAGTGATAGCAGCATATGTAGGACGTAATAAACTCACAAGTTCATTCATTGCTCCACGCTTACCTATACCTAACTCAAAAATTGCATACTGGTGATGAGATCTCATCTTTAAAATATTAAGAGAAACTCCTACTAGCGTATTTTGATTGCCAGAAGAAACTAAGTAGTCTTTACCAGATGCTTGTAAGATATTTTTCACCATTTCTTTTGTCGTTGTCTTACCAACTGATCCAGTAATAGCTACCACTGGATAGGTAAATTGTGAACGCCAGTTTTTTGCTAAACCAACTAATGCTTGTAAGGTATCATCTACAAATAATAAATGTTTCTCTGATAATTGTTTACCAAATGTTTGTAATAATATATTTTTTTTTGTCGTAGAAAGTATAAACCCTGATGCACCTTTAGCTAATGCTTCTTCTACAAAATCATGTCCATCTACTCGTTCACCTTGTAATGCAATAAAAACATCTCCTTTTTGTATTGTTCGTGTATCAATACTAAAAGAAGATTCTTGTGGAAAAGGACTATTTTGCATATGTACATTACCAAGAACTTTAGAGATAAAATCAACATCTAACTGCATTCATTTCTCCGTCTTATCAGCTCATTTTATTAAACATTTGATTAAAACCTGTCTGTTTTTACAAGTTTTGTCAAGTAAGATGAGCCAATACGTCGATCAATTCAGTAAAACTAGCATTGTTGAGTTGTATCAATTCATGCAATATTAAAAAGCTAAACCTAACATTACTTCATGCTTATTTTTCACAAAAACAACAAAGCTGTAGTTATTCAAAAATAAATTACACTTATTCGTAAAGCTATTTAATCTTTAACAACACGACGCATCTTGCCACCATCGCTTGGTAAGATGTGCCCTTCTGCTTCTAATGCTTCAACAAGTCTTGCTGATCTATTATATCCTATTCTAAATTTACGTTGAATCATTGAGATAGAAATTTCATCCAGTTCTTTTATTTCATCAACAACCATTTTATACAATTCTTGATCAGCTTCTAATAAAGCATCATTACTCGCTTCAGACGTAAGCAATTCACTTAAATCAAGATACGCAACATCTTGTTGATGTTTAATATGATTAACTAAAAAATTAATTTCTTTGTTAGAAACATAAGCACCATGAGCTCGCTTCATTTCTGGATCTTTAGCATCCAAGAATAACATATCACCTTTACCTAATAATCGCTCTGCTCCAACAACATCTAAAATTGTTCTTGAGTCAACCTTAGAGGTTACTTTAAATGAAATTCTATTTGGAAAGTTTACTTTAATAAGCCCCGTAATCACATCCACCGAAGGACGTTGTGTTGCAACAATCATATGAATACCTGCAGCACGAGACATCTGAGCAATACGAGCAATAAGATCTTCAACATCTTTACCTGTTGTCATCATAAGATCTGCAAGCTCATCAATAATCAATACAATAAAAGGCATATCTGGTAACTCTGAACTAGTTTCTGCTAATTTTTGATATTCAAAAATATTTTTAACACCATGCTCTGCCATCATTTCATAGCGTTCTTCCATCGTTGTAACTAACCAACGTAAAACAGGTACTGCTTTTTTAGAGTCAGTAACAATTGGAAATAGCAAATGCGCTATATCTTCATATGATGAAAATTCAAGCTGCTTCGGATCAATAATAATTAACCGTAACTGGTCAGGACTTTTTGCACATAACAACGACACAAGCATACAGTTAACAGCAACCGACTTACCCGAACCAGTTGAGCCTGCAATAAGCACATGAGGCATTGTTGCTAAATCAACAACCACTTGTTCTCCATGTGTATCCTCTCCTAAAATCAATGGTAAATGACCTTCAAAATTAGTCCATGCTTTACTATGAAAAATTTTAGACAACAATACTGGCTTTCTTACTTTATTAGCAACCTCAAACCCAACAACTGGCTTACCAGGTATCGGTGCTAAAATTCTTATGCTAATAGCTTGTAGCGCCATAGCTAAGTCATCCTCTAAGGCTAAAATTTTACTTAATTTAATATGACTTTCTGGTTGATACTCAAACATGGTAATTACAGGGCCAGGATGCACACGAACAACTTTACCTTTAATACCAAACTGTGCTAATTTTTCTTCTAAAATAGCAGACTGTTCTTGTAAAACTGCTTTATTAATATCAGTTTCATCATCTATAATTTGATTACCTTGTGATAACATCGTATCAACATCAGGTAATTCGTAATATTTTTTTATTGGATTTTGTAAAGGTGCATTTTGATTATCTACTTCTGCTACAGCTGATATCATATTTTCTGTGTGATGGTCAGTCTGAAAATGAGGTTTATTTTCAAACTTTTCTGCATATTGCTTTTGTATTTGATTTTCAGAAGCTGTAGTATCTACAAAATTTTCTTGTTGTTGGCCAAACATATCTTGCATTAAGCGATCCATATCACGAGAAGGCTGATCTTCATCCCGCTCAAAAGCAACAATAGACTGAGCAGACTGTTGAATTAAAGAACCGTTTAGTAAATCAATACAGTAACGTACTATTTTTTGCACAAAATAACATAACTGAGCTATTTGAGTAGCAAAACTTCTAATACATCGAGCAGGCATATGATCAAGCTGTATAGTATAAGCAATAATCGCAGTCATTAATTTTACTACCCAGTAAGCAATTTTTAAATGAGCAAATCGCAATACTAAAGTAGATGAAACAAATAACAAGCTATATACAATAAATAATTTTGCGCCTACATCAAAATAAGATAGTTTATTAATTAAAAATTGACCTAATAAGCCACCAAATGAACTAAATTCATAGTAACCAATTTGATACATATTGCACAACATACTCATAACTGCAACAAATAATGTTGATCCAACAATCCGATCTATTTCTTGTTCTATAGATTTGCTACGGACTGTAAAGCTCATAAGATATAAACATAATCCTAAAAATAAATACGCAGCACTACCAAATAAATATATTAAAGCTGCAGCAAGTGTTGCTCCAACATAACCAAACAAATTATAACATGTTGCATAACGAGCATGATAAAAAAATGACTGATCTTGAGGGTGAAACGTTATCACAGAACCAGTCATAATAACTACAAACGTTAATATCCCTAGCTGTAAACCATATAGCTTTAAGTAATGTTTTATATATTCAAAATTTTTTTGACTCATATACTCACCTTTATACAAATAACGACATTGTTATAGGTAGCAACATATACCAAGAAAATTTCCATATTTTTTTTCTTTGCATCATACTTGCAACCCAACATAAAGCATAATAACTTACTATACTTGCAGACAAGATAACAAAGAGAAACTTGAAATCAAATAGATTACTCATCAAATAAGGATATGATCGTATCGATAACACTCCTTTGACACATGCTCCTGCTATTAAAGGCATTTGAATTAAAAATGATGTAGCAAAAGCATCCTGCGTTCTATAGCCACACCATCTACCTAATACATACGTTGTTGCAAATCGAGAAATACCAGGAAGTAAACTTATACTTTGCAACACTCCTAACAACAAAGCATACCGATAACTATAATCAAAAATACGATTATTCATATCAGCAACATAACGTAATGAAAACAAAAACAACGCTGTCACTATAAACCCTACCGTTAAAGATATATCAGGTAAAATATCGAACAACCAAATGATAACTGGAATACTATCTGCTATTATAAAAAACAAACTGAGTTGTAATATTTTATTCCAGGTTGCTTGTTGAAAAAAAACATTGATTGTTACAGGTTGCCGTAACAGCATACTCCACCAACGAATAAAAAAGAAAACAAACAATATAAAAAATGTAGGTAAATGTAATAAAAAATCAATTATTGCTTTCTGACTTACAAAATCATATGAAAGATGAAACGAATCTATACAATTGTGAAACAATTTTACGTGACCAGAACTACTAATTGGCAAACTTTCAGTCACAATTTGAATAACACACCACACATATAAAAATAACATCGCTTGATATCCTTGCGTAACAAATATTATAAACTAATAAACCTCGATTACATCAAATTATTGACAATTCTTGTTTTCAAAAAATGCTTTACCTTAAGCAATTATCGTCATTAAGCCCACTCAATCAGCATATTGAGGGATAAAAAACTTTACAAAACTAATTCTAGAATACTATACTAAGACCAAATTAAAAAACTTCACATGTTTATCTCAACTTTTATTATAAAAGTAATCGAGCAAAATACGGAAGGAGGAAGAAGCACAAAAAAGAGAGTTTCTAAAAAATAAATAGATACTAATATACATTTCTAAATAAAAAAGACTCGCAAAAAGGAGCTAATTAATATGACTCACAAAATGAAATCTTTATTTTTCGCAGCTGCATTAGCTTGCTCAGCAGTAAGCTTAGTACAGGCGGAAACTTCATGCACAACAAGCACTGAGTGCTGTTCAGGTTGCGCACAAAGCCAAAACTTATGGCAACCACATGCTTTCTCAGTAAGCATGTCACGTGAAATCTTACTTGAAAAACCAGCATGGGAAGGTTTAAATGATGTAGAAGGTTGGCACGGAACATTTGGTGTTGGCTTTGAATACATGAGAAACTTCGGCGAAAATTACAACTGCGAACCTGTTAAAGGTTGCTGCAAAAGCCTTGGTTCATTACCTTTCTGGGCTGCTGATCAAAGTAATCAAATGACAATTGGTGACAATAAGTCTGACAAAGATCTTGATGCTTATCAACTTGGCTTAGGTCCTGTAGAGACAACAGGTACTGTAAGAATGGATCCACGTGTATACCAAACAGGTGCTGATTTCTTCTTATACGCTGGAGCACACAAAACTGAGCGCGGCGTATTCTTCAAAATTCATGGTCCTGTTGGTGTTATGAGTGTAGACCCAAGATTATCATTTGATGGTGATTTAGAAGCTGCAACATATCCAAAAGGTGCTCTTGATGATGGCACAGGATCAACTGGTACAGATGCTCCTTACGAAAACATTCAAGAAGCTTTTGCAGGTGGTAAAGAAGCTGGTTATTTGAAAAAAATGAAATTTGGTAAAATTGATTGCAAACGCACTTCATCAGCAACATTTGGTGATTTAGCAATGGCTATCGGTTACAATGTATATGCTGATGAAACAAAACACCTTGGTGTTGCAGTTCGTTTCTCAGCTCCTACAGGTAACAAAGCTGATGGCGAATATGTACTAGAACCAATCTTTGGTCGCAACGGTCACTGGGCAGCTGGTGGAGAAATCATTGGTCACTGGAGAGCTTGGGAATCAGATGGCGATGACAGATACTTTGATATCTGGATGAATGGTACAGCTGAGCACTTATTCCGTTCAAAACATACACGTTCATTTGATTTAAAAGCTAACGGCAAAGGTTCTAAATACTTACTACTTGGTAAATATACAAACAATACTTTCCAACAAGAAATCGTTAATGCTGTTAACGTAACAACTCTTCCTGTAGAATCATCATTTGGTGTTGAAGGTAACTTTGCATTAATGTTTGACTTCCACTGGGATAACTGGAACTTTGGTCTTGGTTATGAAGGTTGGGGAAGAAACTGTGAAGAACTAAAAATTGATTGCAAGTGCCCTGGCGCTATCAATCTAAATGATTACGCAGTTCTTGGTCGCCAAATACCTCTTAATGCTGCTGGTGGCAATGGTGGTCTTAATGATTATGCAGAACCTGCTGCAAAAATCGGTAAATCTCAAGATCTTTTAGCTACAACTGTTACTGCTGATATTCCATCAGGAATTGTACTAGCTACAACAGCTGCAAACAGAATTCCTTCAGAATTAAGTGACGCAATTGACATCGACGGTCAACGTGCACACAGCGCTTACACAAGCAAAGTGTTTGCTCAAGTTGGTCACACATGGAAAGATTCTGATTATGCTCCTTACATGGGTATCATGGGTGCTGCAGAATTTACACACAAAGATAACAGCGCAGTAAGATTCTGGAGCGTTGGACTTCAAGGTGGTCTTGCTTTCTAAGCAAAATCAAACTTGCGTTATAAGTTTTTAAGTTAAAATAATTGAAAATTTAAAACGCTAAGCACAAAATAGTACCACCCGCGGCTTATGTCGCGGGTGATTTTTTTACTTATAAAGTATTTATTAAATTTCTGGATATTTTTTAGGATCTGCAAGACAATATTTTTCACCAAAACTTCCTATTGGATGTTCGGCTACTTCAACAAACTTTCTTTCAACAAATCCACCTCTCTCTTTTCTTTTCTCTCTTTGCATTACAAAAATTTCTTCTTTAGAAATATTATTAACATTAGCTAAAGTATCAATCACTTCATAAACATTTGCAAGCTCATTCACTAACTCTGTCTTATCTTTTGCACAAGTTACTTCTTGAACTTCTTCTAACAACTTAATTCGTAGCTCTTTATCAAACTCTGTACCATCTAATCTGCGCCAATGAATCTTAGAGCCACACTTTTGTTCGATTATATCTACAAGTTTATCTCTCCATAATTTATCTTGCTTAAATTTACGCATAACAATTTTTACCTTAATTATTTTTCTTCATTCAGACTATAAACAAATAAAATTACTTTATGAGTTCCAGATTATAGATTATAAAAACAAATATCCACTCACAAAACATGAGTGGATATTTGTTTTTATAAAATATTATTTACTTATCATTATCATCGTCATAATCTGATGGTCGTTCATTTACTAAATCAGCATCAAGTAAATCTTTTTCTTTTTTCTTTACTTGTAAATCTTCAGATATTTCTTTTTTTACTGTTTCTTCTGCTTGCTCAACCTCTTCAAATAAATCAGAAATTGCATCAATATCTTTCATTGAAGAAACAATATGATACTCTTTATCCGGATAGACTTCTTTAAACCATTCAATAAGCTGTTTACCAGGCCCCACACTCACAATCACATCACAACCTTCAAAACCTGTAATCACCTCATGCCAATTAATACGATTATTAATACGGCGCATAACTGCAGACTGCAAAGAATCAGGAGTTGTTACATATACTCCATCAACATTTGTAATAACAGGCACTTGTAACTTTTTGAATTGAATTTTATGATAATACAACTTTAACTGATCCACTATTGGATTCATTAATTCTGAATGTAATCCATACTGGGGTCCGACTTCTTTAACTTTTCGTATTACGTTTTCTTTACAAAACTTTTCTATTTTTGCAATTGCACGCTTTGCTCCAGCAACAAAAAAACCATTTTGTGTATTTTGCGCTGCTATATATGCTGGCAATGTTTTTGTTACAGAAGCATCAATAATTTCTTGTAATTTTTCTGTTGTAAAATCACGAGTGATTTTTAATACAGTATAATCTTTATGATGTTGCAAAAAATCATGATAAAACTGTGAATATTTATTTAAAAAATATAAACCATCTATAAAAGATAAAGAACGAGCTGCAAAACAAGCTGTATACTCACCTATTCCGTACCCAGCTATAAAATCAGGTCTCAAACCTTTTTGATATAGTAACTCATACAAAGAGCATTCAAATAAATAAATTGCTAAATATGCATAACGAGTTGATGATATTTCTTCATCAGAAGAAGCAAAAGATAGTTTTACAAAATTTTTATCTGTAGCACCAGCAGCTTGTTCAAAAAATTCTTGTACAATACGAAACTCATCGTACAAGTCTTTACCCATACCAATAAATTGTTCTCCATAACCTGGAAAAACAACCCCTAGTCGTTTTGACATCCCCTCTCCTTTTTTTATTTACTTACAACAATGAAATCATATGGGATATTCTTTGTTGTACTTCTTTTTTACCTAATAGCATCATCATGTCAAACACACTTGGACCTGATATAGAACCCAAGAGTGCACATCTGAGCAACTGAGCTATTTGTGACATTTTATATTCATGTGTTTTGCAAAATCCTTTGATCAAAGATAACAACTGATCTTTATCAAATTCGACATTCTCTAGCTCTTGCTGTAACAACTGTAAGACAACAATGCTATCTTTTGCAATAATTTTTCTTAATCCGTCTAAGTCATAGCTCTCTGGCAAAGAATATGCTTTAACAACATCTGTATATAATTCTTGTAACGTACGAGCACGCTCTTGATACAATATAATCCATGAAGAACGAGTATACTCTGACCATGTTGGAGTATCTTGAACAATATCTTTTGACAAATTTGTCTTAAAAGTATCAATAATATTTTGTATCGATAATTTTTTTATATAGTGCTCATTTAACCAATCCAACTTAGCTTGATCAAACTTTGCACCACTTTTATGAACACCATCTAACGTAAATAAATCAATCATTTCTTGTTGGCTAAACAGTTCTTGATCACCATGAGCCCAACCTAATCTGACTAAATAATTACACAATGCTTGAGCCAAATAACCCTGCTTTTGATATTCAACAACAGAAGTTATTGCATCTCGCTTACTCAATTTTTGACCACGTTCTCCTAAAATTAAAGGAATATGTGCAAAAATAGGTACTTGATAATCTAACGCTTGATACAATAATATCTGCTTTACAGTATTTAATAAATGATCTTCTCCGCGAATCACATGAGATATTTGCATATCATGATCATCTTTCACTACCGCCAAGTTGTATGTTACAGTATCATCAGAACGCAATATAATAAAATCATCTATTTGTTCTGCAGGAATAGTGACATCACCCCGTATAGCATCATGAAATGTAAATGTATCTTCAGAAATATCTGTTCTAAAACGAACAACATACGGTTGCCCTGCTTTTTCTTCTTGTAATGTGCGACATGTTTTATCATATTGATATGTTTGATCTTGGTTGATCATTTTTTCTTTTTTTGCTTGTAACATATCTGCAGGACAAAAACATTTATACGCTTTTTCTTGTTGTAATAAACTATCTACAATTTGCTTATGTATTGGCAAGCGATCGAATTGGTATACTATTGATTCATCAGCTACAATCCCTGTCCATGCAAGACTTTTTAATATAGAATCTTCATATTCTTTTGTTGATCTTTGGCGATCTGTATCTTCTACGCGTACTAAAAAGGTTCCTTTATAATGCTTCGCAAACAACCAATTAAATAATGCTGTTCGTAACGAACCAATATGAAGGTATCCTGTTGGAGAAGGCGCAAACCTTACACGAACAGGTACATGTTTCTGATCTTTCATATATCCCTACCTAAAGATTAAGCTTTATGCTTAATAGAGTTTAGCTTTTCTTCTACTTGTTTAACCCAAGGAGAAGTTAATAATGCTTTTTGATCAACATTGTGTAACATACGCTCCCAAACATCTACTGCCTGTTGCATATCACCTTGCGATAAATAATAAGAACCAAGCACGTAACAAGCTTCTTGGAACGAATATCCATTTTCACTTTTACTTAATGCTTCTAAATCTTGCAATGCTGATTTTTTTACTTTTTCATCTTGAGAGTCAAATGACATCTTAATACGTTTTAAATCAATGAGACTATGCAATGCTGTATCTTTTGGAATTTGCTGTAAAGCTTCTTGTAAAGTTTTTCTTGCTACATCAACATCATGGTCACGCTCTAAAATAACTTGAGATTTAAACATTAAAAAATATGGTGCTAAATATGATCCCATATTTTGTTTATAAAGAGCATCAATCAAAAATTCTGTATCTTGCCATGCTTCAGCTATTTTTTCAGCATCTTTATTTTTTGCAGATGCTATCATTTCATACTGAGTTTGCTCAAATTTTTCGATAACTTCGATCAAAGCTCCAAATGCTTTTTCCTCTCTATGCTTAACATAGTATCCATATAAGAAATAGCCTACAAATAAACTTGCTAATATCCCTAAGCCTAACAATGTTTCTCGTACATATTTTGCAGAAGCTTGTTCTTTTAATACTTTGATATAATCGGCTATATTTTTTTGAATTTGTGCATATGTGCTCATAAAATTATCCTACATTCTCTTATGGTGAAAACCTTTTTTACCTTTTGAAACTTACCATAGACAGGAAAAAATTCAATAAAAAAGAGGTGCTCACAATATGTGAGAACCTCTTTCATTTAAAATTTTAAGATTTGCTTACTTAGCTTCGTCTTTGTTGCTTGCTGCCTCTTTAGCTGCTTGCTTAGCTGCTATTTGAGACTGAACTGCATCTTGACGTTCTTTTTGAGCTGCTTGTTGAGCTTCGCGTTTTTTACCTCGAGCTTCAAGTCTATCTTGCTTAGTTCTTAAAACTTTTACGCCTTTGTAGTAGCCGCTTTCCAGACAAACCGTATGAGGCATTACTGGAGAACCGCTATTTGGGCAATGTGTTATAGCTTGAACATCTAAGCCTTTATTTGCATGTCTTTTATTGCGACGTCTCTTGGAGACCTTCCGTTTAGGAACTGGCATAATCGTAATCCTGACTTAAAAATAGTATATTTAATGAATTTTCGACTTAATTTTATACTTATATTGTAACGAAATCTCTAAAAAATTGCAAAAATTACTCTGAACTATTATTAAATTATTCATAGTTTTACACAATGTTATAAGCAAAATGCACGATTACAACCTACACCACAATAAATACAATACGTATTTACGACAAATCAACCTCTCAAATACCCTGCTTTACACTTTCCTTGATGAGGATAGCCCTTTTGATACCAGTTTCTCATTCCACCTTCATAAGCCTGAACATTCGTAAATCCTAATTTACGTAGCAATTTATAACCATGATTACTCAACGGACATTCATTGCTTGCACAATAAATAATAATGTTGCTATCTTTTGACCAAGTGCCATTTTGTAACTTTTTACGAGCATATTTCTTTAACTGATCAACAGGAACATGAATAGATCCTGTAATATGACAATCGTTAAATGACGTTTTATTTAATACATTGATAACATAGACATCAGACTTATGCTCCATCTGAGATTTAAGATCATCTGCTGATATTTCAATAATATCAGATACATTTTGACCCGTATGTTGAAAATATCCCTGCACTTGCAATTGTACAAAAAACAACATACTCACTAATAATTTTTGCAAAAAATTCATTTACAACTTCCCTAAAAAAAATACCCCTTATTTCTAAGAGGTATCATAGCAAAATTAAATATACAAACTCAAGACTGTAAATATTAATTCACAAATCTCAACATATCCAACACTTCAGGTCCATAAATTTCTGTTAATTTTTGTAAGCAAGCATCTCTATCTGCAGCAAAGTAAATGTATGATAATTTCAAGAACCATGAACCTTTTCTAACTACCATTGGAAATTGATACATAACAGTATGTCCATGCTTCTTGTTAAAGCGCGGCTTATCAAAATAAGCTTTTTTCCATGGTTGATAGTATGCATCATCAGCAAAAAAGTTTGGATGCTGTCTAAAGATGTGCTTCCAAAATAATTTTCTACTTGCACGTTGATTAAACACTACTAGCTGTGGAGAATCAAAATATAATTTTTTAAACCAATTACTTGCTCGATTAAGCATGTCACTTCCCATATATGCAGGTGTAGCAAATTTACACTCTAAGTAACAATGCCCTTGATTGTTTTCATATAATTTGACTTCATTTGCTGGTTCATTAAACAAAATAGCAACTTCTGTAAAGCCATCTAAATAATGCTGATTATTTCTTTTAATAAAACCTGCATTCGCTATAGAACTAGCAAACAACAAAGTAAACAAAGCCTGAATAGACTTATTCATAAGAATCCTCCATAAGAATTTAAAAAAACAAGGAAGCTAATCACTTCCTTATCTCTTTCATACTAGCATAATTATCACTTTTTGCAATCACGCTCGCTTCCATAGCCCCATACAATCTTGTTCAATTTTACCATCTAAGCTCATTGAAAATAGCTTGTCATGAAGCAATTGATGGTCTATATCAAGCTTAGCATGCAAATCATCTATTGATATAGCAACAACCGTATGCTGCAAAATCAATCTTTGATGCTCATCATACTCTGGTATGTGAGAATCAGATACTATTTGTACTTCATTTGTTTGATCACAACCCATTTTGCCATGTATTACTTGTTGCTTTACTGAATCAGACAATTTTTGTGAATAACCAGTTAACTCTGTAAGGATATCTTCTGTTTGTGTAACAAGCTTGGCACCTTGTTTAATAAGCTCATGACACCCATCACTCAATGGATCATAAATAGGGCCAGGAATAGCAAAAACTTCACGCCCTTGCTCTAAAGCAAACTGAGCTGTAATAAGAGCACCACTTTTTTTTGCTGCTTGCAAAACCAATGTGCCTGCAGATAATCCAGATATAATACGATTCCGCATCGGAAAACATCGAGCCTCTGGCTCCATCTTAACAGGAAATGAACTAACGATTAACCCACCAGTATCGATAACTTTTTGAAATAAAGCTTTATTACTTGGTGGATAACGATGATATAATCCAGAACCTACAACAACAATTGTTTTACCGCCATGCTCTAATGCAATGTTATGTGCATATGCATCTGCTCCTAAAGCACCCCCACTGACAATGGTCCAATCATCTTGAATCATTGGTACAACAATTTTTTGTAAACAATCTTGTACATAACTATGAGATTTGCGAGCACCAACGCAAGCAAGCATCTTTTGGCTTTGCAACAGCGTGACATCACCTTGATAATAAAGCACAGCTGGTGGCACTTCGATATGTTGTAACAAACTAGAATATTGCTGACACCAGGGAGTAATAAACTGAGCTTGAACTTGCTCAATAGCATCTAATTCTGTTTCAACTAAAGCTGTATTTTGTAATCCATCATGTAATAATGTTGCTTTTTTTTCAGATAAACCACAACGCATTAAGTCTTGTTGCTTAAAGTGGTACAAATCTTGCAGATTTTCAAAACCAATTTGCTTTACCAGTCTATGAATAGTGCTTGAACCTATATCAGGAATCAATGATAAATGTAAAATAATATTTTTACTATGTATCAACTTCATCACAAAGTACAATCTTTATTAAAATCATCCATATTTCTAAAAATTATATCTCGAACTGTAAAATTTTCATCCTTAACCATGAATAATTGATTAGGAGCAATATGATCAATATTGTAAGGCACTTCTGCAACATACAAAAAAGCATATTCTTCTTTCTTTTTATAACGTGGCTCTGAAGTAAGCCCATCTAAATATACTTCTTCGTTGTTTTGTGCTGCTTTCTTCATAGCTTCAGCTATTTTTACATTTTTTAAATATTCAGAAAGCAATACGCGACTTGCTTTATACCTATTTAAATCACAAGGATCTTTACATAACATGTTATAGACATACGTTTTTTCTGGATCAACTAACATGCCAACATTGCCAAATCTTCCTAAATAACTTCTACTTGGCGCAAAGAAAGTTTGAACCAAGTCAAAAACATTGCGCTCAACTAATTTTTCTGCAAAATCAATCTCTGCACATCTTACTTTTTCTAATTCTTCATCAGACACGTGCCATGCTTTATAAAAATCTCTTAAACTTTCAATATCAGCTTCTTGCAAAAATCTTTTTTTCGAGCAAAGTCCATTTTTTAAAATTTTATGCAACGATTTTCTGCTATATGTCCCATGTACAATTAATACTCTTTTGCCAACATAAGATAAAAGCAAACGCTTCGTTGCAGACTCTTTTTGCAAAAAACCATTGCCAAGCAAATCTTTTTCGCTATCACAAGATTCTGCTATACCATGTTTTGCATGACGCTCTTGCAAAAATTTTGGATAACTATTATCACTGGCACATGTATCAACAAACAATACAAGTTGTACAATGAAAAAAGTATATGTACATATATTCACAATACAAAAACCTCTTATTTACTTGCTACAGTTATATACTTACTTGTCTTTTCGAGATATAAATAATGCTTGAGCTTGCTCAAATATTACAAATCGACTTTGCATTCTATATCTTCTTTGCACTTGTTGCTTTTCGTACGTACTCAAACATGCAGCACCTCTTATACTATGCTGTGACTGCAACATACGACTATCTATGCTACTACAAGATTGCGTTTCTTCTGGAAATTGCAATTTTCCTTGAATATAAACTTCATACACAGTCAAACCAAGACAACTTATTTCTTGAATATACGTACCTTTATTCATTTCTTGTTGTTGCAAAGCATATTTTTTAACAAGTAATTGAGGCAACCCTTCAAAGTTGCTTACCTTGTTTTGTAAATTTTCAACCCAAAAATTACTCTGAACAACAGGCTGTTCACTTGCCTGCAATGAACAATATAAAAGGATACTCAACCATATCCTTTTATATTGTTTACGTATATTACTTTTTTTCGTCTTTAGATTCACTGGTATCTTCAAGTTCTTCTGGTATATCACTTGCTGCAAAAGCTACGATTGATGATAACTCTTGTTTTGCATCTAAACGAATCAATCTTACACCCTGTGCTTGACGTCCCATGGTACGAACTTCTTTTGGTGAAATTCTAATAATTTTACCATCTTTATCAATCAGCAAAATTTCTGATTCTTCTTCAACTCGTACTAATCCAATCACATGGCCATTTCGACCACCTGTTGGTATTGTTCTGACACCCAATCCACCACGATGCGCAATACGGAAATCTTGAATTTTTGTTCGTTTACCGTAACCACGAGACGTTGCAAAAAGAAGATCTCTATCATCTGCAATAACTTCCATACCAACAACTTCATCGCCTTCTTTTAGTCTTATACCGCGTACACCAGCTGCCTGACGACCCATTGATCGAACTTCTTCTGCTTTAAAGCGAATACCTAAACCATTTTGTGTTGCAATGACAATTGTATTATCTTCGTCACAAATAGAACAGAATACAAGCTCATCGCCATCTTTAAGCCCTACTGCACGAATACCAGTACAACGAATTTTTACAAAGTTATCTCCAGGAGTACGTTTTATAACTCCTTTCTTAGATAATAACACTACTGATCGACCAGCAATATCACCAGAGTCTAAGAACTTAACAATGTATTCACCTTCTTGTAACGGTAACAAGTTAACAAGAGCACGGCCTTTAGCTGTTCGAGAGCCTTCTGGTATTTCATACACTTGCATACAATACACACGCCCAAAGTTACTAAAGAATAACAATTGTCCATGCGTTGTTGTGACAAAAATATCTTGAACGATATCTTCAGAGTCATCGAGTGAGGTCATACCCATTTTACCTCTACCGCCACGATGCTGTACTTCATATGTTTTAAGCGGCACACGTTTAATATAACCTTTACGTGTTAGCGTAACGACAACGTCTTCTTCAGTTACTAAATCAAGATCTGAAATACCATCTACCGGTCCTTCAATTCTTGTACGACGTTTATCACCATATTGTTCTTTTAATTGTTCTAATTCTTGTACAATTTCTTTATCTAACACTGAAGTGTCATCTAATATAATTTGGAATTGAGCAATAATCTGTTTAAGTTCTTTTAATTCTGCATGAAGTTTTTCTTGTTCTAAACCAGTTAACTTATGCAATCTCATATCAAGAATTGCCTTTGATTGTTCTGCAGAAAGCATATATTTTGCATTTAATTTTTCAGTTGCATCTTGAGCTGAACTTGATGCTTTTATTAATTCAATAATTTTATCAATATTATCAAGAGCTATTAATAAACCTGCAAGAATATGTTCACGTGCTTTTGCTTTTTTAAGATCGTATTCTGTACGTTTATAAATAACAGTACGACGATGAATTAAAAATTCATCTAACATACGACGCAAAGTGAATAGTATTGGTTTATTATCAAGTAAAGCAAGCATTAAGAATGATACTGTTGTTTGCAATGATGTATATTTATATAATTGATTTAAAATTACCCCAGGTATTTCGCCACGCTTTAACTCAATTACTAAACGCATACCTTTTTTATCAGACTCATCACGAATGTTAGAAATGCCTTCAACAACTTTATTCTTAACAAGATCTGCAATTTTAATAATCAATTCAGCTTTATTAACTTGATACGGTAACTCTGTTACAACAAGCTGCGTACCTTTTTTATTTTCTTCTTCATCTACAACACCACGTAATACTAAACTACCACGTCCTGTTTGATATGCTTTTACAATACCAGAGCGACCACAAATAATACCACCAGTTGGGAAATCAGGAGCAGGAATAATATTAAACAATTCATCATCTGATATATTTTTATTTTTCAAAATAGCCAAGCAACCTTCAATAACTTCTGTAAAGTTGTGAGGCGGAATCGATGTTGCCATACCAACTGCAATACCAGAAGATCCATTAATTAAAATATTTGGAAACTTTGAAGGTAAAATAACTGGCTCAACACTTGATTCATCAAAGTTAGGTACAAAATCAACTGTTTCTTTTGCAATATCAGTTAATATGTCCTGACAAATCTTTTCCATTCTAATTTCAGTATAACGCATAGCAGCTGCATTATCACCATCAACAGAACCCCAGTTCCCTTGACCATCTAATAATGGATATCGTTTAGAGAAATCTTGCACCATACCAACCATAGCATTATACACTGCTTGATCACCATGCGGATGCAATTTACCAAGAACATCACCAACCACACGAACTGATTTGTGATACGGTTTATTATGAAAAAAACCAAGTGAATACATAGTATATAAAATACGACGATGTACAGGTTTCAAACCGTCTCGCACATCGGGAATTGCACGGGATACAACAACTGACATTGCATAGTCTAAAAATGATGACTTTAATTCATCTTGAATCAAAATCGGTGATACACTTAATTTATTTTTTTCTTGGCCAGTATCAGAACTCATTCAATTCCTTTTTGATCTAAACGAACTTTGGATAAAACTACTATGCCCATTGCCCAGTTGTCAACTTATAAATTTCTATTAAAAAAGAGTACTACAAATCAATCTAAAGCTCAAGAAAAAGCCTAGCAAGACGCTAAGCTTTGAAAATTTTACGACACTAAATTTTATTTTTAATTTTTAAACATTCTAAGACGTCCAAGCAATGTCTCTTTTACTTTTTTTTGATGTGCTAATTGTCGTTTTATCATTAAAAGATCATAACGTGACAAATCTGGACGCATGGCAAATTCATTTTGTTGCTTTTCAAGTTTTGCAATAGTTTTGTTACAAATTGCAAGCTGTTGTCTTACATGTTTGACAAATATTTTACACTCAGATGCGTAATTAGATCTCAAGCTATATAAGATTGACGTTGGCACAAATTTTGTTGTAACATCGGTGACCGTTATTAACGAAAGCGTTATTACAAGTTTTAATATTTTCACAAGTATCCTTTGGTTATTAACATGAAAATTTGTAAAAAATAATAACTACTACGTATAAAAAGACAACCTTGTTTTTATTTTTTTTTCGTTTTATACAAACAATTTGTAGGCAAACTTGTATAACGTAAAAAAGCATGTACTAATTCTGATTTCTGATTATCAGACAAAACCTCAGAATCTGTAATATTATGCACATCAAAACCATATTCTTGCATCAACATCATAAACTGTTTTGCAAAGCCAAGATTTTGATGCTTTTGTACAAATAAATCAAATGCTTTATTTTTTTTATTACGCGTACTATCATTCTTAGATATATTTGCACATCTTTTTGCAATGCCACCTAGTACATAATCATTAGGTCTACTCAAACGAAGCATTCTCTTATTTATGAAATCACTGTACTTGCTTTCTTTGCAAAACAAATCAATTACCTTTCTGTAACAGCAAACAATATTTTTCCATAATGCTGTTGGAGTATATTTCTTGTATATCTTTACGAAGCAATACAAGAAAATACATGCATATATCCATATATGAGAACCTTGTGCTAATAGTTTGTTCTCTTCGATGTCATAGTGTAAAAAACCAATTCCTTTGTCCTTGCTTTGATTTTTAAAAAGAGTCTGCAACAGTGTACATTTAATTGGTGACACATATGCTTCTTTTTGACCCCACACTATATTTTTTGTATCAAAACTATTTATATCAAAAATAGGCATGCAACCTAACTGAGGTTTAATAGAATCTTCAAAGTCATACTGTTGATCTTGCATCGCCTCTTTACTTTCTGTTACAACATTTTTATGAGCAAATCTTTTTTTTATTGTATTATTTGTTCCTATAGAAATCCAAGTATCTGTAACTGTTACTAATGTTTCACCTTTCATTTCTTTTTCTTTTGTCGGAATATTATCTTTTTTTTCTATCAATAACGCAGCTCTATGATCGCTTGATTTTTTTAGCAATTTTTTAAAAAATGACTGCAAAATCAAAGCACTTTTTTCTTTTTTACCTTGGATTTCTTTCTTTTTTATTAAGTCGTGAGCTTGATACTGATGCCACTTTTTTTGTATGGTACGAGCAGCGCAGTCATATATGCGTTCTTGACACATTCGTTGTTCTTGCTCTGCTCTGTATTGCATACAACGTTTTTTGATGTTTTGTTGCTCAATATAACTCTGCCAAAATTTTTGTATCATCCTTGCAGCATATAAACGCTCTTGTTCACTCTCTGGATTATGCATGATGCTATCACGATCTATTTCCTGATAAGCTTGCTTACTTTTTTTGCGTTTTTTTGTTTGCAAAAAACGCCACCATATTTGTATGTTATGCACAGCACTTATACGATTTTCTCTTTGACCTCGTACATGCAACCCACACTGCGAAGTATAATCTCGTGCAAAAACTCGATTTTTACATAGATGTTCTTTTGCTGCTTCTTTTTTTTTATGAGAATTATCACCTCGTGCTTCAGCAGCTTTATTCATTTCTGCCATGGAAACACGAATCTTTTCTCCTTTAGAATTTGTAATAGATATATATTGCTTTTTACAAGGAGCATATAATGCCACTGCATAGAATAAAAAACAGAAAATTGCTTTTTTGACCACAACTACCTCTGATGTTATATGTAAGGTACAATCGTTGTGTTACTATAGCTAAAATTTTAACTTTTGAAACAATAAAATTTATATTGCATGTATTAAACTATGCTGTTTATCATCGCCAGATAATTTCCAAAAAACTATGCCTTTAAGTTTTTTTAATCTAGCATATTGCACTTTTTCTTTAACAGAACGTTCGTCATCGAAGCTTACAAATACTTTATCGTCAGGACAATACATATATGGAACACTTGATTTTTCGTTCCATGCGTATTGACAAGATTTATTCGTAACATAAAGCTCTTTAATTTTATTATACGAAAGAGAATCAGTAATATCAGTCTTAATAAAAGGCGAACCTATTTTACTACGCGTTTGATCAAATACATGCCCATACAAAGGTACGCCTAACACTATCTGTTGCGGAGAAACTCCTGCAAGCATAATCCCATGTATCGCATTATCCACACTATAAGAAGACCATGCATTACATATAGGAGCATTAAAACCTATACCACTACTTACTGGACTGGTGAAATTATATGTCATCACATGAAACCAATCAACGTATTGCGAAACTTTATCTAATCCTAATTTTTTATAAACAGAAGACTTCACTTGTAATGCAACAGTTAATAACGACGTAGTTTTCTGCTTATCTGCACGCTCTTTAAGCAACTGCCGCAACAAAACAATCATGTTTTGGTACGCACGTGCATCTTGTTCGGAAACAACATTGTTAACCCACTCCCAATCAAAATCTAATCCATCAAATAATCCTTCATATTCAAATGTTATTGTTTCTGACTCCAATGTTTTAGAGTTTTTAAATGTATACTCATATCGATCTAATAACTTTACAGCTGACTCAACAAATTCTTTATCTTTACCGTTTTGTACGACTTGAGAAATATATTTACTATGCACACCACCACCAATCGACAGTAAAATTTTAATATGAGGAAACTTACGTTTAAGCTCTTTTAGTTTTGCAAAATTACCTCCTAATTTTTTGCGATACTCTAAATTAGCTCCAACATCACACCATGGATCATGCAATTCACAGATACCTGTTTTTTTATTTGGACAAGCAAATGCATAAATAATATGAGTAAGCTTATGAGCTACTGGGTATATATCTTCGACTTTATAAGCTTGCTTTCCATAGCAATCCCAATTAGTAAAATAAGCAACTACAATATTACCTGGTTGTACGTCTGCATACTGCTCCGGTACGGGCATCGGGCAAATGTTTACCGCTTGTGCAACATGCGTAACATATAAAATAGATAATAAAAAACTGATGCTAACAATCGAAAACTTCATACTCCCCCCATTTGAGAATCTCCACACACATATGGTAACAATTTGAAGCAAAACAATGCAAGACTTGGCTAAAATTCATATAAACAATTTATTTCTATAAGAAAAAAAGATAAAACACTTGGATCTTTGCTATAAAAATTGATAAATATTTAATGAAAAAATTTACAACCTTTCAAAGTTCACTTACACTACTTACATGAGTAAAAAAATTGATTTAAAAAAATTCACTCCTGACACAATCAGGAATTTTTCTATTATTGCCCATATCGATCATGGCAAATCAACTTTGGCAGATCGGTTATTAGAAGTTACTGGAACTTTATCTACACGAACCGGTGCTAACAAGCAATTTTTAGATAAACTTCAAGTAGAAAAAGAACGAGGCATCACAGTAAAAGCACAAACTGCTTCTATGATTTATACCCATAATGGAACAGAATATTTACTCAATCTTATTGATACCCCCGGTCATGTCGACTTTAGTTATGAAGTTTCACGGTCATTATATGCTTGCCAAGGGGCACTTCTTTTAGTAGATGCAGCTCAAGGTGTACAAGCTCAAACTATGGCTAATTTCTATCTTGCTTTTGAACAAGATTTAAAAATATTGCCAGTTTTAAACAAAATAGATCTACCAAATGCTAATCCAGAACGAGTCATTAAAGAACTTGATACTCTTTTTGATTTTACAGATAATGATGTTTTAACATGTTCTGCAAAAACAGGTATTGGTATCGATACCATTTTACAAAATATCGTCACTGGT
The DNA here is from genome assembly GCA_002721975.1 of Campylobacterota bacterium. GTDB lineage: Bacteria > Babelota > Babeliae > Babelales > Chromulinivoraceae > SP22. The sequence goes on along the minus strand of PBME01000022.1, from coordinate 31,162 downwards.
ATTCCCGCACCAATAGCGAAACCAGAAGAACCATTAAAAGCATTACTTTTTGATTCCTGGTATGACGGTTATCGAGGAGTTATTTGTTTAATTGCTTTAGAAAACGGATCACTTAAAAAAGGTGACATGGTATATCTTCATCAAAGCGATGCTCGTTACGAAGTATTAGAAATTGGTCTCATGTATCCTAGCGAAACACCCACGGAAGCATTGTATGCAGGCCAAGTAGGCTATATTATTACCGGCATGAAAACAATCAAAGAAGCACGTGTTGGTGATACCATTTCTCATCCAAGAACTAACATTACTCCTTTTCCTGGTTTTAAACCTGCTAAACCAATGGTATTTGCCGGTATCTTTCCTGTTGATTCTTCAGACTTTGAATTTTTAGCTGATGCAATAGATAAATTAACACTCAATGATGCAAGTGTATCGGTTGAAAAAAAGACAAGTGTTGCTCTGGGCTTAGGATTCCGCTGTGGATTTTTAGGATTATTACACATGGACGTATTTAAACAACGTCTTGAACAAGAACACGATGTTAGCATTATTGCAACAGCTCCAAGTGTGTTATATCATATCGATTTAAAACATGACAAAGGTAAAATTTCTATTGAAAATCCATCAGAATTTCCTGACCCTGCAACAATAGAAACAATTTATGAACCAATGTTATCTGCAACAATTATTGTACCAAAAGATTATCTTGGTAATATTTTAAAACTATGCCAAGAACATCGTGGCGTACAAAAAGACATGTCATACCTTGACGAAGAAAGAGTTTTACTCAATTACAGCTTACCTTTAAACGAAGTTGCAACAGATTTTTATGACCAATTAAAATCTGTCAGTTCAGGATATGCAAGTTTTGATTATGAACAAGCAGGCCATGATCCATCTGAATTGGTTAAAATGGACATTCTACTTAACGGTAGCCCAGTAGATGCATTATCTGTCATTGTTCATAAAAGCAAAGCACAAACAATGGGACGAGATTTAGCTGAAAGACTTCGTAAAATTATTCCACGCCAACTATTTGAAGTAGTTATTCAAGCTGCTATTGGCGCTAAGATATTAGCACGTGAACGCGTAGCTCCACTTCGTAAAAATGTAACAGCTAAATGTTATGGTGGAGATATTACACGTAAACGAAAATTACTTGAAAAGCAAAAAGAAGGTAAAAAACGTATGAAACAAGTTGGCTCTGTTTCAGTACCACAAGAAGCTTTCCTTGCTATTTTAAAAAGATAATTAAAAACTCTTAGTTGCATAATCAAACAGACCTACTTTTGCTGTAGTCGATATGTAATTAATTTTTCAATTAATCCTTGTGCATGTAATCGCTGTTCTGGCTCAACTCCTAAACCACTTTCTTCATATGGTTGAAGCACTTTAAACAAAGCTCTTATGCCTTGATATCCTTGCTCTCTGTATTCTTCAATTTCTTTTTGTATTACTAATCTCATTTCATCTCGTTTTACTTGGTCTTGATCGAGCTGACTAGATTCAACAATATGAACACTCAAACAAAGCAAAACTAATACTTTTAACTTCATAAACCACTCGGCTTTCATCAACAAACAACTGCTAACATAAAAGCATTCAAAGCAACTTGTAACAATACAATTACGGTATAAGCAGAAATCAATATACCATCATAACGATGTAACAATTCTTCTATGATGCTTAAAATTCGTAATGGCACAGTAACTTCTATTGGTTTTTTGTTGCTGTAATCATTATGTACATATAACAGTTGCTCTTTGGCGTAAGCAATATCTTGATCAATCGCACTGACATCTAATAAATTAAGTAACACAGCTGTATCAATATTAAATTTCAACATAACTTCATGGACACATTTTTGTTTTAATTGCCCGTTAACATTTAGTAAAATCTGCTTCATTTCAGAAATTTTAATAGCTAAGGTATGCACATCATCTACCGTAATAGCATGCTTATCAAGCAATCGCATACATAAAGATCGCAATCCTTTCAAAAAAATAACAATTTGAGGTTTTATTGCTTGCTGATTAATACTGTGTATATCAGTAGAGCTTACATGCTCTAAAATATGCTTGATCGATGTAGAAACTGGAGTTTCTGCTACTTTTTTTAATGTATCAGCTACCATAACTTGATACATATTGCACATACATATAAAAAAAAGACTATATATTTTTACTTGCATCAGACCCCCTCCATATAACTTGCGTTCCCTAATTACTAGTCAGTATAATAAAATCAATGCCTATAAATAAAGGTTTTTCATATTTGCATCCGATATAAATAAATGATTTTAATCCTAAAACTGACAAAACGGTTGAAAAAAAATATAAGAAAGGTACATTCAAATTAACAATAAAGGATTAAATATTATGAGTGAAAATTCTACCAATAACGAATCTCAAAGCAAAGAACAACTTCCAAGCTTGCCTGTTTTTACAGGTCACGTCTATATCTTCTCAGCCTTTGATATAGGTGAAGATATTAAATTTGATAGCGTAAAAAAAAGTAAAGACGTTCAAACAGAAAAAGTTAACGTTTCAAAATTTTTAAAAAATTATCATTTACCTTTAGAAATAGAATTACCACATCCTCATGATAGCGCTCGCTGCATTAGTAGCAAAATTCATCCTTTTGGTGCAATTTCACTAATTTACAAAGTACCTATCACCAGCACCTTACAAGACTTGCGTCAAACCATGATTGACCTAGATGCAAAATATCAACAAGATAGTATTCAAGATGCTTATTCAATTTTTAAAAAAATTAAACCTTTTACTGTTAAACCAAGTTTCTTTCAACTCAAAACATATTACACAGTGATTCAAATCGATACTAAAAAAGATCTTTCTGGTCCTCAAATTAAAGAAATGTACGGTCATGAAATTGCATCACTGCTCCGTTTTGAAACACAAACACTTTCAGATTATCAAAAAGACGATATCATCAGCTCATCAATTGGTTACTTCAAAAAAGACTTAGTCATTATTGATACTGAAGCTGCATTTATCTATGATCCACAGTACGAAGAGCTACTCGACTTTTTTGAGCTTGGCAACATTCAACAACTAGAACTGCATTATTTTGATAAGTTACTCGATAAACAACTAACGACACTCTACGATCAAAAAAAACCACGTTTACCAATTTTATCATATATGCCATTTATCGGTTCTCGTTATTTTGATCCTATTGGTGATCTGAATAGAATTAAAGTTGATATTTCGGTAATTACTGAACGACTAGAAAGTAGTATCAAAATTATTGGTGAAGCATACTTTTCAGAAGTATACGACCTTATCATCACACAACTTGATCTACAAAGTTGGCAACGTTCTATTAATAAGAAATTAAATATTATTAAAGATATCCGATATGTGTATCAAAACAAAGTTGATGCTAACCGAGAAGATCTCTTATCCGTATTAATTATTATTTTAATTATGATTGAAGTCTTTTTTGCTATGACAAAACATTAAGAAGTAATATTTACATCTTTTGTAACATTATAATCCAGGCTGTTTTTGACCAAAATAATAGCGCTAAAGTCACCTTCTTTATAAGCAGTAACTCTACAAATACATTCAGGATTTTGTTCTTGGCGATATTGTACAGTTTTATTAGCACCTATGCCAGATTCTAAACTACTTTTATAATTAATTGTCTCTGACATTAAGATATATCTTTGATTTTGTATATGCAAAACTTGAGGAAATCCCCTGCTGTACCAATATGTATAACCGTCCAAATTTGATGTATATACAATTTGATCAAAAAAAATATACATAAATACAAAAATTGCTTTGTTCATTATTTGATACCCCTAACAACCTAGGTAGTTATTATGTTAACACTAATCAATATGATCTATCTCTCACGTTCTACTCAACGTTTTTGATAACCAACTCGTAATGGTTTATTACTACCTTGCAAAAATAATAACGAGCTTAATAAATTTTTATTATTTTTGTTATAATACTTTGCCTCAACAATAGAAGTAGAATATAAACAACATTGCAATACATACACACCTTCAGAGCTTCTAAATGCTGCAAGTTCTTCTGGAATAGGTAATTTTGTATGCCAAGACAAATGTGGTTGACTATGGCTACCAAACATGTAAATCGAATGTAACATTACATAATAGATACATACAACATAGTGTTTCTTCATTTACTATTAACCTACGACTTGATACACATTAGACCTAACATTTTGATGAGATACAGACTCTTGTTGATCATCATCAGACTCACTCTGATCTAAAGGCAACACATTTTTCTGTTTTTTACCTGTTGTTTTCATACCATTGCTATATGTTTTTATATAACTACCGTCAGCTTCCTCTTGTATCACTGTTTTATCAGCTAACATAGTAGTGACAGTACCATCAGCATGATAAAATTCAGAATTTCCATTACTATGATAAATGATGCGTGTCCCATCAGAATAACGACCATTACTACCTTGATATACTTTTTGTATTGTACCGTTTTTAAGATAATGAACAATACATGTCGCAAAAGTATTAGTATGTCGATAAGTTGCTGCTACAATATGCGGATATGAGTTAAACTTTTCTAATCTATAAAGATGATTTTTACTTGTTAACGTTGCAGGTGCTTGTCTGATAACTCTTTGTTCAAAATTGCTGCTTTGACTAGATTCGCTATCAGTTATACTTTCAAGATCACTTGTTTTTAGTATAGAAACATTACAACATATAACAATGACAAATAATTTTAAAAAGTTAATCATATTTACTTTACCTACACAAAGGTATATTAATTTATAATTTTGATTGATAATTCAAACAGCCAATTACTTCGCCTTTATTATTACGAATAATAATACTTTTACGAAAACTTCCACACCGTTGTAAAGTCACCGGAACTGCCTCAGATTTTTTACCAGGGTAACATAAATTTTTAATGTTATACATTCTACCTCGATACAAAGCTTTTCTGGGTATATTATGTTGTAAACATTCTGATTTTGTACAAAAATCAAAAGTTTCTTTTTTCTTACTGGTTGCATCATCGGAGCTGTAACTTTGCATGCTCATGGAAATCATGAAAAATGCTATTCTTACAAATGTTTTCATAAGCTTATTTTTATTTTGCTACTGATACTTGAGCCGGACGTAATACTCGATCTTGAATCATAAAGCCTTTACGAAAAACTTCTACGATATATCCTGATTCATGCTCTGATGAATCAACTTGCATCACAGCTTCATGAAATTCTGGATCAAAATTTTGATAATCGACCATAGGTTTTATATTATTTTTTTCTAATAGTTTTAATAGTGATTGATGCAGCATAGTGATACCTGCATGCTCAGAAGATTCTTGAGATAATGCTCTTTCAAAGTCGTCTACAAACGGTAGCAAATCTTTTAAAACATTTTCTTTTGTTACTTCTGACCAACGAGCTTGATCACGCTGCGTACGCTTTTTAAAATTTTCAAATTCTGCAGAAATTCTTTTGCATTGATCTTTCCAAATTGTTACTTCTGCTTGCACACCATTATCTGGTTGTTCTTGCTCTGGTGTTTCTACTTCTAAATTTGATTCTTCTTCTTGATTGTGTATTTGTTGTTCTTTTTCTTCGTGCAACATAATAAAATTCCTTATATTCAACATAAATCTTACTAAAATTATAACAAAATTACGTTGTAATAAAAGTTTTTAAGCATCTAATCTCTTGCAACCTCATAAAATTTACAGTATACCTAAATGGAAATCATTACTTTATAATTAAAAAAATAAAAGTTTAATAACATATGATATTAGTATTGCTTTGCTTATTATTTATGTCATCAACCATTTGTTCAATGGACACAACTTTTAACAAACCATCTAGCACTTTACCAAAAATTCATTTTTCAACACCTGGATTAACATCGTTTGAATTTACTTTTTCACGATCAAAATCAACAGAATCTTTTAATGATTTTGAACAACGAGTACCACTTCTTGCATTTAACGGTCCCGAAGATTTACTCTCTAAATTTATCGATCCTTCATTACCAAGAACCAATACAGCCAAGGTAGGTCAAGCAATTTTTAGCGGTACTCAAAAAATACTTGAATATAACCTTAGTTTTAGTAAAAATTTTAACAATGGCATCTTTCTGTCAATGGAAACAATCATAGCAGATGTTTATACAAGTGATATCTGTTTACATCCAGTTTCTAAAACATGTCTATTACTCGCAGAAGAAGAAATTAACCAAAATACTGAACTTAAAAATTTCATTGATACATTTTATGAAAAATTTATACCTCATACATGTAGTGTTTTTCATCAAAAGGTCTGGGGGCCTTCTTTTTTCACACTAGGGTATGCCAAAAACTGGCAACACTTTACCCATATTGATTTTATTAATTTTTCTATTAAAGGAGGTCTTGCTATACCAGTAATAGCTATTGACGACGTTAATCCAGGCGAAGATGTCAACGGCACAGTATTTAGAATACCAGCTCATGTTAGATTTAATTATGGCTTACCATTACAAGCAAATGTAGAAGTAGGATTTTTAGATTGGTTAAATATCGGAGCATGTACAATTATCATTCCCTACATTAGCAATGATACCTTTGTACGACTCAACCGAACCCGTACCAACAATGTATTATTTGCACAAGATAAAGTATTAAGCAAAGTTCATAATAGACCATTTGTTTACGTCAATAGCTATATTGAAGCAGAAGAATTTTTACCAAAATTAAGTATGGTATTTGGACTTTCTTATGCGAAACAATTTGAAACATATTATTGTCCACATGACTCAGATACATTTGTACCAGAAATTGTAAATCAATACTCATTGCACAAAGAATGGGAACGCGCAGCACTAACGTTAGAAACAAAAATAGATTTTGCAACAGAAGAAAAAACATACTTACCTGCTATAACTTTTTCTTATGTATATCCATTTTACGGTAGATCAACATATGCGCCTTATGTCATAGGTAGCGGCATTAGCTTTGACATTATGAGCCGATTTTAAAAAAAATTATTCTGATATTTTATTTTTAAGCGATAAACACATAGACCGAACAGACCTCATCATCTCTTTATCTTCTTGTGTATCCTCATCAGAAGTATTTTCTAACTCTGCGATTAATCTATCGATTCTATCTATCATACTTTGTAAATATGATTTATCATCGCTATGTACTTGATGACTTCTTGTTGTATTAACAAGATTATCATATGTTACAGACAACTCTTCAAGTTGATTATACACAGATTGTAAAACTTCATTCGAAAAAGAATGTGATTGTAACGATCTATATACAGTATTTAAACCATCTTGTAATAATTCTAGTAATGAATGAGGAGCTCGAAAATCAACAATTGGATCTATACTTTTAATATTTTTCTTTTGCTGAGCATGCACAAAAACTTCAGAAAATGAACATATCATCATTGCCAATTGAAACAGATCTTCTTTTTTCATCACACACCCTTTTTTCTATTGTGTATCTATAACCCCCACTTCCCTAATTATTACTAATAGTAACAACCGAGCAGCTTTAAAGTCAATATTTGCTTAGTTATATTTTCAAAGTGCACAAAAGAAAAGGCAAGCGCTTAGCACCTGCCTTATTTTTCTATCTGAAATTAAATGTTAGAATGGAAGATCGTCTTCAAATGGTGCTTCATCTTTAAATTCTGGAAGACCATCAACTGCTTCATTTTTACTCTTTTTTGCAGCAGTAGTTTTAGAGCTTTCTACTTTTTGAGCTGCAGCTTTTTTCTGAGCAATTTCTTGCTCTACTTTAGCAAACTTTTCTGTATTTTGTGTACCAAAAGAAACTTTTTCTGATGCATCACTATTGCTTTGTGTATCAGACTCTTCTTCTGCATCTGCATTTGCATTTGATAAAAATACAACACGATCTGCAGTGATACTATGCTTGCTTCTTGTCGCTCCTTGAGGATCTTGCCAAGAATCAAATTTTAAACGTCCTTCAACTAATACAGCACGACCTTTAGCTAAAAACTTTTGGCAACTGTCTGCTTGAGCTCCCCAAACATCAACATCAACGTAACATACTTCTTGTACTTGCATGTTTGTTTGTCTATTTTTAAATTGACGATTTGAAGCTAATCCCAAACGACATACTGACTGCCCTGATGGTAATTGTTTCAACTCTGGATCACGGGTTAAATTCCCAACCATCACAATTCTATTATATCCTGCCATATTATTTTCCTTCACGTTGCAGAGAATATTGACATACGTCAAACTTGATACTATGAATACATTTATTACAATACGTTTTTTTTAAAAAACTGTACAGTATAGTTTTTTATCCCTAAAACAAAGGAATAAAGTATGTCTCATAAAACAGTTTCTCACAAAGAACTCCATAAAATGCTTGATCAAAACCATGAAGTAACAGTTATTAATGTTCTTGATGAAAAATATTATCAAGATTGCCACATTACTGGCTCTATTAACATTCCTTTTGATACATTAATCCACAAAATATCAAGTTGGGATAAAGATACCAAGATTATTTTATATTGTGCTAAATTAAGCTGCCCTAAAAGTAAGCAAGCATATGAATTACTCAGTGAACTTGGTTTTTCAAATATTTTAGAATATCCTGGTGGCATCAAAGAATGGTTGGAGCATGGCCTACCTACAACAGGTGCATGTATATTAGACTATCTACACAATTCATAAAATATTAGATATCTGCTAAACGACATGTATTATCTAACGTTTGCAATAACCCTTTAAGCTGAGCTACTTTTTCTTGATATTGCTGCAATGTTTTTTTATCTGCAGATGCCAATATTCCTTCTTGCTGACCTGCAAGTTGTTTTACATGTACTACAATATCATCAACAAGCTCGCTTAAATGTTTAATAGAATGTGTTGACACATGTAATAAATCTTCAAATTCAGCTGCTAATTGTTCTTTTAGCTTAGTACTTGAAACTTTTTGCACTCCATCTTTTTTAGGCTTTTGCTTAATAATTGATTCTGATTGCACTGATTGTACACATATCAGCATGATTGATAAAGTGACTATAATTTTTTTCATGTATGCCTCATTAACATGATATATCGTGTATATCGACCTAATAACAGTAAAGATAACATACAAAATATACTGATCATCAAATACAACAGATATTCTGGAAGATGATAGTTATAACAGTACCCAACTATCAAAATTCCTAGTAATGTCATTTCTGCAATACTTGCTACTCGAGATAGCTTTGACGGCTTAATAAATATCCGATATTTACCATAGAGCAGCGCACCACCAACGACAAGCACAACTTCTTTGCAAATTAAAAAATATAACGCATACAGAATAAACTGATCTTGTATCACAGGCATGACCGCCAACATTGATCCTACAAGTAATATTTTATCCGCAACTGGATCTAACAATGCACCTAAAGTTGATGCTTGATCGAATCTGCGAGCAATAAAGCCATCAAGCAAGTCTGTTATCATTGCTATGATAAACAGTACTAATGCATAAGACCAATTATTCGCTGATATTGCTGCCATGATAAAAGGTGTAAGTACAATACGAGTTAACGTAATGTATGTTGCTAAAGTTATCTTCATGCCATACAGTATAATCTGAGGTTAGTTTAAACACAACCACAGCATTGCTTAAGCTCTGCTACAGCTTCTTGTACACTATCTACTAAAATGAAATATTTCATTTCTTCTGCATACGAAAATTCAGAATCAACAAGCTCTTTTTGCGCCCAAGCTAAAAAACCTTGCCAGTACGCCTTGTTATACAAAACAATTTTACGTTTATCCATGCGATCTAATTTTAATAACGTCATGACCTCCATAAACTCATCTAACGTACCAAACCCTCCAGGAAAGAAAAAAAACACATGAGAAAATCTCATCAATATCCATTTGCGAGCAAATAACGTATGCACTGTCAAATATAGTCTATCTTTGCAGCCTATTTGACCACGTGGCTCATTAAGAGCCTTTACAGAAATCCCGATCGCAACAGGTCCTTTATCTTGATTAACACGACATGCACCACGATGTGCTTCTGCCATAATACCACCACCGCCACCAGTCATAATCATCAAATCACATGATGCTAGTTGATATGCAATTTCATTGATGTCTTTTCGTAATTGTTGTTTACGCTCTGTAAGTCTATGACCACCAAAAATTGTCACTATTGGCTTGTTAAACGATAAGAATCGTATTCGTGCATACATCATTTGAAACATGGATACTAAGGTATCCCATAACATACCACAACAAGATTTTTTCATACTACTATCTCCCTTTAAAAAATACTTGAAATTTATATAACAAAACAGGCTGCTTTACAGCAACCTGTTTTTATATTTTTATCAACTATAATGCTTCTAGCCAGGAAGTTTATCTTTTGCAAACCAAGCTACACATGCGCAACCAAGCTTTTTGATATTAACTTTAGCATAGCCATCCATATTGCTTGCCCAATCGTACCAGCCTGTTGAGTCAGACTTAAATGTTACACCAAACTTTTGACCTAATAAACGTAAACCATAACGTTTTACATCATTACCATTTTCATCTTGAGCTTCATTACCTAATTCAAAACCAAGTAACTCACCTGGAGTTTCTTTTGCAGTTTCTTTTAATGTATCAACAACACCATCTGTGTCTGCATCTTCATCTAAATGCTTCTCTACAGCTCGCACTGCTAAGTCCATTCCTGTATACGTTGCAGCAAACTTAGCGCCTTTTCTAGCATTGTTTCCATTTAACCAATCTGGTAATCCATCACCCATCATTACTGCAGGCATACCAAACATCATAGCCATTGTTAGCAGAAAACCTTTTTTGTTGTTTACCATTTTTGAACTCCTATCTAGGTAAAAACATTACATACATTTTTTTATACCAGGAAATGTATCACACTCAGTCATCTTTTTCTAATTTTTTTTATTTTTTTTGCATTAATTTTCTATTAACATCAAAACCATTGCTTTTAAGCTTTAATTTCTGGCAAAATGAAATAAAATGTAGGTTGTCAAAATGAAAAATGGGGGAATTTTATCATGAAACGCATGCTAAACATATATGCATTATTTCTAACGCTATCAATCGGATATGCTCATCTTGTAACAACGATGGACGAAGGTTTTCGATTCAATGAAGAACCAACATCTCATCAAGATCTTAATGATAAACATAACGAAATGAATGAAAAAGTACAAAAACATCTTGATACAATGAAAAAAATTGAAAATAACGTACAACAACGAGGAGAAGGTGCACAACCTAACAAATCGGAGCGAAATGGATTAGATAATGCTCGAAAAAACATTAAAAATATATCTGATGATTATGGCATAAAGCTAGATGTGACTTCTAAACCAAGCTCTCAAGATCTACAAGATACAATTGCCCAAAAACAACAAAATGAACGTAATGCTTTAGATCAAAAAAATCAAGAAGCTACAGTTTCACAGCAAAATGTAAGTGATGAATTTGGCAGCGAATTACAAAATCAAACAAATACAGAATTTAACAAAAGAATGCAAGGACACCAATCTATCGCAGACGTATTAGATAGAATGAAAGAAGCAGAAAAGCTAGGTAAAAAAGGTGGCAATCTTAATTCTTTCAGAAAAGAAATTCGTGACATTGCTAAAGAATCTAACATTAAGCTTGGTGATATCCAATCACTTAGCTCAGATGATATCAGCGGTATTAATACTACAATTCGTAATGCACGTACATTAGAAAACAGAATAATAGAACAGAACAATCAGCGACGTGCAAATCGTATCCAAGAGTTTAACAATACTGGTCGTGTGACTGTTAGTTTACGTGATATTTTGGGAAAAACAGAATTAACAAGCCTTGACGAAATCAATGATTACTACGACACAGCTAATGCTCGCGTTAGAAATGATATCGAGCAACAAATAACTGCTATTAAAGCAATAAGTAAACCTCAAGAACTACCAACACCTACTACAACTGAGCCTAGCACAGAACCTACATCAGATACCGAAACAAATGATCCTGCTACAGAACCAGGTTCTGTAAATATAAGCCGTGAACCATCTATGACAGAGCCAATAAAGCCTGCTACAACGCGTCAACCATATACACCTTCTGAAACTTTACCACGTAACATTGATACAGCTTTACAAAAGCTTGACGATATAGCATCGCGACAAGAAAGAAATAATGGCGTTGCAACTACCCAAATGAAAGCTGAACGAGGCAAATTATTACGAGAAATTCGAGATACAATTGGTAACGACATGATAGAACGACGTATTGAAAACATTACAAATCCAGAAACAATCAAAGAAATACTAGAGCCATACTACGAAGAACAAGACTCATTACCTACAAATCAAGATACAACAGTGTCATTTACGAATGAAGAACAGCAAAACATTAACAACAGTATCGACAGTGCTCGTAACACAGCAGTAACTGATCCTGAAAAGGCATTAACGATGATTGATGATCTTTTCAATCAACTCACAGACGACAAACAAGAAGCTTTACCAGGATTAGCAAACATAAAAAGTGAACTTGAAGAATTAAAAGAAACAATTGAAAACAACAAAGATTCAGGCAAAAAAACCGTAAGCTTCATAGATAGAATTGCAGAATTTTTCAGAAACTTATTTAGTAACAATGCCGTCAAAGATTTAGCAAATGGCCCTGAGACCATAGTAGATGCATATCAAGAATTTGGTTTAACATATGATGAAAAAACAAATCAAATTTCAGCTGTTACAAGTGATGAACAAACAACTACCCTACCACAAGAACAAGCTGATCAAATGATGGAAAGCTTCATCAGTGCTGCAACAGGAGACGATCGAGTAAGGTTACAAAAAGCGTACAACAGTATCAAGGCTCGTGAAACTTTAGAAACAGAATTTACAAATATCAAAGCACTACCTGATGACAAGCGTGAAAGTAAGGTTGAAGATCTTGCAAATCAATTCCTCAAAAATCTTCGTGAGTCAGGTGAAAGTAGTTACACAGGATCTGTACATAATCGTATCGAAGAATTTGTAACGATGGCTAATAAAGCTCTGCCAGACAACAAACGTCTTGCACTTGATTACAGCAATGATGTCGACAACGCTGGTAATATCCGTGGCAACCTAAAAGATATGGAATTTTTTGTTAAAGACAGATCACAACGAGATGGTCAATACACACACAGTCACAACAATGCTCCACACAATGTACGAGAACAACAACAAAATAATATTGCTGACGCTGCAAAATTATTAAACATCTCTTCTGATTTCAGCAAAACTGATGCAAATGATATTGAACTTGCGTACGAAGAACAAAAAAGAAGAACTGAAAGAAAAACTGACATCTCTGCAGATGACAAAAAAACAGAACTACAGAAATTAAAAGATGCTTATGATTTACTTAGCAAATCAGAACAAGCTCGTACTCGCGACAACAATGAAGCTCGTTCAGCAGGTGAAAAATTACTTGATGCAGTAGGAGAAAGTAAAAGAAGAGCACGTGCTCAACGACTTGAACAAGTTGCACAAGAACAAGCTCGAATTAACGCTCAATTTGCATCTTCTATTCCAGCAGAGTCTGATCTTTCAGTAACAGATGCTTACAAACAATTCAACCTTTCAGAAAATGCTAGTGATAGTGAAGTTGAAAAACGATACAAAGCTTTAACAACACAAAATCCTGGTGATTCAAACGAATTGTTAGAAGCTTATGACAAAATTAGAAGCGCACGTGCAACTAAAACTATGGATACAGCCCTTGAAAGTCTATCAGACCTATTTACTGATGAACCTACAAAAGTAAAAAATGCTCTTAAGCAATTTGAAGAAGAAATTCACCAAATAAGTACTAATCCAACATTACCTGACTCAATTGCTGCTCGACGACAAGCAAGCCCTGATCAAGCAGATGAAGGTACAGAAATGACAGAATTTAATGCTAACTAAATTGTAATTAACATTTATATTGTATTTTACATACGACAAGAGGTATTCGAAAGGATACCTCTTTTTATATCAAAAACGATTGTATTACACAGTCAAAATAGATCATCTCGTTAAAAACAGCAAGCTTTGTCGACATGACTAACGATGATTTACGATAAGACAAAAAGCTTGTTGTAAGCAGTAAAACTGAAAGCACATCAGAAACTGTCTTTACAAAATTTAGAATTTTTTGTTGAAGATAGCACAACAGCTTTGAAACAACCATAATTACCATATCATTTAAGACATTATGTATAAGACAAGGTACGTAAACTATATGTACCTTGTCTTACAACTTATAAAAAATCACAGAATCCATTGCTTTTTTTCAAATATCTTATGCACATTAAAAGTAAAAACAAAAAAAGGAAATGTATGAAATTGTATCAGCTATACATATTGATGCTAAGCTTAGCATTTGGTACAAACATTAACTCTCTTGAACCAGAACGACTAGCAGATTATACCAATCATAGTGATCTACTCGATAAACATCTTAATGAAGATAAACAATTAAAAAATAAACATAATAGACAAGAAGCAAAATTTACTAACGAACGGCTCGACCTAGAAGACCAAGAAAAAGATCGTGATATGCGTCATGATATCAACGTCAAAGATAAACGAAAAGACTTTAATAAACGATACAAACAGTTTCAAGATAACATCCGAATCGAAACAGACAACCAAAACAAACGTCATGCAACAGAATTAGAGCAGGCAAAAGCTGCGAAACAAAATAAAGCTGATGAAGCAACCAACGCTACAAAAGCAACTAAATCTGTAAGTTCAGAATTTACCAGTATAATTGATACATCATCAAAAGAAAAAACAACTTCTATATCACAGCAAGAAACAAAATTAATCAGAGATATTCAATCTAATAAAGATTATCCAAGATCACTGGGACGAAATTTAAATGAAGCAGTTCAAGGAAGTTACACAGAAGCTGTCAAAGAAATTTTACAATTCAATCCAGAAAAAATTCCGACTCAAGATATTGAACGAGCTTTTACAAAAGCATTTAACAAAAACAATAACACTATTATGAATATGTTAATTGATGCAGATGTAATTAAACCAAATAAAATGTTAAGTGAAGACATCAACAAACGTATCACAGACCGTATAGAAAAAAATAAATCACAGGCAAAAGATGCAACAAAAGCTTCAAGCAAAAAATCAGAACCTGAAGTACAACAAAAATCAGACAACAAATCCGATGCGAGCAACAAAACTGATACAACTAAAAGCAATAATAAGTCATCTGAACAGAAACAAATAACAAAAGTAAAGTCTGAAGTAGAGCAAGACATACAAAAAATACATGATCAAAAAGCTCGCGAAGCTGTTAAAGAGCTGGTTGAAGCAATACCATCAAAGTCACAAGAATCTACTAAAAAAGAGTTAACAATGTGGGAAAAATTTTTAGCATGGCTATCTTCCTTACAAAGTACAAAAGCTTAAGATAATAAAGGATATTTCAATGATTATCAAAAAAGAATATACACTGACGTGTCTTACAATTATGACATCAATCACCCTCCTGTACGGATCAGAAGAAGGTCTATTTAACAACAGAGTCGAAAAAGCACAAAACAACTATGACAAAGCCCAACAAGAAGTCCTCAAACAACAACGAAATAAAGACAAAACAATACAAAAGCATGAAGCAGAACGTCGTACTTTTGAACAAAACAAAGAAGATAATCGTAATACATTGTATGATAATATTGACAATGCAACCTATGGACACCCCAATAGAACATACGAACAAAGCATACAACGTATTAATGACCACCTTACTAAGGTTACGGGACAAAATGTATCTCTTAGTTGGAAAGATAGCAATGTATTTAACAAAGCTGAAGCAATTATCAATGACCACTACCGAACCAAAACGCAAGAATTAACTAGCAAACAGAAACAACAATTAGCAAAACATAACGAAAACATAGAAGATGCAACATATCGTGCAAACGAAGCCAAAAAAAATCTTGATTCATTATTTGAACTACAAAACGAACGCACCAAAAAACCTGATACACCTACTAAATCAAAATTACAAGCTATACTAGAACCTTTCAACAATGCTTTTGAGTGGGTGAAGCGCTTTTTTGGCTATGATTTTGCAACACAACAGCTCAAAGAATTAGCAGCAACTGATAACCCAAAAAAAGAACGAAATATAATTGGCAACTTTGAACAACATTTACAAAATCGTCCTGGTCAAGAAGCACGACTGGGTAATGCATTTTTAAAAGCTTTAGCAATGAGAGAAGATGCCAACAACACAATCAAAAACAATATAAAAAATATTCAAGAAGTACAAAAAATTTTAAACCTATATACACCAGAGGGAACAAGCGTAATTATTGTACATAACGATGACAGCCCTTACATGCCTGAAACAATCGAAGATATCGTATTTAAGCTGGTCGATACAACAGAAATTGAAAAAAACTATGACACACTAGACAGTAAATACAGTAAAAGAAATCCAATCTATATTAATAAACAAACTGATCGAAAAAATATCACATACAGATAAGTACCTATCTAAACGAACTAATTTTGTATATTTCAATACTAAAGGAGATAAAAATGAAACATACATCACTCATTATGTGCAGCTTACTCGTAACCTATGCAACAACAACAATCTGCTCAGAGGAATACCGTATTAAACCTTTGAGCAACGAAGAATTTAACAATAGATTAGAAAATCTTAACAAAACACATGCAGTAGATAAAGCGACGTTGCAAAGTCACTTAGACCATATCGAAGCAATAAATAGAGCAAAACAAGAAGGGACTATAAATGAAAATCGTGCAGATATTGCAACATCTCGTCCAAAAGAAGCAATAGGCAAATTAGCAGATCAATACGATGTATCACTTAGCAATAAAAACACATATGATCCAGAAACTGTCAACAAAAAATTTGATGATGCTATGCAAAAAGAAAAAGATGATTTTCAACGAGATCAAAAAAAAGCTCGTGATCAACAAGAAAAAATGCGTAAACGTAATGAAAAAGCAGCAACGGAGCGTAGGAAAAAACAAGCAGAAGAGCAACAATCTCAAAAAAATGCAGCAGATGAATTTAACAAAGCAGCAGGTACAACTGAAGGATCAAATGATGAAAATTATGATACCGTAAGCCAAAATGATGCAACTCAATTATTAGATCGTAAAGAAAAAAATGCTTTTCAAAAAATGCTTGATTGGATACAAAATATATTTCAACATGGAGATATATACCAAGCTAAACGAGAAATCAAAACAACTAATTTAGACGAGCAAAACTTTTATGGTGCATTTGCACGATTAGACAGATCACAACGAGAAGCAGTACTTGAAAATTGGCTTGAATTTGCAACAAAAAAAGATAATCAAGGTAAACAAAGATTAACTGATTTTCAAATTAAAGAAGTAATACAAAAGATTAATGACATCTTACCTGACGGTCAAAGATTAGTCCTTGCTGGAGAAGTAACAGGACAACCTACCGAACTAAGAGAAAAACGTGACAATAAAGCTGAATCAACAGATCCTTTAGATAAAAAAATTAAGGATAATAACTTAAAACTTCAATTTGTTGATAATGATACGTTTAAAAGCTGGATTAAAAAACAAGGCAGAGATGATGAGTATTACTATACAAAACCAACTAAAAAAGCTAGTGAGAGCGACATCAACTTAGCAGGTAACATAGGTAGCTGGTTTAGCGATGGTTTTAGTAATTTTAGAAACGATCAAGAAAAACAAAAAACTGCACAAGCTCGTAAAAAATCTAAATAAACAAAACACATTCCACAATGAAAAAAGACTTATGTTTACGGACATAAGTCTTTTTCTTATAGCGCTTTTTCGATAATGCCGCCACCAAGACATATATCACCATCATATAACACAGCAAACTGCCCTACTGCTATGCCTTGCTTGCTTTCTTGCTTAAGCATAATTTGCACCGTGCCATCTTGGGCTACTGTGACTGTTGCAGCATGCACATCTGGACCATGACGAAAACGTACATCTAATGTGTGCACTCCGGATGGATGATGATTAAACCAATTGTATTTTTGCACAATCATACCAGATTTATGTTGCGTCACATCATGATAGTCACGAGAAATAAATACAGTGTTAGTCTCAGCATCTTTAGACACAACATACCAAGGTCCACCTGATAATCCTAGACCTTGTCGCTGCCCAATTGTAAAGAACCAAAATCCGTTATGTTGTCCAAGAACTTTGCCTGTTTCATGCTCGACAATATCACCCTGCTTGGTACCCAAATGAGCTTTTAAAAAATCTGAGAATTGAAATTTACCAAGAAAGCATATCCCTTGAGAATCCTTGCGTGCCTGTGTTGGTAAATTAAACTGTTTAGCTAATTCTCGAATTTCAGATTTATGATACTGTCCAACCGGAAATAGTATGCGAGATAATTGTTGCTGTGATAGATACGATAAAAAATATGTTTGATCTTTAACAGGATCTTTACCCTTGCGTAAGATTGAACCCGTAGCAGTATGCTCAACTTGTGCATAATGACCGGATGCAACATAATCATATGAATCATCGATTGTGTCAAAAAATGCACCGAATTTAATCTGTTGGTTGCATAAGACATCTGGGTTTGGCGTACGACCTTGTTTAACTTCATCAAGTAAATAAGCAACCACTCGTTCATGATACATTTGCTGCATCGAAACAACATGTAATGGCACATCTAACTGATCACAGACTTGGCGTGCATATGAAAGATCTTGCTCCCAAGGACAATCTCCCAAGTAAGACAACTCATCTTCAAGCCAAATTTTAAGATAAAAAGCTTCAAGCTCATGCCCTTGCTCTTTGAGCAATGCCAACGCTACTGAACTATCCACCCCACCAGATACTAAAACTGCTATTTTTTTCTTTTTCATATTTTTTCACAATGTAAAAATTGATCTTTCATATAAGTGTAACAAACTTTGTTTAACTGTACAAAAAAGGCTTACAAACAAGATTCTTGACCCTGAAGGCAGGATATTTGTACAATAATAAAAAAGGAAACACTATGAAGCAAGAATACATAGTACTTATACTATTTTTATATGCATTGCCACGACAGGCTATATGCATAGAATACTCACAAATAATTCCACATATTATTCATGCTTATCACCATATAGAACAAGCACAAGATTATAATTTTTTACATTATTTTGAAAAAAAATATCACCGTCATAAAACTGCAACACCTGATCTAAGATTAGCAATTCTTGATAAAAATCATGCAAATGTTGTCGAATTAATCAAACAAGGTCACCCTATTACTATGCAAGATGCACAACTTGCACATAGATTATACAATGTAGAACAAAACCAGCATCAATGTACACAACGACTGTTATATCAAATGCAAAAGTTATGTAACTTTGCAACGCAAGCTGAACAAAATTTCAAATTAATTTGCAACATATTAGAGCAACAAGGTGTTAACACTCAAGCAATCTTTACGACCCGAGGAGGCTTTGATAAACCAGAAGATCAATTAGTAGATGCAGCAGTGGCAGGCAATACTGATATCGTCAAAAATCTTTTAGCACAGGGAGTCAATCCTAATGCTGTATCAAACAGTTTAGGTGCTTTAGAAGCTGCTGTATTTAACGGCAACATTGATACCGTTAAAGCTTTGCTTGATGGAAATGCACGAGTTACCACACTACATGAAGCACGAGTTGAAGGTAAAATGACAATACTTTCAACCTGTATGCATGACCAAGATCCATGGCCAGAAACAGTGGTCAGTGCAACACCTGTGATTAATTTTGGACATGCTTGCAAAAAATATATCGCTATCAAAAAAATGCTTCATGAACAATTACTCAAACAAGAAGCAGAGGAACTAGAACAAAAAGCTATTCATGCTACATTAATGCAAACATCACAACAAGAACAAAAAGATGCTCAAGCAGTAACACAGGCAATTAATACCGCAAAAGAACAGATTGCTTTAGGAAAAAGAAAAAAAACAAGCTAATTTTGTAAGTACAAAATATATTTTTTAAAAAAGGAATGCTATGAAACTTGTTCGTTTGCTTCTATGCATGCTCATCACATATAACATTACATATACCAGATCATCTCGTATATATACTAGCATCGGTTATGTAGTAGGCGCATGTATTCCTTTGGGAATACAACAATTCTTGTTACCTAATAAAGATACAACGAACAGCTCGTACCCAGATCAAGAAAGCGCACATCAAGCCTATATTGATGACACTAATGATTTACTACTTGCTATAAGAAAAAAGAAATATAACGCTGCGCTAGAACTAATTAATAATGGACACCCTGTAAGCACACAAGAATTTAAAGAAGCTTATAAAGCAAAAATATACGAGCAAAACACTCAAGGCTTTGTAAAAAATACATGGCAACAACTAGAAGAGCTAGTTCACACGCCTAAAAACAAATTATTACTCGAACTATTAAGACAAAAATTAGAAGAACAAGATATTGACCCAGAAGCTATCATTCATACAAAAGGTTTACTTGATGAAGATAACGTTCAGCTTGTTGAAGCATCTCGTATAGGCGATATAGACAAAGTAAAACAATTACTGAACAAAGGAGTCAGTCCAAATGTATCTGATACAGGCATACATGCATTAGAAGCAGCAGGATTATTTGGACACGTAGAAGTTGTCAAACTTTTACTTGAGCGCCGCGCAACTGTTAAGCCATGGTGGTACACAGAAAAATTACCAGCACGAGTAAATGGTCTTGCAACACGTATTCATCCTGATCGTTACCCCAAAAAAGAATTCGACATTGATCACAAAAACATTGAAGCGTCATGTCAGCTCATGTATGAAGCTTATAAAAAAGAACTTTCTAAAACAAAGTCCCAATAAAAATCCTTTTGTAATAATAAAATCCGTGACAAAAATCTATCTGTAAGCTACCTTAGTAATATACAGATATGCAAGGATATATATGAACTATTTTGAAAAAATTCAATCATCTTTTTTTACTTTTTTAGAACAACAATTATCGATACCTCATCACGTGATTGCTCGTTGCAGCTTTGAACTTAATTGCGATGAAGACAAACAACAGTTTGGTGACATTAATAGCAACATTGCTATGGTTGCTGCAAAAGAATTAAAAACTAATCCTCGTCAATTAGCACAAACAATTATTGATCAATTTCAACATGATGCAATTGCTACCATTGAAATTGCAGGTCCTGGTTTTTTAAACTTTACCTTACACAATCAATGGTATGTTTCATTAGCACAAGAATTAGATCGTAAAAAAGATAGTTTTTTTTCAGAAGGTTATACCAAGTCAGATAACATTAACATAGAATTTATCAGCGCTAACCCTACTGGACCCTTGCATATTGGTCACGGAAGAAACGGTATCTTAGGTGATGTATTAGCAACGCTGTATCAATTCTTGCATCAAAAAGTCAGCAAAGAATTTTACATTAATGATGCAGGAGTACAAATTACAAAGCTTGGTCAATCTTTTAAAATTAGATGTCTCCAAGAACTTGGACAAACTATTAGTTTGCCAGAAGATGCATATCACGGTGAATACCTCACAGAACTAGCAAAAACATGTATCGAAAAGTTTGGTGATAATATCGAAAAAAAACCGGATCTATTTTTTGAAACATATGCCAAAGAACATATGCTTGCTATGCAACAAGAAACACTCGAACGATATGGCATTATTTTTCAAACATGGTTTTCTGAAAAAACGTTGCATGATCATAACAAAGTAGAACAAGCATTACAAAAATTAATTGATCGTGGCTATACCTACACGCAAGAAAATGCGCTTTGGTTCAAATCAACAGAATTTGGTGATGATAAAGACAGAGTATTAAAAAAATCAAACGGTGATTTAACCTATGTTGCAGCAGATGTTGCATATTTAATAGATAAATTTGAACGTGGATATACACAATTATTCATGATTTTAGGGCATGATCATCATAGTTACAAAACAAGATTACATGCAATCATGCAGGCTCTTGGTTACAATCCACAGCAACTCACCATCATTTTATATCAGCTTGTACATTTGATAAAAGATGGCAAACCTGCACGTATGTCTAAACGTACTGGAAACATGTTTACACTCTCTGACATCATCGATGAAGTTGGTAAAAATGTATCACGATTTTTCTTTTTAAATCGTAAAGCTGACGCTGAATTAGAATTTGATATTGATCTTGCCTTATCTCAAAGTAATGAAAATCCAATTTTTTATATTCAGTATGCGTATGTACGAACACATAGCATTTATAACAAAGCTCAAGAACTTAATTTGCAACCAGCAGATCAACCCAAGTTTGAACAATCATTAACAGATTCAGAAAAACTAATTTTGAAAAAAATATGTTCTTTAAAAACATTGTTGCATAACATCGCAGATAATCATCAAATACATTTAATTGCGTACTATGCATACGAATTAGCATCTTTATTCCAAAAGTATTATAACACTCACCGTGTTATTGAACCTGATAACATGCAAATTTCACAACAACGTTTAAACTTTATTTTACTTGTACAACAAACCTTACAAACATGTTTCTACCTTATGGGAATTACACCATTAAAGAAAATGTAAGACCAATGTTTCATAAAGCAAAACTTGGCCAAAATTAGATTTTCTGGCAAACTGTTAATAGTAAAATTATTCTTTTCAGACAAATAATAATACAAATCATAGGACAATAACTAATGGCAAAAGTATCGTTAAAAGATATACAAACATTAAGAACAATGACTGGTCTTGGTATGCTTGATTGTAAAAAAGCATTAGAAGAGTCAGAAGGAAATGTTGAAAAAGCTGTAGAAATTTTACGTAAACGCGGCGTTGCTCTTGCTGGCAAACGTGCAGGTAAAGAAACAGCTGAAGGTATTGTATATGCATATATTCACCCAGGTGATCAAACAGGTGTTTTGGTAGAAATTAATTGCGAAACAGATTTTGTTGCTCGTACACCAGCTATCAAAGAATTTGCTAAAGACGTTGCTATGCATATTGCCGCTATCAAGCCACGTTACATCAGCCCTGATGAAGTTGAACAATCATTTCTTGATAAAGAACGCGAAATTGCTATCGCTCAACTAAAAGAGCAAGGTAAACCTGACAACATGATTGAAAAAATTGTTGAAGGCAAAATGAAAAAAATTTACAACGAAGTTTGTCTTTTAAAGCAACCTTTTGTAAAAGATGACAAACAAACAGTTGAAGAAGTAATTCAAGCGTTATCTGCTAAAACTGGTGAAAATGTTAAAATTAAACGTTTTGCAAAATTTGAAATTGGCGAGTAAAGGATACCAATATGACACCTATTCTATTAGAAGAAGGTAATGTTAAAAGTCTTGAAAAACCACTCTGCGCTGAGATGGACAAGGCGATTGACCACTTACTCAAAGAACTTGCTTCAATTCGTACAGGTAAAGCTCACGTAAGTATGATTGAAAATATCAAAGTTGAATGTTACGGCGGTTCTATCATGAATCTTAAAGAAGTTGCATCTTTAACAGCTCCTGACGTAAATTTACTTACAATTCAACCATGGGACCCAAGTGTCATGAATGATATCGAACGCGCGTTAAATAATGCACAGCTCGGTATCAATCCACAAGTAGATGACGACATGATCCGTTTAGAATTACCTAAAATGTCATCTGAACGTCGTGACGAACTTGCTAAGCAAGTGGGTAAAAAAGTTGAAGAGTGCAAAGTAGCAGTAAGAAACATTAGAAAAGATGCTCAAAACATGATCAGAGATGCTGAAAAAAAGAAAAACATTTCTGAAGACTTTGTCAAAAGACTGACAAAAGTATTACAAGACTGCACAGATAAATATACTGACAAAGCTGATGATATTGGTAATAAAAAATCCAGTGAATTAAAAGCTTTTTAAAAGCAGTTGTATAAAATAAAAAAGTCGTGCTATACTAAGCATAGTAATTTGAAGCAATTGAGTGCAAGAGTGGCGAAATGGTAGACGCGCTGGATTTAGGATCCAGTTCCCGAGAGGGAGTGGGGGTTCAAGTCCCTCCTCTTGTACCAATAAAGGAGTTGAAATGATACAAAAAAATGGTATCTCTTGTAGTTTCGATACAAAAAACTCTTCTTACAACTGTCAGTTCACTGTCTCAATACCTCACAAAATAACTCAATCTTTTTTTGAATATGCAGCTCATACGCACAAAGATATTGCTGAAACAATCGGCTTTAAAAAAGGAAGTACTCCTTTAACATATATTCAAAAACATTTTAAGACCCCTATCGTTAATCATCTCAAAGAAGTAGCTCTTAAGTTTTTTGGATTAAATGCATTGCATCAAACAATACGTGATCAAAAAATAATTCTTGTTGGCCCACCTAAATTAAAAGATATTATCTTTGATGAACATGGTAACACCATTTATCAATTTGAAGGCAATACTCCAAAAGAATTGTATATGCAAAGCTGGAAATATTTACCCTTCAAAGCTGTACCTCGCAAAAAATATCGCGATATTGATAAACAGGTAAAATCGTTTTTAGAAGAAGAACACACCCTACAACAAGCATATAACCCTTCACAAGGTATTCAAATCGGTGACTGGGTATGCTTTCAAGCATGGCTTGTCAATCATACAAATAAGCGAATATTTAAAGAACAATACACAAACGTTTGGCTGCGCATAGGAAATGAAGAGCCAGATTTATCTTTGCAAAAATTATTTGTAGGTAAAAACGTTGGCGACTCTTTTGTTACTGACCTACCATGTATACAAAATTATTTTTGCGAATCATCTGATAATAATTATTTATATGAAATTAAAATTAAAGATATTGTTCCTAGCCAATATTTTTCCTTGGATCTTTTTAAACAATACTTTAAAATAAAAACACAAAAAGATTTACACAACAAACTCATTGAAGTTTTTTCTTTTCATCATGATATTTCACAACGTCGACTGATGGCATTTGAAGCGCTTGGATTAATTATGCGTAAAAATCAGATCATCTTGCCTGAAAAAAGTATTAATTATCAAAAAAAAGAAATTATTCAAGAAATGCAGTTTAAACCTGATTTTATGGTATACAAAATGGATCCTGATTTTGATAAACATGTAACACAGCTTGCTAAAAAACAACTTATCGATGGAGTTATTGCAGAACATATCGCATATAGCGACAATCTAAATGTCACGCAAGATGATATAAAATCGTTACTTCATCTGACACAACGCCCTCGAATTAAAGATTTTATATACTTTCCATTTATCAAGTCTCAGCATAACGGTCAAGAAATGCCTATAGATCAGGAAGTACTGCAGCATGTTTGTTTAAGAGAAAAAGCAGTTAATCACATTATTCATCACTTAACAAAGAAATAACTATGAGCAACATACACAAACTTGTTATCATCGGTGCTGGCCCAGCTGGACTCACCGCATCAATCTACGCAGCGCGTGCTAATCTATCTCCTATAATTATTGAAGGACCAAAACCAGGTGGTCAGCTTATGGGGACATCTGCAGTAGAAAACTGGCCAGGAGAAAAATCGATCATGGGTCCACAATTAATGATGAATATGATCGAACATGCAAAAAAATTTGATACCGAAATTATATCAGGATCAGTTACTGCTGTAGAAACATCCCAACGACCTTTTACGATTACTTTAGATAATGATAAACAATTGCAAGCTCATACCATCATCATGGCAGCAGGCGCAACACCTAACACACTCTCTTGTCCTGGCGAAGATACATACTGGGGTAAAGGTGTATCAACGTGTGCTGTATGTGATGGAGCATTCTATAAAGATCAGCCTGTTATTGTTGTTGGTGGTGGCGATTCGGGTATGGAAAGTGCTTCTTTTCTTGCTCGTAACAATAATAAAGTAACACTTGTACACATAGGCAAACAACTTACAGCATCCCATGCTATGCAACAACGTGTACTTGACAATCCTCAGGTAGAAATTATTTATAATAGTACGGTGACAGAGATACAAGGCAACGGTGACAACGTAACAGGAGCAGTCATTACTAATCAAAAAACTAACGAAACTCTACAGATAGACACTAATGCAGTATTTTTAGCAATTGGCCTAAAACCTAATACGAGCATGTTTAAGAATCAATTAGAAGTTACTGACTTTGGTCATATTAAAGTACACGACCTTGTCAAAACATCCGTAGAGGGTATTTTTGCAGCAGGTGATGTGCAAGATCCTAAATATCGCCAAGCTATTGTATCAGCAGGATTTGGCTGTATGGCAGCTTTAGAAGCAGAACGCTATATCAGTGACCAAAATCTATAAGAATTTGCAATAATTCCTATTTTATTTAAAATATATAATATAAACAAGCAATTATAACGCCTAAATGAGGTCTTGCAAATGTCAGTAACATTTTTTAAGAAAAGTAAACGTAAACGTAATAGAAAACATGGTTTTCGTAAACGTATGGCTACTAAAGATGGCAGAAAAATTTTAAAACGTCGTCGCGCTAAAGGTAGAAAACGTTTAGCTGTTCGTGCATAATCAACAACGCGAATGAGTATTAAGATTTCTAATAATCTTTCTAAATTTAGTAAAAAAGAGCTTGATTCTTTCTTCAAGCACGCAAAACGTGTTTACAGGAATCAAGCTTTTACTATTTTAGCAAATCCTAAACAACAAGATATTGCTAGAATTCTTGTTATAATTCCCAAAAAATATGGTAATGCTCCAGCTCGAAATCTTATTAAACGACGTTTAAAAAGTATTTTCTGGGAAGAACAATTATATACCAAAAAAAATGATATAATCTTTATCGTTAGACCAGATGCGAAAAAATTATCTTTTCAAGATCTTAAAAATGTATGTCTCAAATATATTGTATAAACTAACAACATGTGTCATACAGATGTTAATTCTTTGTATCCAATTATTTAGACCTTTTTTTGGGGCTGAAGGAGTATGCCCTTTTACCATTGGATGTACAGAATATGCAATTATGCAACTTGAACAAAATCATTTTTTGACTGCAATGTATAATATTATTAAACGAATACTCATATGCAATCCACTATACAATCTATATATCAAAAATAGTTAACTAGTCATGTAGATAAATTGGCAATCTATACAATACTCATCTATGTAATCTTACTATTATACGATTTTATTCATCATCTTGATCAGTAACATGTTGACTTGCAAGATGTTGTTGCAAATATGCACCTAATCCTACACCAACTATGGTTGCTACTACAGCAGTAACTGTTTTAGGATGATTATCAACAAATTGACTCAATGCAGAATTATGAGATCTTGTTACTATATTTTGATGTTTTGGTGACTTTATACATTTTTGAACTAATTTTTCTTGTATTTTTTGTCGAAGCTTTCCAAATTTTTGTACTAAAATTTCTGGTGTTTCTGGATTTGTTTTATACAATTCATACAAATAATAAGCAACTCCACTTGCTACAGAGCCAACCGTAACCAATTTTGTAAAATTCTCTAATAAACGATAAAAATTTATGTCATAAAATTTTAATGGGTCTGGTTTGGCATACTTTGCATTTTGAGACTCATAGTGTTGATCACTGATAAATGGTTCCTGCCAAGTATAAGTATTCCATTGTGATGTTCTTGGATTATACTGTGATTTTTCATAGAAAATCGTATTGTTTTCTACAACACTTTTATACCTAAACGAATTAGCATCAAGATCATGAAGATTCTTTTCAATAGTACACTCCATTCTCTGCGAACTTGAAAAAGGATTTTTACTTTGATAATTTTGATTCTCTACAAATTGTTTTACTGTATCGTATGCATCATTAACTTCTGCAGACTTTTTAGAACAACCACCATTATCAGGGTGATATTTAATTTGTAACTTCTTTTTAGCATTACCTATTTCTTTTAAATCTCTGACCGACGTCGAAAGATGTAGTACTTGATATGCGTGACGAACTTCTTGACTCATATAAGCACAAAAAGCTTTCATCTGAGAAAGTGTTGATACCATTGGTGAAAAAGAATATCCAGCGGGCATTCTACTTGCTAGTTTACTCATCGGAGTACAACGAAGCAATCCAGAGCAAGCAGGTTTTACATTGGTGACCTGTCGTGCTAACTGCAAGACAGACGATGTTGTTATATTTTGTATCGAAAACAGTGTTACTAGAAATATTATATATTTTTTCATATTCATATCGTTAACTTTCTACTTTATACTTTAAAATTTAGATAAAAATTGTGTTTTCTGTGCTGCATTTAATACTTTAGATCGTTTTACATCTTCACGAGTAAAGCCTGTTTTTTTCGCTAAAGCGACAAAGTTTTTATGATGTATATGTAAACGAGCAAACTGATCAAACTTACTCATTGTAGTTGATTGATCAGAAGAAACCTCTGTTGTTGGTTGAGATTTTTTCTCTGTTGTTATAACAGGTGGTTTTGATACTGCCTCATGGGGAGCTGTAGTGTTTTGCTGTTCAAGCATATACATACGTAAAGCGGTAAAAGCTGCGGTTGCTAATACGGCAATAGTTTTTTTAGGATGATTTGTTACTAATTGACCAACAGATGAATGAGATATGTAACCACAACATGTATCCCATGTACTTGCTGGTGCTTGTGGCGCAGGAAACATTTTTGTATATACATTTTTGCCATACTGATAAGCAGTTGCTGGTACTATAGCAACAGCACTCAACATTGCTTTTTTTGATGGAGGCAATAAGCAAGCCCATCGTGCTAAATTTTTAAAAGGATGCTGTTGTGCATAACGTAACGATTCCTGGGCTTGTTTAAGACCGCTTTTTAAACGATCTGCACATAGGCTTTTTTCGTTAATTGTTTTTAATTTTTCGCTCACTATCCTACTTTTATCAAATAAATCTTGCGATAACAACGTTACATTATGTTTCCATGTATTGCTATCTTTTAGCCACGTGTTAACAGTATCTTTTAAAGTATGTGTCATATGATGATATTTTTTTATATGTTTTATTCGTAGTCTATCTTGTATATGTTTTACAACAGTAGGAGAATCTAATACCACATTACGCATTGCTATAAAATCAGGAGAATTTTGCTTCATAGATGATAATATTGTATAAACATCAAGAATGTTGATAAGACGTTGTCCATCTTTAACAGAAGCTGTTTGCAATGTAAAATTATGTCTTTTTGCTTTACCAACTTTGTCCCACATATGCAATACTGTACCGTCATCTAATGGTAATGATGCGACACATTTTGCAACAGATTCTGACTGTATATGTGCAAAAGATAATAATAATAACATAGATAGAATATATTTTTTAATCATATTATCCCTAACTTCTCATAATATTGGACCCCGCTAACTCAAAGAGCAATACTAGATTACTTATCAACCAGTATAGCAGAATTACCTACTAACGTAAGGTCGCTTGTTTAACTGGCAATGTGTTTTTTTGCTTTACTTCAGCTGTTTTCGTGCAATTAGATTGCAAACTTTTTTTGTCTTTTACACCAACATACTTTGTAACTACCGGCAAACCAATACCGACACCAACTATTCCTAATCCTGCTATAATGGCTGTTTTAGGATGAGTTGTAATATAACTTTTACTCTTTTGTAAAATATTTTGCACTTTTTCCATATATGTTGGTTTTACATAATTTGTTTTTATCTTACATGCAATTTTATCATACAATGCATAAACACCTGCACCAATACATCCAAAAAATCCAATAACTTTATTACGTAGTGCCACTTTAGACGGTAATGCTGCAACATTTGCTTTTGGAGCCGTTTTCTGTATTGTTTTTGCTATGTTTTGCGCAGTTTGATCAATATTTACTAATCCACATGAAGCTTTATTTTGTGCACATGATACAACAGCAGGAAAATCTTCTGGATACAGTTTACGCATTAATCTTTGTGATGCTGCAACAGAACCTTCATTTAGCGCATGAGCAGACATCATAACAGGCACTACTGTTATCAGGATACTAATAATTTTTTTCATAATTGATTCCTTATCTTAAATTTATACTTTGCGAGGTTTATCTTTAGCAAACTTATTACTATTGCATATATGTAAACCAATTCCCACTGCAGATATTACTGCTGCAGCAACAAAAAATTGCTTAGGATTCTTTGTTACTAATTGACCTAATCTTGAATCAACAATATAGTTCTTAGTACCATCATAAGCATTTTTAACTTTATCAATTGTTGTATATTCTGTTTTTTTAGCAACGTATTTATGACAATAATACAAAGATGTATCATTCATATATGTATCACAGTCTAATATGTACGAACTTAAATTGTTATACTGTCTTGCAATCACATCTGTCTAATGAGAGTTCACTGTTGTCACCGATAAAAAAAATAATTGTTGCTAATATTAATTTTTTATTCATAATTATTTTTTCTTAAACCTATTAACATGTAAGCAGGCTCACCTACCACTGGGATAAGTGAGCCATAATCAAGCTTTAATCAAAATGTTTAATAAGTTATTAAAACTTAACACCCTGTGATCTCAATTTAAATTTTTGAGCTGGTGTTAATGTTTGTCTCGAAGCAACAGGAGCTGTTTTAGCTTCAGCTTTTGGAGCTGTTTTAGCTTGAGCTTCTGAACCAAATTCAAAATTCTTAGCTACATACGCACCAATACCTGCTAACGCTGTCGCTGAAACTGCAGCAATCGCTGTTTTAGGATTGTTTGCAACTAATGTACCTAATCTTGAATCAACTACATAATTCTTAGCTGAGCTCAATGCATTTTTGACTTTGTCCATCTTTGTTACTGCTGGTTTGTTCATATCTGTATAGATAGCATCTGCTAACCAACCTGAACCAAGCATACCTGAACCAGCTGCTAATGCTCTAGCTGGATAATTTTTAACAGCATTTTTTGCAGATTCTACGTTGTCTAAAAAAGCAATCGCTTTTTTATCCATTTTTGATAATTGTCTTACCGTATCTACAACAGGTTTACCGTTAATAAAGTTAAGAGTTAAATGTGGCTTAACTGTTGCTACTGACATAACAGCCATTGCTGTTAACATTAATTTCTTAGTCATAATAATATCCTCCATTAAGACTATTTGTTT
>PBME01000021.1 GCA_002721975.1 Campylobacterota bacterium | reverse complement strand
TTTAATTGTTCTAAAAATGTACATAACAAAGAATACTGACGCTTGTTAAGCAAACATGTTACTTTACAAGCACCTTTTAACTCTTGCATTTTTTCATCTATTACAGATTGCAATAGATCAATATTGCTATGTTGTTTTGCTGACACCTGAACCACTTGAGGTAATTGTACATCTGAAAAATCATCCGCATAAGATTTTTTGACATCAATTTTATTTTCTACAACAATAATTTTGTCTGCGTATTTATGTAGAATATGTTGATATTCTTTTTTAACCTCAAGAGCTAACTGCTGTGTTCGATCTATAACCAGTATAATAATGTCTGCATGCTGAGCTTCTGCAAATGACCTGTCTATACCTTCTTTTTCTATTTGATCTTGTGTTTGACGAATACCGGCGGTATCAACAAACGTCAAAAATCCTCCGTTTTTGTAAAGACCTGACTCTATTACATCACGAGTAGTTCCTGCAATATCAGTTACAATAGCACGCTTTTTATTTACCAAACAATTAAACAATGACGATTTACCTACATTAACCGATCCTACCAAAGCAATACGCATTCCTTCTTTTATATATTGTTGCTTTGGATACGTTTGTAAAAGTTTTTCAACTTTTAGAATTAACTTTTCCATACGCACTTTAATATCGTGAGCAAATTCCATTTCTTCTTCGTCAATAAATTCAAAACTTGCTTCACAAAATGCAAGCATTTCTACAACAGATTGTTCTATTTCTGCTACCCAGTAAGAAAAAGTACCTTCTATTTGCTGCAACGAATACTTTAAAGATTCTTCTGTTTGTGCATGAATAAGATCATTCATAGCTTCAGCCTGAACTAAGTCCATCTTTCCTAAAGCAACAGCTCGACGTGCAAACTCACCATTACTAGCTAAACGAGCTCCACATTCCAAAGCACGATCAATAATTTTTTCTATTAAAAACTGATTGTTATGACAAGTTATTTCTACAACATCTTGTCCTGTAAAAGTGCGAGGAGCTTTCATTAATAAAAACAACACCTGGTCAATATGAACATTGTCTTGATCAACAACATACCCAAAATGTATCGTATGACTTTTTTGCTCTAATAAAGTTTTTTTTGAAGGAAGTTGCGCCATATCAGATGCAACTTCAACAGCATATTTCCCCGACAACCTAATCAGAGCTATAGCTCCAGGACCCTGCGGCGTACACTGAGCAACAATTGTTTGTTCATCAATTGTTGCACTTATTCTATGATTCTTTAGATCCATCTGACTTGTTTTGCTTAGAACGATTTGAATTCCATCGTGACGACCTTCTTGGCCTATTACCTTGTCTTGTATCTTGTCTGCGACGCTGTAATCGATCTTGACTTGACTGTTCATCTTTTTGCGCCTGTGAAGACTGTTTTTCAACTGCAGATTGTTGATCCTGAGACTTTGCTTGTTGAGACTTCTGTGTTGTTGATCTAGATGCATGACGACTGTTAGATGATGACTCTCCAGGAATTCTTCTTCTATGATAACGTTGCTTAGTTGGTTTTTTATCTGATTGAATATCTGGCTCACTTTTTATTTCAGACACATGCTGATTCAGCTGTTTCTGCAAGCCAGGATTGTTAAACAAATCTTTATACGAACCCTGTGACAATACAGCATTATCACGCTTTGTTGTATCGTCTTTTTTAAAGAATAAAGCAATTTTTGCTTTTTTTGATCCAAATCCTAAAAAACCCGACTGTGGCTCTTCTAGCACTTTTATAAAAAACTCTTGCGGCATTCCTGCCTTTTGTAGCGCATCTTCTATAGCTTTTGCTATACTTGCACCCTGTGTAATAACAGATTTCATGATACTTTTATCCTTGTACAATGTATCTTTATTCCCCCTAAATCGATTGATTTATGCCTATATTATAACAGATAACTTAAAAAAAGTCTTTTTTGCAACAAAATTCAGTTTAAAATATAAAATTAAGAAATATGTATTTGATCGTATTACAGAAAAAAGCTTAGAATTTTCTAAGCTTTTTTATTTTTCTAATGGAGTGGGAAACGGGATTTGAACCCGCGACCTTTGCCTTGGCAAGGCAACGCTCTACCAGCTGAGCTATTCCCACATGTTGATATTTAAATTTTACCACCTTTAAAGCTCTTGTCAATGAACTATTTCGATATATTATTGCATACAAAAAATGCTTTCTTGCTTTTTTTAATATCTATTAGATACTAAAACACGTACGTATAACAGCTAAGTCATAGGAATATCGTATGATTTCATCTCTTTTTGGCACTATAACAGCAATCGATTCTCATAAAGTTTGCTTAATGCAAAATAATATTGGCTTTGAGATCTTCTGTCCACAAACCCAAACTTTATCGTTACAGCAAGAAGTTACATTACATACTTATTTACATTGGAACCAAGAACAAGGTCCAAGCTTATTTGGTTTTTTACAGTCACTTGATAAAGACGTTTTTTTACTCGTTATTAGTTGTTCAGGCATAGGGCCTAAAATGGGACTATCTATTTTAGAACAACTTGATGCATCACAGTTTTTACAGCTTATCATAGAAGAAAACATCACAGAATTAAGTAAATTAAAAAGTATTGGTGCAAAAAAAGCAGAACAATTATGCATTTCTTTACGGACAAAAGCGCCAAAATTATTGAAAAGTCACCCTCAACTTGCTACTAAAACACCTATTGGCTTATGGAACGACCTTAATGAAACGCTCACATCACTTAATTATTCAACAATGGAAATCAAGCAAGCAACAAGCATCTTAAAAGACGAAGTTAAAGAAACAACCCCTTCTTTTGACTTATTACTCCGTAAAGCGCTTCAAATTCTTGCAAAAAAATAATCTTTTGCAACATACTAATAAAAATACAATTTTAAAGAATTAAGGATTCTATGATATCTCTTAAAGAACTGGTTGCGTTAACAGATACCCCAGCTGCGCTGCTTTTTTTATCTGCAGGTATATTATTATCATGTATTACCAACTTTCCACAATTACGAAAACTAAAACAATTTTTTAAAATTATTTCTTCTAAAGATATTAATATCTCTAACAAAAACACTATTACCCCCTTACAAGCTTTATTTACTGCT
Source organism: Campylobacterota bacterium (assembly GCA_002721975.1). Taxonomy (GTDB): domain Bacteria; phylum Babelota; class Babeliae; order Babelales; family Chromulinivoraceae; genus SP22. Next base: position 54,966 of record PBME01000021.1, on the reverse strand, counting down.
ATGTCAACGAGCCTTGGTATGGGTACTATTGTTGCACCACCACTTGCTATAGCCATAGGTGGACCAGGAGCTTTATTTTGGATTGTTGTTTATTCTTTTTTTGCTAGCGTTACTAAATTTGCAGAAGTAACATTTGCAGTTAAATTTAAAAGATACGCTCAAGATGGAACAATTATAGGTGGCCCCACAGCATACCTTTGGCAAATACATCCATACTTAGCTGATTGGTATGGTTTTTTAACAATTTTACTGTTTTCATCTTGGACAGCCTTACAAGCAAAATCTATGGCAGCAACTTATGAACATTATGCTGTTCCTGAATATGTAACTGGTTTTATTATGGCTTTGTTTGTATTTTTTATGCTCACAGGTGGAGCAAAGCGAATCGGAGAATTTTCTAGCAAACTTGTGCCCTTTATGTGTACTATTTATTTTATTTTATGCAGTTTTATTGTTGTAAGCGACTTAACAACTTTGCAAAATGCATGTATTTCAATAATTACACATGCATTTTCACCTACTGCACCAATTGGAGCTTTTGCTGGAGCAACTATATTATCCACCATGAGACAAGGTATTTTTAAGTCTGCTTTTATTACCGAAGCTGGAGTTGGCACAGCTGCTATTCCTCATGCACTTGCAGATACAGATAAACCAACCAATCAAGGTATATTGGCAATGTATTCTATTGTAGGTGATACATTTTTTTGTATCATGTCAGGACTTGTTACTCTAGTTAGTGGTGTATGGAAACTAGGCAAACTATCAAATGATTTACCGCTACTTGCTTTTAAAGCAATGCTGCCAACCATAGGGCCAATCGCCTATACCATTGCAGTCACTTTATTTATTATTGGAACTGCAGTCGGCAACAGTTTAAATGGTAGCAAAAGCTTTGCTTTTTTCACTAACAATCAATTTATGAAAGCGTATTATGCTTTTGTGAGCATTTGTATTTTTTGTGGTGCTGTATTTGAAGCACCAACTCTTTGGAACGTGTCTGATTTAATTTTACCAATGATTGCTATACCAAATATTATAGGAGTTCTTGTTTTATCATTACGATACCGCAAAGAACTATCGATATAATACTTATTCTTTTACTTGATCCCGTGTTATGTTTTTCTGCATTTCTAAAACACGATCAACAGAAACCACATCATTTTGTTTGTGTGCTTGCAAGCCAAGTTGAATTATTTCATCAAGCAAATCCATTGGACGCAACCCTTCTTCTGCAGCTTGATGAAACAGGCATGTTGCAGGTGTCATGCCTGGCAATGTATTAAACTCAAGCATCACAACACGCTTACTACCTGTCGGTGATTGCTCTGCAGTCTGAAAGAAACAATCAATCCGAGCATACCCTGCGCAATTAACAGCTGTGTATGCCTGAACAACTTGCTCTTGTATAAATGCAATATCTTCTTTTGATAATCGCGCTGGTGTTTGATTCTCACCTACACCTGGCAAAAATTTTTCTGCAATTGATAAAACTCCTTTTTGAGCTATTGCTTCACTTGGCGCTAATGCACGAGGAGACTCATTACCAACAACCCCTACCGTTAACTCCATACCCACTATTTTTTCTTCAATTAAAGCATGTAACTTATCTTTAAATATTTTATTTAAACTATCTACTAAATGTTGTTCATTATGAACAACAGCTACCATGACACTACAACCATCATCGTGTGGCTTGACAATACAAGGAAAACTAAAATTTTTTAATTGAGCTTGCTCTAAATTCATACCCGCTTTATTCCAAGATTCTTTAGACAATAAGATACCTTTTGGCACGGCAAAACCTTTTTGCTCTAAAAAACGCGCAGTTTTATACTTATCATTACACAAAGCACTAGCAAAAATAGATGAACCATTATAGGGAATATCTAGCATTTCTAATGTTCCTTGCACGACTCCATTTTCACCTTGACCACCATGTAATGCTAAAAATACAAACTCAGCAATGTTTTTTAAATCAGACCAATGTAATCCTTGAGCGTCTGCTAAATTATTTACAATTTCTCTAGTTGAAGCATGTACCAATAATCGTTTATCTAAAACATGTAACTTCATGTCATAATCAACAAATACCGGAATCACTTCGTACTTCTCTGGAGAAAGTTTATAACAAACATTACGACCTGACTCTAATGATATTTCACGCTCATAACTTGCCCCTCCAAACAACACTGCTACTTTCATTTTTTTTACTTTTTTCTTTGGCGTAAATCGTTTTTCCATTTTGTAATTCTGCAATTCTGCTTTAATTAAACAATTAATAAGATCTGCATGCCCAATACCAACTTCTCCTGCTTGTCGAAACAAAAATGTTGCAGGCGCCATACCTGACAGTGGATTACTATCAATTATAACAACACGACCATCTTTCGTTAAAAAGCCATCTATACGAGCCATGTTACTAAATTCTAAAGCTTTCATAGCTTTAACACATGTATCTTGAATTTTTTTAATTTCTTGAGCGCTACATGAAGGTGGTGTTTTTTCTAGTGCCTTACCAGGCATATATTTTTGTTCATAATCAAAAATGTCTGCATTATCAGGTAACATAATTTCAGTAGGAGGAAGCGGTAATAACTTACCGGTTTTGTAATCAGTAATCACAATACAAGCAAACTCCATTCCTTCAATTTTTTCTTCGATTAACACACCTTGCCCAGCAGGCCCAGAAATAAAACATGCTGCTTGTATAGCCTTTTTAAGTTTATCTTTATGTTTGACGACAAAGACACCAAAGCTTGAACCCTCGTTTTCTGGTTTTACAACTACAGGAAATGCTAATTGTAACTGATCCAACATGTTAAAAACTTGTTGTTCTTGATAATGACGAACTTGATCTGCAGATAAATAAAATCCTTTAGGAATAGCAACATTATCTTTTAGAAATTCATTATGTAAATGTTTATGCATACCTAATGAACCACCAAATACCTTAGTGCCTAGATAAGGAACTTTAAAAAGCTCTAATATTGCTTGCAACTTACCATCTTCTGCAAACTTACCATGCACTGCTATATACATAAAATCAATAAGTCGTGGCAAATCATCCCAAACAATCTTTTGGGCTTCTTTTTCTAATCTATGCTCAAAATCAGCAATTTTTCCTCTATATAAAAACGACCATGGCAATAGATACAAATCTCCTGTTGCTGTTTGAAAAATAGGAATAGCCTGAAAATATTGCGTGTCTAAATGATCACACACAGTTCTTCCAGAATTGAATGAAACTTCTCGCTCAATAGACTTACCACCAAGCAATACGCCAACTTTTAACATAGGAACCTTAAAGAATTTTGCTTAATTTATTGAAATTTATGTATAACACAGAATATCTTTTTTCATACAAATTTCCAAGAGCAAAGGCTTTTGCTATAATTTTACAATCTTTTTCATTTGGTTTATAGTAAAGTCATGGCTATAAAAAGATACAATCATGACAAATTAGTTTGGATCGACCTTGAAATGACAGGTTTAGATCATCAAAATGATGTTATTTTAGAAATTGCATCAATTATTACTGATGGAAATTTAAATATCATTGATACTGGTCCAAATCTTGTCGTTCATCAACCTGAAGAAGTTTTGCAAAAAATGAATGCTTGGTGTATTGAAAACCATACAAAAACTGGTTTATATCAAGCTTCTTTAGAATCAAAAATCACACTAGAAGAAGCAGAACAACAAACACTTACGTTTTTACAAGAACATTGTGACAAATCAACTGCACCATTATGTGGCAATACTGTATGGTTTGATAAGTTATTTTTACAAAAAGATATGCCTCTCATTTACAATTTTTTACATTATCGCATTGTAGATGTCACATCTATCAAAGTAATGCTGAATTTATGGACAGACCAAGATACAGTATTTAAGAAAAACAACACTCACCGTGCCCTTGATGATATCAAAGAATCAATAGAAGAACTTAAATTTTACAAAGAAAATTTTATTTCTATTCCTGATAAATTTTTGCATTCATAACAATCTATTACTTTTTCATTTTTTCATTTACATAAAAAAAATGAATTACGTTTTTAACCTACTGGATCAATAACAAAAAACATTCCACTTTTAAATTGCTTTAATTTTATATCTGCAAAAAGCTCTATCATGTTACTACGCACAAATGATTTTAAAATAATTTTTTGCGCATAAACGCCTTTAACTTTGTAGACAACTGCCGAAACAGGACCAAAAATCTCAACTTGCAACTTTTTATGTTCGATATAGCTTTGCATTCTCTCAACAACAATATCAGCTTCTGTTTCTGCGACAATTTGTTCTTTATGACGTATCTCTATTTCAGCAATATGCTTATATGGTGGATAACCAACTTCTGTACGACGTTCAACTTCTTGTTGATAAAATTGTATATACTTCGTTTCGTCTATAAATCTATACACAGGATGATCGTCAAATGTTTGAACGACAATTTTACTTTCTTGCGATTGACGCCCCGCTCTACCTGATACCTGAATTAGTTGTTGCAATGTTGTTTCAGCAGCATTATACATCGGAAAATGCAAATTAAGATCTGCCCATAATACACCCACCAAAGTCACTTTGGGAAAATGATATCCTTTTGCAATCGATTGCGTACCTACTAAAATATCAATATCACCTTCTAACATATCTTGAACAGTTTGTTGCCAGCTTCTTTTTTTACTTGTTGTATCTGCATCTGCACGAGCTATAACTGCTTGAGGAAATAGTTTTTGTAACATAGAAACAATTTGCTGAGTACCAACACCTTTTTTTAAAAAATCTTTTTGTGATAAATGACATTCTGGACAGCATGTAGGTAATGTTTGATTATAATTACAATAATGACAAACAAGTAATTGATCTGCATGCAAAGTCAAACTCACAGAACATTGTTTACAGGTAAAAACATAACTACAAAGACATTGCACAAAAAAACTATAACCACGACGATTTAAAAATATAATCGTTTGCTCTTTACGCTCTAAACGATTTTGTATTTCCATATGCAACTGTTTTGTAATCCAAAAACATGCACGTTTTTCTTTTTGCTTTAGAGACACTATTTCAATTTTAGGAAACGAACCTGCAAATCTCTCTTTTAATTGTAATAATTGCCAATTGCGTTTTGTAACATTCCACAACGATTGTATTGATGGAGTAGCAGATCCTAAAACAATTGGTACTTGATACATCGAAGCTTTTAATATTGCCATATCACGAGAATGAATTTTTGGATGTTTTTTTTCTTGATAGCCAGCATCATGCTCTTCATCAACAATGATTAATCCTAAGTTTGAAATTGGCAACAATATTGGTAAGTGCACACCAATAATAATACAAGTTTTTTTATCTAAAAGAAGTTGCCATAAACTTCTTTTAACTGTTACTAACGTTGCTGAATGAAAACCTATAACGGGAATATGAGAAAAATAATTTTTTAACAATTGCTCAAATTGTACAGCAAGTGTTACTTCAGGAAGCATTAAGATAATTGATTTTTGTTTTTTTAAAACATCTTCTATAAGCTTCTTGTAAACCTCAGTTTTACCTGAACCTGTTACTCCGTGTAAAATATGCGTTTGATGTTGTTGCAAATCTACACTTTGCTTAATAGCAGTATATACCTGCTGTTGTTGATCAGTGAGCACTATTTTGTTGTATGCATTTTCTGCAACTAACTGTACTGTTTTAACTGGCTTTTCTTTTTCTTCTAAAAACTTTTGAATTCTTTTAATAAAATTAATTGAATCAACTTGATAATATTGACTAATTTTAGCTATAAAGCCATCATATTTTTTATCATCAGGAAAAGCATAAATTGCCACTATTGGCTTGATTTCAAAATTATATTTTTTATTGTAAGTCACTGAGTGAACTATTGCTGGAACAATCCGACTTTGCAAAGGAACTTTAACTAATATTCCTGGTTTTATTTGTGACTGTAGTGTATCGGGTACTAGATACGTAAAAGATCGTTCTTTATAATGTAATAATCGAACATCTATAAACATAGTCAACTTCGATTGTTTACACAAGGCACCATCATCAACTGATATCGTTGTTCATAACTTTGCTGTTCTTGCTCATATGCTCGACGACGATTTTCATGCTCTTGTTCAAGTGGATGTAAAACTTCTTGAACTTCTTCATGTTCTTGTTGAAAATTATCATCTTGCATAAAAAGTTCATGTTCATTTTCTCTCTGCAAAAAAGTACTTATTTGATTGTCCACTGCCTGCGAATTCGCCTGCTGTTCACGGTGAGTAACAAATAAATTTTGTTTCAACAGCTCTTGATTTTGTTGAGATCTTTCAGTTTCTTGTATAAAAAAACTATCTCTTTCTTCCAAAGAAGTACGTACTTGATTGATAACTATTTGACCACTTTGCTGCGCTTCATTATCCTGTTGATTTGCTAAAGAACTACTTTGCAAACGATCTAACTGTTTTCTATAATAAAACAACAATGCTAATTGATCTTCTAATAAAAATGGCAATGCTTCTAACACAAAAATTCGTTTTTTATAGTAATTTGCATCAATTAAATTTAGTCCACCATACCCAGGGCCATGAGGATTATTTCCATATACAAATCCAGGTGCTTTTTCATGTTTGTTTTTGTGTTTAACAAAAGAAGTAATTTCTTTTTTTTGCTTAATTGCTTGCGAAATTTTTTGATAATATGCAACAACCTCTGCATCATAATTTTCTTCCACCAACATTGTCATATGTGATGATTGCGTAATACTATATATATTAATAGCTACTATACATAAGGTAGTTGTAAATAACTGTTTCATGCTTTCTTCTCTTATTTATTACTAGTAACACTTCGAATGATATCATCTACAAAGCTGTAGCTAGAAACAATGTCTTTTAATTTATTTACTTCTTGAAAATAGTCATTATATTTTTGTATTTCTTGATCAGTTAATTTGTCCATTTTTACTTCTTTAACTTTAAGCTCATCTAATCTGCGCTGATACCATTCTAACATTGCATGTGCTTTAGACTTGCTACAAGGTATAACAACATCTTCAGAAATTTTATTTTTTTGATGTTGACAATAAGATTCATAAGATTTTTGATTACTATTTAAAATGTTTCCATCTTCTTTCATTTTTTCTAGAGCATTTGTACGCGTTTGAAAATATGCAAAAGATGAAACTGGAGAATAACCAGGACCACGACCAACTTCTATACTGCAAACAGGAATATAATTTTTTTTTGCAGAACAAACAGGAGGTGCTAAAACGTTACTTTTTACAATAAAGATACCCAGAAGTATACTAAACTGCCTCAAATATATTTTATTTACATACCACATAAAGATTCTTTTTTTTATGATTTAAATTCACAATCAACGTAAATGCACTTTAAACGTAAAGAATTATTTTGATTTTTTTTGTTTATAACGATCCTGTAACTGATCCTCTAATTGCTTTTTATATTCTACAGATTTTTTAATATCAATTACTAATTGTTGTAGAATAGGAACAACTTGCTCTAATTCATAATAAAGCTTTGTGTATATTTTCTTATACTCATCATCGCGTATAAAATCTTTCATGATTTGTATATCACTTATAAGTTGCTCAACATACATAATTAACCCATATCTTTTTTGATTATTATGATGCTTAAGGATGTTATTTGTGTTATTTTCTGAATCTATAGAAGAATATTTTTCTAATAGTTCCCAATTTTTCAAACAATTTTCATGCCCTTTAAAATAAAGGTAATACATTTGACTATGCGTGATCCAATGCGAAACATCATGAGCAGCTCTTTCCATTTTTTGAGTCCAATTCCAAGGAGCAAACCCTTGATAACGAACCATCAATTCTTGCATAGTCGTATGAGCATTATTAAACAAATGTAAAGCCTGCGTTGCATTTGTTTTATCAAAACCAAGAGCATGTATATTTTGCAACAATTCTACTTCTGTATCAACACCTATTTGTACAACCTTGCATGCGCGTTTCATAACATGAACAGCATCTAAAGATTTTTCTATTTTAACACCGTTTGGCTCTCGAAATGCATGAAGAGTATCCTGACAACGATACATAGCCGTCAAAGCAAACAACTTAGCATTTGAAACACCTTCTAAACATTTACCTTTAACAGAAGAAGTGAATTCTTTAAACTTCGTATCGCTTTCTTGGCAAATACTTTGACTTACACACATTACCACCATCCAGCTCAACAAAATCTTTTTCATAATGCTCCTTAATAGATGGTTACATTCCTTATTATTCAAGATACAGCAAAGTCAATTTTTATAAATACATTATTTATATTTAACACTTTCGAAACAAGCGTTGAGAAGTGCCTTCAATGCGAGCCATCATTATTTTATGACAAGCATCAGACAAGCAACGCTTTTCATATGCATAATGCTCTGAGGCAGCAAGCGTTTTATGCGCTTTTTGTAATCGTACAAAAACTTCAGATAAAAAAGAGTAGCCATCTTTTATGCAAATATTTTTAATCATGTTAATACTTTGATGCAATTTTTCTAAACATTCACATAGCGCATAACACGTTTTGTTGCCATATGTTAATCGAGCTATCTTACAAATTTCATCTTCATGTAAAACTTGTTGAGCACAAATAATTTCTTTATGCTCAAACAATAGATCTAAAATTTTTATTTTTGTATAAGCATCACGCATATCTTCAGTCCAATTCCATGGCTTGCATGAAGACATATAACGTGCTTCTAATTCGCCATGTGAAATAGCAACATCATGCTCTAAAGAAGAATGCTGTTGCAAAAATAACTGCATATCAGAAAGTGTTTTCACTTGAGATAACGAACTATAAGCGGTATGCCAAATAGTTAATGCTCTTTTAATTTTTGTATTATTTGTTTCTCTAAAAAGCGTATAACCAGCTATTCCGCTCATCAAAGCACATAACGTTAATTGTTTACAAGATAAAGACTCTGTACATAAGCTAGCATTTGCTTGACCAACAGCAGTCCCTGTATAAACAGGTAACATTAAAGAAAAAATGAATATGTATTTTTTAGTCACGTAACCATCCAAAATTTACAATGCTATGAGTTAACAACACTGCATTAACTCATAGCAACTATTTATATAATCAAATTTATCTTCTTATAGAATCAGCAATCATCTGTGTATGCATCATAGACAATGTGAAATTTTGAGAGTTTTGAGCAGCCAAGCGATTACTTTGCTGACGCTCTTGCAAACACTGTTCTGAAACAGACAATATTCTTAAAGCTTTTAACATAGTTGACTCTACAGCTTTTGCCCACGGAGTAGAAAATGCTTTTAATGATTGAGAAATGTTACTTACGTCTCTTTTCAGCATGTCAAAATACACAACTAAAGGCAAACTAGAATTTAAGCCATATAAATGACGTGCAAGCAATAGTAAATGATGTTCATCTAGTTGATTTGCTTGTTCTAATAACATAATAGTGTGATAATGTGACAAACAATGTAGTAAACATGATTTATAATAAGCATCACGCATCTCATTAGTCCAATTCCAAGGCTTTAAAAAAGTCCAACGATGATATAATGCACTATAAGCAGTTTGAATCTCATCTTCAAATTTTTGCAACTCTGTGCTTATATCATATACTTTTTGCAATTCATCTTTTTTTGAACCATTTTGCTCAAGCATCATATTAAATTTAGACCAAAGATTATTAACTCGATCAATTTTAATAGCATTAGATTCTCTGCAACAAAGATAACTAGCAAATAAAGATAGCCCCAAAGCAGAAGTACCTATTTTTAAACCTTGCATAAAAGAGATGTTTTTTAACTGATGATACAAGGTATTATTTTCAACCTTTGATTTTGAAGAGAAAAAAGACGGAGACATCGTACTTGGTATTGCTAATGATAACAATAATAATATTTTGTTTTTCATATTGGTCCTTATAGTTTATACATAAAAATTTATATCATTCTATGCTCAAAACTACTTCTTTTTTTGTATCCTATAACGCTGATCAAATATAATAGCATTTCTTAATTTAACGAGTTCAATTTTATATACATAATTCTGCAATTTCAAATCTATGTAATCACTATGTACGTAATCTTCGATCTGACTAATTTTATGTCGATGTTTTTTAATATTTTCTACAAATGTATGTAAGCAATATTGATCATTTTGCTGCAAGTTAAATTGATTTTTATGCTGCATAATATATGAAATAACATCCTGATTTTTATCTAAAAGATCAAATAGTTTTTGATACAAATGCTTGATATTTCTGTGAACCAGTAATGCATCATATATTACTTTATGTTTTTTTAAAAAAGACATAAAATTTGTAAGATCATGCGACAAATTAACGAGCTTAGAAGACTTCTCTTTTTTTAATGTTTTTTTAATTTTTTGTATATCTTGTCTTACTTGTTTGAGCAATAACCCTGAAGGCTTTTGAAAATTCTCAAACAAATCAACTAATACTGGATATTCTCTACTATTTTTTTGCTGTAACACAACATTAAATTTTTGTAAAAAATTTGCGTATTTTTTTTGAATTTCATCAACTGAATGGCATGTTAACTGCCCAAGACTATAAAAGATAATAAAAAAAGCGTATTTAAAAACGCTTCTATTTATAGTACTCATAAGTATTATAACCTTTTAAACAACCTCTATTATTTATTTACAGAATAGCAGAATTTGCAATTCAGTCAAAAGGTTCCTACAGAAATAGGCATACCCCGATATCAAAGCATAATCGACAAAAACCTACCTTTTTCTAACTACTATTAAGCTTTTATGACTTATAGATTATAGCCTCTTTAATGTGAGCAGTGTCTATTTTTTCAGAACCCTGAATATCTGCTACAGTTCGCGCTACTTTTAATGTTTTATGATAACTACGCATACTTAAATTTAATCTGGTAAAAGCTTTTTGCATTAATTGTTCAGCCTCTAAAGTTAAAACACAAAAACGTTCTACCTCTTGAGCTGTCATCATGCTATTTGTCTTGTCCTTTGTCCCAAAACGCTTTTCTTGTGCAGCTAATGCCTGCTGAACACCAGTTCGTAGTTGTTCAGAACTTGTCTCTTTGCTTAACTGACGATTTGTTGCATCTTGATACGTAACAGCCTGAACAGATACTTTAATATCGATTCTATCAATTAATGGGCCTGAAAGTTTTTCTTTATAACGCTGTATTTGTTGCTGAGAACATATACATTCTTTTGTTTTGTCACCCAAATAACCACATGGACATGGATTTAAAGCGGCTACAAGTAAAAATGACGCTGGATACTGTATTGCCTGCTGCACACGAGCAATATCAGCAATTCTACTTTCTAATGGTTGACGCAACGCTTCTAACACATCGCGCTTAAATTCTGTAAGCTCATCTAAAAATAATATTCCATTGTGAGAAAGACTAACTTCACCAGGTTTAGGATATGACCCTCCGCCGATTAATCCCGCCATAGAAATAGAATGATGAGGACTGCGAAATGGTCGCTGTGCTATCAACGAATGTTGTCCAAGTTTTCCACTAATAGAATATACCTTGGTTGTTTCTATCGTTTCATCAAAACTCATATCCGGCATAATACTTAACAACCGTTTTGCCAGCATAGTCTTGCCTGAACCTGGAGGACCCGCAAACAAAATATTATGCCTTCCAGCTGCAGCAACTTGTAATGCACGTTTTGCATACTCTTGCCCTTTAACATCTGCAAAATCTAACATGGAATCTTTTTGAGCTGCTATAAAATTTGTAAAATCTACTTTAGAGGTAGGAATAGAAGTATTTCCCTGGATATAATTAAGTAACTCTACTAAGCTAGAAACTCCTATAACGTCTACTTTATCTATGACAGAAGCTTCGGTTACATTTTCCTTAGGAAGAATAACTCTTTTCTTACCCAATTTTTGCGCATCGCATACAATTGCAAGAGCTCCTTGAATTGGCTTAATTGTCCCATCAAGAGAAAGTTCTCCAATAATAATTGTTTCTTGTAAAAAAGTTTGCGATATCTCTACATGCTTACTTGCTTGTAATATACCTAGGGCAATTGGCAAATCAAAAAGAGTTCCTTCTTTTTTTAAATTTGCAGGAGCTAGATTTACCGTAATTTTTTTCTCTGGAGTTCGAAATCCAGAATTTTTTAATGCAGTTAATACGCGCTGTTTACTTTCTTTAATAGCAACATCAGGCAAACCAACAATAAAAAAATTTATGAGACCAAATGATAAGTCAACTTCTACTTCAACAAGATGTGCATGCACACCTATCGTAGTTGCTGAAAAAATTTTTGTAAGCATGGGATATAATTTTTTTAATTTTGTGTAAACTAAAAACAACTTCTGATAGAATTATTAAAACAATTATATCAAAAATTAGCCTTTTAGAAAAGTTATAAAAAACTAAGGCAAAAAAAGATTACACCTTGTCTTGAAATTTGCAAAAAATTAAGGAAGAACATGATAAAAAAAACAGTATATATCATAATTGCAACTTGTTTTTTTATACAACAAGCACAAGCTATAGTAGTAAATGGTGATCCAAATGCAGCAAACGGCGATACATTTAGTTTTGAAGTCGGTCATGCAGTACTTGTTCGAAGCGAAAATGAAGGCAATAGGCTTTGGACAGCATCAAGTGAAGCAATAACCAATGAAGATTCTAAAAAATTTGCTCTAAGTTACATTCAACAGGTTGGACCAGAACCTTTATTTAATCTAAAAACCGGAGAACAAATTCCTTCAAAAGCAATTCCTATGGCTAACGAGGGTAGTGCAACCATCTTTTCTTTTGATGGTAATAACGTAACAGCAAGTTTAAGCGCAAACCCAATTTTTGGCGCAAGTTTTTCATTTTTTGGTATGTTTGGCATACGTCCTGCATTTGTTGTCACCAATGAATTGCATAAAATTTATCTTACACACGAATTGCAGCGATATGAAAATCCAACAACTAATCAAATCAATAAAACCGAATTGTTAGCATATAATTTAGGTAACAATGAAGAAGTTGCTGGCTTACATGTACTATCAACAAGCATATTTGCTGCTCATGCTACCAATGGTAACTTTGGAACAAACACTTCAACTATTTCTAAGTTGGTAACAAATGCTGTTGAACAAAACAACGCAAGATTTCCATTTTTACAGCTTGCTGCTCAAGCAACAATTAACACAGGTATCGAAGCTTTACTTGGTGGAACAAATAACCTTGCAAACATTGGATCTTCTGTAGCCTTTCACACCTTTCAAGGTACTACGTATGTAGGTTTAGAGACAACTGCAAGCAACGGTGGTACAGATATAGCAACAGGAGCTATGATTATTACTAACAACGAAACAGATTTAATTTTTAACAAATTAATTGATGATCAGGCACTTTCTTCTGCTAAAAACACAATTGTTTCTGCTCCTAACAATAGCACTGTTCGTATTCAAAACATAACCGGCATGTCAACAACGACTTCTCTTAACTATCTAATTGTTGCACGTGACAACGGTACAGGACCACAATCTATTTATGCAGCTCCTCTTGTTTCTGAGGTTGGTTCTAATTTTGGTAAAATTGCTGATGCAACTCAAATTAAAAACAGTTTTTATGGCACTCCAGGCAGATTTCACAAAAGAACTTTCACAACACCTCTAACAGATGTAACCCAAATTAATATCGACGATACTACAGATTTTACAGAGCAAATTACAGTTGGAAAAGGAGCAATTCCTTTAGCAGCTGGTGATATACAACAATTATATACTGTTGGAGATTCTGTTTATGTCGTTATTGGTGACGCATACGCAGCAAACACTAAGCCTGGTACTTTTTGTTCTCAAGCTATTTTTGCATCCGATGGTCATATTATAAGCTGGACACCTTGGACACGCATCGGCGGCTCTGATGAGCCAATGAATTTTAGCACCGTAAGCACAAACACAACAACTAATTTTTACATTTCTGATGCTGGAAATGGATTTAAAAAAATATCACAATCTCAATGGGATTTTAGACAAAACTTATCAACTTTTTTACATACAGCATATTTTGATCAAGGTGGTACACAAGGGCTATTTAATTTTTCCGACACAACTCCAGGCTTCAACAATGCTTTATCATTACTTATTGCAACAGGATTTAATCGCATCAGCATTGGTCAAACTGGATATAACACACCAGGACAATTTCAGATAAAAACCATTGATCAAAATGACATTGTATCCTTTAGTAACGTTAATGAAAATACAGCTTTAATTGCTGCTGAGTTAGCACACAGTGGAGTAAATCATTGGCTATTTGCAGGAGGTTCTTCAGGGCTAGCTGTACTAACTGGCGATATTACTGGTTACACACATACTGGAAATTTTGGAAGTGTACAAGATTTTAATGCAGGACAGACCTGGAAGCAAGTTGGAGACTTTTCATCTGTTAAAAAATTGCTATGGGATACTGATTACATTTATATACTTACAACAAAAGGCTTATACAGAATCGCTTTAGATCCAAATAAATTTTTAGCAAATCCAACCGTAGATTTGAATATTGAAACTATTTTAGAGTCACTTCAATTATCAAATAAGCCAGGTTTCTTAGATGCTATTATTGATAACAATTTTTGTATCATAGGAACTACCAATGGCATGTATAGCTTCAATGTTTCTAACAACACAGCAATAAACCGTATAAGCATACCTGATGGCTTACCTGCTATATCAAAATTATTTGTTGTTTCTAGCCAAAATGAAGCACAACGCAACTTTAAAACAAAAAGTAATTTATATGTTTTAAACAATACATTTGGATCACAACAATCTCAAATTAATAGATTTACAATCGAAAACTCTATAATTACACCTTTTAATGATGCATTACTCTCTAGTACGACTAACCCATCAGGAGAAGCTACATCATTTATCAGATTTAATAATTATATAAGTAATTATTTCACAAACGGTTCATGGAATTTAGCATCAAATTATTTCTTAGGAACTACTCAACCAGTAGATACCATTTCACCAGGTATTTTACAACTTGGATCTTACATAAAAAATGGTAACTCAAGCAGTCATATCACTATTTCTAAACAAAGTTTTCAAGTACCAATAAATTTCTTACGAGGAGTTGATAACTTTTTAGGAATTTTATCCGAAAGTACTTCAGGTGCTTTAATTGCTTCAGGTAATTTTGAAGCTCGCGTGAATTCATAATTACATAAAGGAATATAATAATGAAAAAAAATCTTTTAATCCTATGCACAATAGTAATAACAACAGGACAGTTACTACAAAGTGCACCTTTAAACTTGTTTGAACCGTATGATATTAATATTCGTTTAAAAAAACCAGCAAAAAATAATTTTTATTTTGGCATCCTTGGTGAAAAAAGTTATGACGTCAAAGGTTATGCTACAGATTGTGATGAAGAAAAAACTCTACTAGTTAACCCACTACAAATTTATGAACCACAACAAAACTTACTTGGTTTGTATCAAAGCGTAAGTCCTGAATCAAGCAGTTTTTTAACAACTCTTGATACTATCGCTGGAGGAGCAGGTGGCGGAGTAGGAAATATGCAAAACGGACTATTTACACCTACTGGAGAATTTAGTGCTGCTCAAGTTGCTTTTAGTGGTATCTATGGTATAGGACAAGGTTTTTATATTAGTGCACACCTTCCTGTATATTTTGTAAGATTAAAAAATGTTTGTTGGGAATATGCAGGAAATAGTTCTTTGTTTTCTGGAGAACAAATTCAACAGTTAGCAAACTCTTTTGAAACAGACGCTAAAAACTTATTTGATTTACACACGGGTGGATGGGAACAAAATGGCATTGGAGATGTAACATGTATGCTTGAATGGCAACGAGATTTTCCTCAACGTCGACCTGTTTTAAAAAGCGTTCAACCAAATATACGCATTGGTCTTTCTATTCCTACAAGCAATGATACCTGTACAAATATCATTATGCCAACTCCATTTGGAGCTGACGGATCTTTAGGACTACCTTTTGGTGGTGGCTTAGGTATCACACTAGCTGATCATGTAGAGCTTGGATTTAGCGGTCAATTTTGGTACTACTGGAGTAATCAAAAAGATCGTCGAATTAAAACATTTGCAACACAAACAAGTCTTTTATACCCTACTGTTACACAAACAATCAAAGAATTTTCATTTTTACAAAATTTTAATTTACACGGACAAGTATTTAGTTCATGTAAACGTTATGCACTAAAGTTTGGTTATCAATACTGGAGAAAAGGAGAAGATATTATCACACCACTAAGCTCTCAATTTAATCCACAAGTTGCAAACACAGCTCCAGAGCTAGCAGAAAGCACAAGACATAACGTATTTTTAACCTTTACCTACAGCCCTTTACGTGATGATTTTCAACGAATTATTCCACAATTACAAATATTCTGGAAAGGTGCAGTAAAAGGTATGAGGTCTGCATTAGTATCATCTGCAGGTGCTCAGTTTTCAATTATCTTTTAAGGAAGCTTTTTGCCATTGGTAATACAAAAGTTACATTACTTGAATCATTACAACTGGCTCTTAATCTATAGCCGCTTGTATCTTGTTATCATTGAAATGTAATTGAAAATTTTCTAAGGGTTTAGGATGTGCAATGTTTTTGTACATCTGAACTCGTGAAATCAAATGAGCTCGCTTTGAAGTAATATTATCTTCTTGTTCATCTGCAGCAGTTAATATCAAAGGTTTTGTTTTTAAATCACTTAATACCTGATCATAAAATTCTGGCGATAATGTTGGCGCAGATAACTCTAAAAAGTAACAAAAGCGATGTATCAAAGACCAGCAACCATCATCAAATGACTCTGGGCCACTAATAACACCTTTTTCTAAACATTGTTGCACTTCATAAGCAAGTTTATTACAAACATACCAAACTTGTAGATCATCTTTTGATGACCATACTAATTTATTTGCGCACAACTCAATAAAGCGTAATACATCTTTTTTTAATTCTGCAATTTCAACATGTTGCGTTGTACATAACTGATTTGTTTGTTTGGCTAGTTGTTCTGACAATGAATTCATAAATCCATCTGGATTACGCTGAAAATAAGAAAAATATTTTGAAAATACATTCGTTAATCTATCTTTAAGAACAGCTTGTACTTCTCCTAAGAAAGCAGCATCTTTTTTTTCTAAATATGGTTTCATTGCATCAGCAAATTTTGGTAAAAATTCTACAAAAGATTCTGCATCGATATAAGGAGTTGCCTTAACTTTTTGCATAAACAACTTAATAACTGAAGCAGCAAATGCCTCAGTTTGTTCAGTTTGGCGACCATAATCTAAAAACTGTATCATATGAGATAAATTGTACGGTAAGTACTGTGTATATTCTGGATGGTTGTATACATGTTTAAAGTAATAACTTAATCCATCGGCATTAAAATCAATTGGTCGATAAAAAAAATTAATTAAATCTGTTTCTTGCTTTGAAACAGTATCGATCGAAATATTTTGTTGTTCTTTGACATTTGCTAATCGTTTCGGTAAGACAATATGAAACTGTAAAATTAGCAAGGTCATTATATAAACTGCATTATTCTTGTACATACTTCCCCCATATGCTAAAGTTTTAGTACTTTTCTAGTTTTACAATATAACACAAATATTTACAAGTATGATCGATAAAAACGCAAAGGATTTGTTACATGGCACTATATTTTTATCGTGCTTTATCCAAAACAGGCAAAAAAACGAGTGGTTATATAGATGCTGCATCTGAAGAACTCGTACGATCAGACTTAGCAAATAAAAATTTATACTCCATAGAAATAAAAATTCACAAAGAATCAAATGAAAACTTTTTTCAAACGTTACTTGCTAGACCTGTTGCTTTTAAAGATTTAATTTTTTTTACAAAACAACTTGCAGTGTTATTAAAATCCGGTGTTCCACTTGCTCAATCGTTAGAGTTATTATCAGAACAATTTAACGGTAAACTACGCTCAATTATTATTGGGCTGAAAGATAATTTAAAAGAAGGAAAATCTTTAGCAGAAGGCTTACAGGTTTACCCTAAAACTTTTAGTAATATTTACATACAACTTGTTAAAGCAGGAGAAGCAACAGGAAAATTAGATACTATTTTAGAACGTTTAACAACATATTTAGAACGACAAGAAGAAATAAAAAAACGAGTTAGCGGTGCATTATCATATCCACTTTTCCAACTCGGAATTATTGGATTGATCGTCATCGGAATTATGACATTTGTTATTCCTAACATGCAAGGAATGCTTACTAAAAAAGGACTCGTTTTACCCGATTCAACTAAATTTTTACTCGCTGTTTCTAACCTACTTGTTAATCACTACACAGCTGTACTATTTATTTTACTTGCTATTGCGGCATTATTTGAATATTGGCGATCACAACCACAAGGCAAAAGAACACTTGATCAAATTAAATTAAAATTACCCATGATTAAATATTTTGCGCGAACAAGTGCTATCATACAATTTTGTCAAACATTAGGAATGTTAATAGAAAGTGGCGTAACTTTATCGCATGCACTTGATATTGTTTGCAACATTATTGATAATAGCATTTTAGTTGAAACACTTGAACAGGCAAAAGAAAAGATTGTAAAGCAAGGTAAAATAACACCTTTTTTAAAAGAAACAGGCATTTTCCCACCTATGGCTCTATATTTAATCAACACAGGTGAACAAAGTGGAAATTTGGGATACATGCTTTTAACTGTTGCACAAAATTACGAATCTGAATTAACTGAATTAACCGATAGCTTAACTTCTAAAATAACACCAATTATGACGCTTATTATGGGAGCAGTTGTCGGATTTATTATGTATTCAATCATGGGACCAATACTTAGTATGCAAGAGATTACAGGAATATAATGAAAGGAATTATTATGACAATGCACAAAACAATGCGCCCAGGTTTTAGTTTTTTAGAACTTATGGTCGCCTTAACTATCATAGGTATCATTGCTGGATTCATAGGTCCAAGACTTTTTAAAGCTTTAGGAACTGGATATAAAACAAAAACAGAAAATGTATTAAAAGTTGTCAAGCAAGCTGTTAAAGAATATAAAATGCATGTAGGCAAATATCCAAGTAAGCTTGAAGATCTTGTAGTCAAACCTGAAGGAGCTTCTGGTTGGGATGGGCCTTATGTAGGTGACGAAGACTCTGCAAATCCAGAGGTACCAAAAGACGGTTGGGGACAAGACATTATGTATAAATTAAACGCACCGGGTACTAAACCACCATTTGAATTATACTCAGAAGGTGATCCTGAAAAAGAAGACAACCGTATTGATGCAAAATAATAATTGTTTTTTAAAAAAAGGGGTCTCATTACTTGAGATCCTTTTTGTTTTACTTTTGTTATCTATATTTGCATCATTTATTTTGCCTGCGATTATGGGAAATCAAAAACATGCTGCAAAAAAACAATTTATTGGAGATTTTACAACTTTAATGCAAGAATCTCTATATCAAGCAATTATGACAAAAAAGATTTATCAAATTTATTTTGATTTAGACAATCGATACATAACAGCAAAACATAAAGACACATCATTAAACAAAGAAACAACACATCAGCAATTTACCCCTGACGAAAATATTTCTAAAATAATAATTCCTGAACAGCTTGTTATTCGCAATTTTTTCATTCAAAAGGAAGATGAATTTAGTACAGGCAAAGCAATGCATGATGTATGGTTTTATATCATGCCAGATGGCACAAGCCAAAGCATCATAATAAATATAGAAGAACAAGAGCTTAATGATGTGAGCAACAACTTATTTGCTTTATCAATTAATCCATTTTATAGCCAGGTAACAGAATATGAAACATTTCAAACACCGTAAAGCAGGATTTTCTTTTCTGGAACTAATGATAGCCATTACCCTACTATCTATATTTGGAACAACTATTTTTATGCTACAAAGCAACATTGTTGAAAAAACATATCGCACACATATCACAAGCACAATACAACGATATATTGACACTATTGAACCTGATTTTATGTTAAAAAAAATGCAACACCTGCATCAAAAATTACCTTTAGATTCTATCGTTATTACAAAAAACATAACAAATCCTGCTATTGATATAACGCTGCGCGTCAAAGAAATACCTGAACAATCATCTTTACATACAGATTTTGGAAAATATATTCGAATTGTAGATCAAGAGCTTACAACCAATACCAGTAAAAAAAACATAGTTTCTTTTACTTTTGCTCCTTCATATGACAACACTAAGGAAACAGCATGATGCATAAAAAACCAGGCATTTCTTTTTTAGAAGTCATGATAGGAATGGCTGTTTCAACTATGTTGATTTCTGTAACCTTTACTATCTATAATCATATTACGCAAACAATACAACGTACAGATCAAACAACAGCTATCGATACCAAAATAATGGTATTACAAAGTCGTTTACAAAGTGACTTATATGGATTATCTCCTATTTGGTTTACTAAACAAGAATACGACAATGTAAAAAACGAAAAAATAAAGATTAAAGATCAACAAAATCAAACGAAACAAAATAACAATAATACAAAACACAACAGTAAAAACTTTTTTCACTCTGAAAACAAACCAAATGGTAACATACATTATTTTACTTTTTTAACTGTCAACGCAATGCACACATATGGTACAGATAATCAACACTTTGTGCGAGTTGTTTATGCTTTAGAACAAAGCTCTACAGAAGCAAATATTTTTACGTTAAAACGGAAAGAAATAAAATCTGTTACGTCAGAAATTGACCAATCAGAAATTACAGCTCCACATAATTTTTACGACATTGTAACCGGTATTACTAAGTGCACAGCTACCTATACATACATTGAACACTCAGATAACAATCAAAAAGCAAGTAATGACGAACAAAAAACATCTGATACTAATCAACCTCCAAAAATAATTTCTTTATCAGAATGGAACATACAACAAGAAGCTCAAGAAACCAAAAATGAAAATAAAAATAAACAACCTTTAACACCAAGCTTTATGACTCTGGATATAACTTTTGTACAAAATCAAGAAAATGATGAACAAGAACATAAAATAAACTTTGCAATACCAATAGATACAACAAATAAGTTAAGCAGCTTTGCACAAATGATTGAAAATAATAAAACAAAAAAAACAACTACTCAAACACAGCAACAATCTGGTAAGCAAGCAGCACCTCAAACTGCAAAACCAACAGCAGCAAAAGGAGCTAAGAGTGCATAAAAAACCTGGTTACATATTATTTTTACTATTTAGTATTTTATCTGTATGCATGGTACTTATGACATTGTTCTTTGCACGCAGTAGCACATATCAACAACTTATGTTTTTATTACAACGACAAAATACAACAACACAACTTGCTGTACACGCACAATCTCTTGGACAATCATTATTATATATCGAAAACAATGTTGCCAAAAATGCTAATACATCTGCTAAAACTGATGCGCCAAAAGCTCAGCAAGAAAAGAAAGACTATGATAAAAAATTATTAGAAAAAATATTTCCCTTTTTATATAACAACAAAAACTATGTGCTCAAAAAAGAAATTGAAGGTATTGATGCTTTAATTGATTTTTATCTATGTTGCGAAAATGGTAAATTAAATATTAATAGTTTATATGATTTTAAAGATCAAAAATTTATAAAAGAAGGTCAACCTGGCGATCGTAAAAAATTTTGCCAATGGTTATTTGAACAAATTAGTAAAATTACAAAAAAACAATCTTTATTTGATTCTTTTGAAAAACATATAAAAACAAGAACACATGATTTCAATGATGTTACAGAACTATTGCATATCAAAGAATTTTCAGAAGTATTTGCAAAAAATGTTTTTTATTCTACTGATACCACTGATACATCAAAAATATTTTTGACTGATTTGTTTACGGTCACAACAAATCAAGAATCTATTAATCCTTGGTTTTTTTCAGCTTCATGGCTTAATATTCTCAATATAAAACGTCAAACTTTATCTGAAGATAATCAAAAAAAACTAATAGAATCATATAAAAAAGAAACAAACTGGGACAAAGACTGGGACAATACTTTTAGCAATCTTTATCAAAAAGAATATAAAAATTTACCACAAGAAATAAAATCAATGTTGACGACAGAGTGCGAAGCTAATATATTCTCCTTGTTGCTTAATGCAACAATAGGAGAGACAACATCAAGAATCTTTACTATATTAAAGAAACGTACGATAAGCAATACAGCAACATTTGATATTGTAAAGATATATCAAATATAACTGGAGAAAATTTTGCAAATTAAAACAGAAACTAAAGTTGGAATATTTGTCATCATCGCCATAGGTCTTTTTATATTTATGACATTGGGGATAGGTGCATTTCGTTTTGGATATTATGGCTACAGTCCTTATAAAGTTTCATTTAGCGATGTATCAGGGTTAGCGCGCAAAGCAGACGTTAAAATTGCTGGTGTTAAAGTTGGATTCGTTGAAGACATTCAACTTTCAAATGAAACTGGTAAAGCAATGGCTGATATCATGGTTGAAAAAGAATATACGCTATATGACAATGCGTATGCAGTTGTTAGACAAGAAGGGTTAATCGGAACTAAGTACCTAGAAATAACGCCTGGCGACCCCATGCTGCCAAAGTTACAATCTGGTGAAAGGCTTGCTCGACCAGGACGAGAGTCTGTTTCAGTTGATGAATTATTATTTAAATTTAAAACTATTGCAAACCATGTCGAACAATTTACCGACACTCTCAAAGAAGCATTTGCTGGTGATGATAAAACAAATCAGATTAAAGCAACTATTGAAAACGTTGCAAACGCTTCATTAAAAATTGATCGCCTTGCAACATCGCTTGAAGGAGTGATAAGTGGCAATGAAGATTCACTACATAAAATCATTAACAATGTTGAAAACATTACAGATTCACTTAAAACCGATCTACCTTCTTTAAAAGAAAGCTTTACTAAATTTGCTACAGAAACAACAGAATCTCTTTCTACTGCAGCCCATGAGGCACGAGAAACTTTTGAAAATTTATCATCTGTTACACAAAAACTTGATGATGGTCGAGGGTTACTTGGCAAGCTGATTAACGAAGAAGAAATGTATAAAGATATTAAATCAACAGTATCGGGCATCAAGAATTACCTTGGCAAATTTGACTCTGTCGGAGTCATTATTGATTCTCATTCAGAAACATTACAACGTCCTGTGGATGACTTTAAATTTACAGACACAAAAGGTTACTTTAATATACGTATTCACACCAATGATAACTTCTTCTATCAAGGACAAATTGCATCTTCAGAAAAAGGATTTGTTAGCAGAGAATACAGCTATCAAACATTCCTTGATTCAAGATCCAAAGATTATCAAGAAATCCCTTATACTGATATTAAAAATGCTGACTATACTTCTGAGTCTGCTATTGCTCTTAATGAATACAATAAGCGCACACTTGCTCCACAAAAAGTTATACAAAAACGTATTCCTTATGCATATGGTGTACAAATAGGTAAAATTTATGGCAATCTAGCAGTTCGAGCAGGTCTATTTGAAGGTTCATTTGGTGCAGGTGTAGATTATTACATTCCTCTGCAAGAAGGTAAATTCTCATGGGTCACAAGCCTTGAAATATTTGACTTTAAAGGTTTACAACGTCTTGAATTCCAAAAGCAACGTCGACCTCATGTGAAATGGCTCAACAAAGTATTTATATTTAATAATTTATACACTACTATGGGTGCTGATGACTTTGTTAGCGGAAATGCTTCGTTGTTCTGGGGCTTTGGTATTAGATTTGCTGATGATGATATTAAATATCTTATTTCAAAAATAGGTTTTTCAATGCCATCATAGCAAGGAAATATAATTGCAACAAAAATTACAGCTATTACTTTTATTCATAACTATATTGCATCACCAAATTAATGGATCAGAGCAACATCGTTATACCTGGAATCCGTACGTAACACAACAAACAATTACTGATAAACAACAAAATTTATTAACTGTGCAAAAAGAAAAATTATTAAGATATCACACCACAAGATGTTACACCAACAATGAAATATTATTGTTGAAACATTTACTGAGTTCTCAGCCATATGATAAAAAAGCAATACATGAATGGATCATGCGCCATTCTCAAACACCTTTTTTATTTGATGTTTCTATCACACGAGGACAAACTCTTCCGCAACAACTTTTGCATCATAGAGATATTACAAACTTTGAATTGTGTATACACTGTGGTGCACAATGCAATGGGCTAGAGCAATCAGAAGATCCTCTACAACACAATGCAACTGTGCTACATGATTTATGTCTCAAAGATGAAAATCTTTTTCAAAATTTTTTAACAACGCTAGCAACTGTTATTAATAGAAATCCTTATGTAGTAAACTTACAACGCGGCGATAATCGAACTCCGGCTATAATTATGTTTCTTAATAATCATATATCTGACGAAACAACACTACAAGGTATGCAATTATTACAAACAAAAAACTCTATGGTTATTCCTTATTTTTATAATTTTATAATACTCAAAAGAAAGCACAAAACTAAAACTTTACGTTATGTACAAAATGTCATGCAGCAGTCTTTGTTAACACCTTCAGCAAATAAACAAAAACTATATTTACAAATTGACAGTCAAAAAGATTCTTTAACAACAAGCAATAACCTTGAAGATGATAAATCTAACAAACAAAAACATTCTGTAACCAAAGCGCTTACTCAAAGTCGCTCTGATTAATTTATCGTTAAAACATTAAATTTTTATAGCTACTAAGACAACTGTGTCCATTGCATAGGATCAACAGCAAGATTATTAACACGAATTTCCCAATGTAAGTGATGTCCGTTTGCAAATCCGGTCATACCCATGCGACCAAGAGGATTTCCTTTTTTTACTTTTTGACCTACTTCAATATCAGCAAAATCATGCAAGTGGAAATACATACTTACAACACCGTGTCCATGATCTAAAACTACTGTATTGCCGCTATGTGTATAACGATCTTTTAATACGACAATTCCATTTTGAGCAGCCCATACAACTGCACGAGGCTCTGCTACTAAATCAACCGCTCTATGTACAGTGCGACCACGTTCTTGCGATGTTCTAATTACACCAAACTCTGTTGAAGTACCTGTCATTAATAATGGCACATCAAACGCACCTGTCCATAATTTTTGCTTCACAGAATTTTGAGATATTTTTTCTAACGCTTGCTCTAAATCTCGTTCCTGTAAAGATGTAAACTCGAGCTCTGATTTAAGTTTATTGTTCTGTACATGTAATATTTTTTTCTTAAATGGTACACCAACTACTTGAAATTTATCTTCTAATAAAACTGAATTACCAACATAATCTTTGATATCTATAGAAAAAGGATACTCTTGTGCAGCTTGCTCGCAATCGAGTGGAACAATAGCTTCATAGACAAGTGAATTAGGAGATTTAGGAAAACAGTTGTACTTGCTATGCAATGTTTGCACTGTTGCGCTAGCTGTTGGTTTATTTGTTTGAAATTGCACACGTAAGCAACGTCCTTGCAAAACTTTATGATCTTGATCATGTGAAACAATAGTTGCTTGTAAAGATTGATTATCAATGCCTAATGATTTTTGCAAACATGTTTTATTTTGATTTTTTGAACTATCTGTAACTGCAAATGTTATACTATGTTTTCCATCTATAATATCCTGCGTATCTAGAGAAATAGGATATTCAAACTTTTTTTTATGTATTGGAATATTTTCTTGTACAACTTTATCATCAAGTAAGATAGAAAGATTTGCAACTTTATAAGGACTGGATCCTTTAACTACACCTTTGATCTGTCCAGCATAATATGCATTATCTTGTACACCTACAACAGTCACATCTGGTGCAACAGTATTGAAGTAATATAAATACGTTCTATAAGAAAAATATCCAACCGTACATAACAATAAACCTAATACCAAATATCTAATCTGATGAACCATATAAATCCTTATTAAAATCATAGAATTGAAACCATTTTATTTTAACAAAATTGAAAAAATAAAACATTGCTATTTTACCATTTTTTTTCTATACCTATTAAAAAATAAAATGTTAAAAATAGGTAAATATGAAGCTTTTAAAACAAGCATATTTCATAATATGTTTACTTTTTTTACACTGGAACATCCAACAAGCAGAAACATGTAATCCAAGTTCATTTTTAATTTCAGGACAAATTCAGCCTAAGCATCAAAAACTTATTGATACCTTTGGACCATCTTATCCCGTTGTTGCAACTGTGCAACAATCTGATGGCACACTACGAGCACAGCAATACATTAAAAATCGTTCTCTTGCCCATACAGTAACACCAAAAGTAAAAGATACTTTACAGCATGGACAATTTACCACACTTAAAGGACATCCTAATGATTACCAAAACTATCCTAAAGGCATAACCCTATTTCCCAACTATCCTTCATTAGCAACAAAATTTGATACTCTTATATCGCTTTTAAGAACTCAGCCTAAAGTAAAAGCATTTTTTAATAAAATACATCTTAACATACTCAATGAACTTTATACCCATTTAATGAACATCTATACCAATTTTAATCTGCAACATGTTGGTATACGCGAAGTAACAACTCCACAAGGCACAGCATTAAAATTTAGTATTCCAACTTTTTTACAAAATGAAAATCAATTTGAAATGAACAAAAAAACTTTAATCATTAATCATTTTGTCAACATTATCGAGTCACAATTTAATGGAAAAATTAAGTCAATTATGCCTAACATTCCTCATCTTTTTGCAACATCTGCAGGCAAAACATTAATACAAAATGATTATAGTATTGACCTAACCCATTTCATGTTACAGCAACTAGAACCTGCAATGGCCGAATACAAAAAACAATATTTACAAGCTTTAGTCACATATTTAGATTTTTTTAAAGAATTTTCAACATACCTACTTAAACCACACCCAAATAACGATACATCTTTATCTGCTTTTGTTGATATAGCAGAACAAATTAACAATTTTTTATACAGTACAGAAAGTGTTGGACAAGATTTATCAACGACGTTACAAGCCAAAAATATTTCTGAAAAAATGAAACCTGGCATGTTTACTTTTGGTTATGATGACATACGAGCGCTCAAAATCATTCCTCATATTGCTCGATCATTACCAACTAATACCCAAACAGTAACATGGCCACAACATATTGTTGAAGCTGCAAACAAAGGGATATATATAGAAGATGGATCTACCTGCTATCCTCTTGCTTATTTTACCGATGCAAATGGTGACGTTGTCTCAGAAGAGCAAGCTGAACATTTATATATTGTTTTAAAATCTGGTAAAAATTATTTTCAAGAAGAGCTCTTAGCTCAACCAACATGGCTTAATAACTGGGATGGAATCGTCAAAATATTGCAAGCATGTTTTGGTGATTTTACTGCTATTGTAGGCATGGGAATCTTAGATCCATGCATGGAAATGCTTATTAAAAATGGTATTGACACCATGAACGGCAAAGATCCTAACAGCGACAACTCTATAACGCTAGCCTGTACAAAACTTATTGATTCATTTAAGAAAAATAACATAGCAAAAGTACCTGCTTTGCCACAAAATAACAATATGGACAATATCAACAATTTATTGCCGCAACAATCAACACTTACCCCAACAAATATTCCTACATTAAACCCTGCATCTAGCGACATCGCAAGTCAAAATAATCAAACTTCTTCAACTGTTAATAACAACTTAATTCCTACGAGCAATGATATTTCAGCGCCACTCAACCAATAAAAAGGAGCATTTTGAAAAAAATAATATATATACTCTTTTTTTTCCACTGTTCTTTAGTTTATAGCATGGCAGAAATAGCTGTGATGATGGGTGCTCAAATGGGAGCAAGTGTGGCAGATCAAGCAATAAGTAAAATGTTTCAAGACATGGGTGCATCAATACAGAAAAATTACTCTTATTTACATAATTCTTTTGCAACCTTTGAAAACAATGCTGCAACCGCACGTAATAATCAAGCAGAGGCTTTTAGTAAGATATTTAGCCAAGCAATTACAGAGATTAATAATAAACAACAAAACCAATCTCAATACTCAAAGCAAATGCTCGATTACATTTATAAAATGATTAGTTTTTACAAAATGCCTGACTATTACTTATTAACTGGTGCTACAACTTTTGATCAAGCATTTACTAATGGAACAATGTACACCCCCGCAGGACGCACTTGGAAAAATATTTTTGCAAAAGGTAATTGGGAATATGATCACGAAACACAAAGCTTTGCTCAACTTGCTAATGTTCCAGTATTTACAAAAAAAACTGATCCTAAAACAAATAAAATTATTAACGACTCATCTCAGGCGCAATATAATTCTATTTTTACAGAATATTTTACGACTATGAGTTCATATGAAATTGCTTGTGAAATTACGATAAATCAAATTCATTACCCTTTTTGCGTTGGTATCATGTTTAATAAAACAAGATGGATATCAGGCACTATAGACTCTTTAACAAAATGCAGAATGGTTGGTATCTGTGGTATGTCAGAAAACGATATCGGAGCTTATTTTGCAGAGCAATATAGCAAAACATCTAAAACTAAAACAAAAGATGGCATTCCAGAAGTAACTATTATGTACCCCCTTGATCAAATGATTCAAAAAAAAGTTACTAAAAAAATCAACTTTTTTTCTAATCTTTTTACCAATCTTAACGCTCCGCCAACATTTGTTATTAGAATTATTACATCACCAAAATCAGTAAAGTTTAAAGTCTGGCCGAAACAAAATACAGAACCAACTGATTTTATAACTATTGCAAACACTGACAGTAACTACTACATATATCATGGCATTGGTTTTGTTTCTCCTGGTGCAATAGCAGAATTTAAGCTTCTTAGTCCTGAAGATATACTGTTTTCTAACAAAGCCCAAAAAGATTTTGCTCAAGAAGTAGAACAACTTATACAAGATGAAACACAAAAACACAATAAGGATCAATAAATCATGTTCAAATTATTATATGTATTTATAACGTGTTTTTTTAGTTTTATAAACGTCACAGCACACCAATCTCATAACGCTATTCAAACAACACAAACAAGACCAAAGCTTGTTTCAACTGCACTTGCACCCTTTTATGAGGCCAATCTTGCTTTTGATGCTATTGACTTTCCTCTTAATGATATACAAGATCTGTTTACTAAAAATTTATTTGAAAATATTGATGCTACCTTTGGTACACAGGGCCTAGGACTGACTAACAAACAAGTTACTCTCATCAAAAAAACATACTTATACTTAATATTTTTAACAAAAATAAATTTGGTAAAAACAAACCCTATGTATAAAAAATACGAAAATGATTTTACTTCATTTTTACAAGATAACAATACTACATTGCCACACATACCAAGCAAAACACTTGTCACATCTGCAGGATGGAACAATGTAGTTGTTACAGAGCAAGAGTTGCAAGATTCTTTAATTTGGCAACTTTTCTGTAAATCAACTGTTACTGATTCTTATACTTTTTTTTACAAAGCTTTAGAAATTATACATGAAGTAGAACAGCAAACTTTTAACTATATTCCTCATATTGAAACCTCTTTTTATGATCAAGATTATACAAATATGAGACATATTAACGAGTTAATCAGAATAAAAATTATTTTAGAACAAAAAAAACAACAACACTTTTTACAACAAATTCATCAGTGGAAAAAATTACCTCTCGTTAATCCCCAAAACCAACAAGAAAATAAAAAAAGCACGCTTGAATATGCTATTTTATTATTTAAAAAAACTGATTTTTATAAAAACACACATAATATGTATCATTTACTTGGCATCCCTGAGCAAGATGGTCAAACAATATCAACACAACATCTTATGTCTCCACAACAACTACCTAGCCCCTTAAAAGAACATGTTTGGTGTTGTTTTATGTTACAAGAAATTGCAACTTTACTAAACAACCAAATCACTACAGATAAATTACATGAAGTTTTACAACATTGTTCAGATAGTAAAGTGAAACCAAGTTTATTTATTTACAATCAAGATGATTATAACTACTTTGAAGAAATGCTTGCAATTAAGAGTAAATCTGAAGGTACCCATACGTTATCAGTACATCCATCTCCAGATCAATATAAAAAAGAAGATGTACATGTACCAATTGCAATGGCTCATGATTTACATCGTGCTTCACAAAAAGCAAAAAAACAAAATATTATTCAAAAACAAACTATTACTAACAGCTCTGTACAAAACGTTATTCAGCAAAATATATTTAGTGATATTGGACACTTTTTCACAAACGTTGCTAAAACAGTTAAACATGGACTTGAAGACGTTGCTCAAGGTATAAAACATGCAGCAGAAGCTGTGGGATATGGCGCTGCATCTCTTGCTGAAGGTGCATTTGGCTTTGCAACAAGTATCATAGGAAATATTTTAAATATTTCAGAAGTAAGAAAATTTGGAGATAAAGTTGAAAAAGATGCTTATATTAACATGCGAAAAACAACAACAGAGCTGCAAAAAACTGTGGACAATATCACTGAGTTTGCTGGAGATTTTACTCAAGCTGGATTAGATATGACAGTAGGATTAGCCTCTGAACTTAGCAGTATCATTATTGACGATGAACAACTGGGAGAAGACTTTAACACGATGATGAATCAAACCGTTAATACGCTTGCTACAATTGGTGCTAAATTAACTGATGTTGCTATAGAAGGTGTCAACGATGTCATGTTAACTACATTCCAAGTTGGTATGAAATTTGCAAATGTTGTAACAGCAGCAGCAATTGTCATGTTTACTGGAGGTCAATTTGGTATTAACGAACTAGAAGCTGATGGGAAAGACCTACTTAAAACAACTGTCAACAGTATCGTATTGTCATTTGATAACCTTATGAGTCAGGGTAAAGATCTCTTGCATGCTGTCGTTACTGGTCTTGGTGCAATTATTAATTCATTAACAACTATTTTCATCAATATTTCAAAAGAAGTAACATATATCGCAGCTGCAGCATGGGATTTGGCAAAAACAACAGCTACAGGAGATTTTGATTACAGCAAAGCACTCAATGATGCCAAAGAAACTCGCAACATGGTTAAAAATAAATTACAAGAACATAGACAAACTATTAACCAAGTAATGGGCGTAGCGGTATCTCTTGCATTTACTATAGCGACAATGGGAGCTGGCGCAGAAGCAGGTGCTGGTGTTGAAGCTGCTGAAGCAACTGATGCAGCACTTGATGCAACACTAGATATATCTGAAGAAGCAGGAGAACAAACAAGTGAACAAAGTGCCGAACAAGGCGCTGAACAAGGATCTGAACAAAGCGCAAAACAAACAACACAACAAAGCAACAACGAACCTGAACCACAAGAACAATCTAAATCAGATACTTCTGATAATGAAAATCAAAATGAACAAAAAAATGATGATGATACAACTAATGAAAATGACAAAGATAACGACAATAAAAACGATAAAGATGAAGATAGTACATCTAAAGACAAAACAAATTTTAGGAAATATCTAACTCCCAAAAATGTACTTGCTGGCGTTAATTTAGCTGTTAATGCAGTCTTTGGCGCCTTTAATATTATGGCAGGCTTAAATAGTGATGATCAAAATGAATTAAAAGAACAACAACAAGCAGAACATCTTATGAATTTTTGGAAATATATTAACGATCAGAAAATAAGTACCATTCAACAAGAAAGTGCCTATTTACAAGAAACAGAATTACAACAACAAGCAGCTATAGGTAATAGTATTCTTTCTTTAGGATTTATTAGAAACACAACATTTGCACAAGTTAATCAAGTATCTCAACAAATTGCACAAAACCTTGCTAAAAACTTTATTATTCCATTACTTAAACCAAATAGTAACAATATGAGATTAGCAAATATTGGTACGAGCTGGGGCCTTGAAACTAATTATTTAAATCTATATCCAACAGAAGGATACTCAACTGCAACAACTGGACGTACTGACTTTCCTTTTGCGCAAGAAGTTGCACAAGTTCCATATACAGGTAGCGTATTAAGCAAAACATCTTCGACAAATTTAAGCGGTAAGCAAAAAGGTGCAAATAAAATGTGGTTCAATCAAAAAGTTCTTGCTCTTGATAAAGCTCATCGTAATGGTACTACAAAAAAACCTTTAGACCCTTTACAAGTTGCTATTGATCTACAATTTATCTACACACTCAATGCTCCGTTCTATGTTGGTCTTTATTTAGGTGGCGCATATCACGATTACACATCATCAACATATTTACAAAAGTTACAAAAAACTGAAACCTTTGATCTTGATTATGCAAACTTAGCAAAAATGGTTGTACTATTTAGAGATTCTGCAAAAAGTGTCATTAAAATAGGTGTGTATGAAAACGAAGGCAATGATTGGATCATACAAGAAACCTTA
The DNA here is from genome assembly GCA_002721975.1 of Campylobacterota bacterium. GTDB lineage: Bacteria > Babelota > Babeliae > Babelales > Chromulinivoraceae > SP22. The sequence goes on along the minus strand of PBME01000021.1, from coordinate 22,425 downwards.
CCTAGCAGTATGCAGTTTACAGATCATCATATATATCATCTTGAAGCAGAGTTGAATCAAGACGCATTAGCTATTAAACTCTGGGTTGATAACGATACGAAAAACGTATGGTCTAAGCAAGTTGCAGTAGAAAAAATTACAAATCAACGCACCTATGGAGTTATCTCATCAGGAGCAGCAATTGAATGGAACCAGCGCCTACCTCAACCAACGTTAGTTCCTAACGTACAGGCAAGGCAACCATTACAAACAACTTCTGAAATAGCACGAGAAAAAAAATCAAAAGTTAAAACGGCACAATTATTACAACCACATTTTGGTTCATTTACATTGCAACCAATCTCAAAACAAGCAATATTGTTTGGTCAATATCTGTATAGCACCAAAGATACAAACATCACCAAAGTAACAAACAAAAATGGTATTGATTATGTATTGTTTGCTACAAACAGAAATGGCTCAATTAGTAATTATGGCACCGCACCTACAACCGTAGACAACAAACCATCAGATAATCCTAATGTGTTAGTCAGTGTTATCACTGGCAACGTCTACGATAACACAGGAAATGTCGTAGCCCATACAAGTAATTTATGGAACGAATACAAAAAGAAACATGGTCCATTCAATCCTACGGTTGATACTTATATCACGACGACTCAACAAGCATTGTTACAAAACTTAAAAAATATTACCTTTGGATCTTTTGACCTTGATATTATCAGTCAAACAGCTTTAAATAATGATCAATTTGTGTATAGCTGTGATCAAACTATCAACCTTAAAGATAGTAACGGACAACAAATTATTGACTATGTCATCATGGCAGAAATATCAAATAACAAACTTGGTCGTAACATTGGTATGCCACCAACGGCTGCAAATGCCCAAGGAATCTTAAGCTTAGTTACTGGCAACTTATACGCAAAAACAACTACAAGTGATGTAAAGCCAATTGCTCAACATTATGCAGAACTGTACGTATATGAAGGTAAGTTTAATGCGCTTGCTCCTCAAGATCTTGCTGCTATACAAAAATCTCAACAAGCATATCAAGCTGCAAGTACTAGCAAGCCACAACAAGCTAAAAAAACTCAAAGTAATGTTACAGTTATATCATCACACTCTGCTAATTCTGGAACGATCTCTCTTTCAAATACAGGAATATCATTATCTGGAGATAATCAAATAAGCCTGAATACAGAACCAACAAACAAAGGGAATATTATTAGCTTGCAAAAAACAGCTGCCGGATCTGCAGGATTTCAATTTCCAGTTAACCAGCCAGCAGGCCCAAGTATAAAATTATAAAAATTATTGTTACAATAAAATTATGATGATCCAACCAAAAAATATAACAAAATTACCAGGTGTGTATCTGTTTAAAGATGCCGAAAAAAATATTATTTACATCGGCAAAGCAAAAAACATTGCTAAACGTATTGCTTCATATTTTTCTAAGCAAATGGATCTTAAAACGGAGCAATTGCTACAAGAAGCAACAAGCATCGATACCATACCAACACAAACAGAAACAGAGGCGTTATATCTTGAAGCTCATTTAGTAAAAGAATATCAACCCAAATTTAATATTTTGCTCAAAGAAGGTAATCCTTTTGTCTATATTTTATTTACTGAAGAAAAAGTCCCTAAAATAAAAGTTGTTCGAACCAAAGAAAAAAAAGGAACATACTTTGGGCCTTTCTTACATAAAAGACAAGCCTTTTCTGTTTATAAATTTTTAGAAACAACGTTTCAATTAAAATTATGCAAAACTAAAATTGAACAAGGTTGCTTGCAATATCATATAGGGCTATGCGCAGGTGCTTGCAAAAAAGATTTTGATCTTGATTTTTATGTTTTTAAATTATCATTAGCAAAATATGTACTCAGCAAAGATGCGCAAAAAGCAATTCAATTATTAGATAAAGAAATTAAAGAATTATCGTCACAATTATTATTTGAACAAGCACAACGACTCACCGAATATAAAGAAAATCTAGAACGAATTGTCTACACTATCGAAAAACTATCTTCAATGCCAAGCAAACAAGTCAAAAAATCTGCTGAACATAATTTGCAACTTTTAATTAAGATAAAACAACGACTTAAATTGCAACATATTCCCTATGTTATTGATTGTTTTGATATATCTCACATGCAAGGACAAGCAATTGTCGGGGCATCAGTGCGATATGTGCACGGCCAGCCTGAAAAAAAATCTTTTCGCCATTTCCAGATTAAATCTTTAACAGAACAAAATGACTACGCTGCATTACAAGAAATTGTACAACGTCGATACAAAGATCCTGCAAATATTCCTAATTTAGTTATTGTTGATGGCGGCAAAGGGCAAATCAATGCGATTAAACCTTTTGTAGGTAACGCAGAACTTGTTGGTCTTGCAAAACGAGAAGAAACTATTATTTCCTCGCAATTACAAGACCTTATTAAACTTGATCCTCTCAAGCAAGAAGACGCGCTTTTGTTACAAATTAGAGACTATACACACCATTTTGCTATTTCATATCACCGCAAAAAAAGATCTTTTGAGTAATCTATAAATTACTCAAAACTAATCTCTTAATAGTTGGAGAGAGTTGTTCAAATCTACTATTTTGTGTAACTTGATCTCGCGTATAACCAGCTTTTTTTAATTCTTGTCCTAATGATTCTCCATTGTTTCCATGTATTGTTATTATTGTCGTTATGGATTGTTTATCATTAGACGTATTTTGAACAGCTTGATTAGTCTTATTAGTACTATCATTGCTTGCTGTTTTTGATGCTACTTGACTTGAAGAGTCGCTTGATAAATTTTGTAATGCTATACGCTTAATATTTGGACTTAAAGCATTAAACTGACTATTTGCTTCTACCTGAGACTTCGTATAACCTGCTTCTTTTAATGCTGCTCCTAATGCAGCGCCACTGCTACCATGTATTGCTACTAATGTCGCAATAGGTTCTTTAGAAGCTGTAGTATTATTATCCGTATTAGTTTTATTGTTATTTGTATTGTTGTTACTTGAATCTGTATAACTTACACCTAAGTTAGTAGCAATAGAAGATATTGTTGAACTTGCAACATTATTTGCAGTTAATGCTGGTAAGATTTGTTGTGTCCAAGTAGTTGCCAATGATACTGTTTGTGCAGATTGAGATGTAACAGGTAATTGTATATTTAAGTTTAATGTTTGATCATATGAAATTGAATTATTGCTAAATAATACAAAATAATTACCGTTATCTATTGTGATAGGATTTGGGTTATACGACATATGGTATGTTATTGATGGTTGATTCGAGCTCACCTTGCCCAATTCACCTGATCCTAATAAATTTTTATTGGTATCATACACAAACATATATAATATTTGATTTTGTACTACAGGTACTATATAAATAGCATCATTACTCCAAATTGAAGCATCAACGTTTGCAAGTTGAGACATAAGATCTGTAACTTGCTCAAATTGAGCACCTGCGTGAGCATTTTGCAATACTTTTTGTATGTCACCTAATTGCTTTGCTTCTTTATTCACCAGTAAATAGGAAGTATTATCAACATAACAAGCTACCCATACATCTGTTGCCCCAACAGAAAAACCAAATCGAGATGAGCCACCAAAACTTTTGGTAATTTTTTGCGGTTGGCTAAGAGTCGTTGTGCTTGTATTTTGAGTAATCGGTACCTGTTGTGCTTGTCCAATTTCAAATACCGGCTCTGCTATAATATCGCTCGTTTCTATAGTAAACATAGTTGCACCAAAATTAGCAAATACTTTAGTACCAGGCGTTTTTGCTGTTCTATAAAGAATATAATCAAACACCGTATTTAATACCTGACCCGTAAAGGGGTCTGTTTCATTTATTTTAACTCCTTTAACACTGGGTAAAATAATATGCGTTACAACATCATTGATAGTCGCATGTACCAAAGCTCCAACAGTATCGTTTTGCTGAGTAAATTCAACATTAATAAGCACCTTTTGCTTATTTTTAATCGCTGTATTAATAATTGAAAAAAGCTGAGTTAATTCTGATTGCGTTTGAAAAATAGGTCCTGCTTGATACATTGTTGCTGCAAGCGTATCTTCTACAAATCCTTTACCAACAGCTAGTTGTTGAAATTGGTCATCAGTAGGGACAACTAATCTGCCTTGTTGACGAGGCATTAATGGTTCGTTAATCACAGAATTAGGAGTAACAAGCTTTACTGAATCAATAAAAGAAACTTCTGAATAAGTAGTTTGACCACTCAGTTTATAAAACATTTTAAATGGCGCATTTGTATTTGCTAAGGTAGCTGCTGATCCGTTAGATCCTGGCTGCTGCATATTAGGTTGCTTACCAGGCAAATTTGGATACAGTACATAACCGCTAGAATTTTTTAACGTGATACCATTATTTTCGTAACATAATGCTACATAGTCATTGGCAATTAATTTTCCTAAAACAAGGTTTAATTCGCTTGATCCTGCCCATGTCAGATTACCTTGAATTGTTGTTTTATCAGAACTTAATTGTGCAGTCGATGGTCCAAAACTAATATCAGCAAATCCACTTGAACCAACCTTCACTAATCCGTTAGATCCTAGTATATTTTGAAACAAAGCAATCAAAACTATACAAATATATGTCTGTTTCATACTTCTCCTTTTAAAAATTTTTATTACAAATTTCTTTTAACAAGAAAATAGAGCCTTGTGTAGTTTTGTACACAAGGCTCTGTTTAATTAGTATTTAAATTAACCCAACTCTGAAATAACTTGGCTTTTAATTCGTGCTGTTAATCGTTTAAATGAACCACTTTCTTCTACTTCAGATCTTGTATAACCTGCTTCTTTTAATGCTGCAGCTAAACCTGGCCCACTACTACCATGTATTGCTACTAATGTTGCAATTGGAGTTTTGTCGCTATCAGCTGGAGGATTATTTTCTTTATTGTTGTTTTGGGCATTTTGTTGACTGCTATGGCCACTATATGTGACACCCAACTGTTGAGCTACTTGTCCAATGATTGTATCTGGCAAGTTCTTAGCTTTTAATGCTGGTAAAATATCTGTGCTCCAGTCTGCTGCTACATACATATGTGATTTTAAAGCAGAAGCAATTGCAGCTGGTCCACTATAAATATTTTGCTGTATCAATATTTCAGCACCTGCAACTGTTTGACCTGTACCTTTGTTATCATCTGAACCATGATGAGCAATTTTACCTGAATTATCTGATGAATTTGCATCACCTGAAACAACGACAAATGTTTTACCTGAACCAAGTACTACTGGTACTGGTTTTGTCGCATCAGGTGTTGTATAAAACACACCTAATCCGTGGAACTCTGTTCCCGCAGGTATCAAGTTATTGTACTGATCACGAATGTTTGTCACAACCATTGGTGATAATCCTTTAATCTGTTGTTCAGATTGCGTTAAGTAAATTGTCATACGTGCGTTAGCTAAATCTGGTACTACGTTAAAGATTACTGGTCCTTTATTTAATGCTTTTTGCAATGCTGCAAACTGTTGTTGATTAAACTCAGTCAATTTATAACGCAATGTACCTTGTTCTGCACCCTTCCACACAGTATTCAATGTGAACTTTGTTGCTGCAGCTGGTAACGCCATAGCGCCCATGCTTATTGCAGCACTATTTGCTGAAGATATGTGATACACTTTTGACTGCACTGATCCATACTTCATTGCATTGTCAGATAATGTCTTTGATGTGTCTAATGATGAACTAATAACAAAACCATTTGCCATATCTGCTACATAATTGCCGCCTGAAGCATTATCAAATTGTATTTGCATTGATGCATATCCTCTATCAGGAGCAGTTGTAAATGTATTAGCACCTTGACTAAAATCTGTTGTTAAAAACACGTTTGATTTAACGTTACCTTGTTGTACCATGATCGGCTCTAACTTACTGTCATACAACGCAATACCCATACCAACAGTCATATCACTTGTAATCAAACGTTTATCGATAAAACGTACGCCATCTGTACATGACTCATCTAATATAAAGAAGTAAGGTAATATATATAAACCTTGGTTCCACTCAGCAGCTGATAATTGTTCTAAATAATTAGCCAAATATGTATTAACAACAGGAGGATGCGCTGATGCACTACCTGTATTATATAACGTAATCTGACGATCTAAGAAAGATACTAATAAAAATGAAGGCTTGCTTGAAAAAGCAACTGGTTGAAATGCTGGATTTGGTGCAATTTGCTGTACAGGTACTTTAAGATCTGTACCTGTAAATCCTGATCCAGACTGTTGCGCTTTTAGCATACTCGAAACAAATGAGTCACCCACTTTTGTAGTAGTCGATGATGAGCTGCTACTTGATGATGAACTACTACCTGATGATGCAGCAAGAGATGGAACAGCAATCGACGTTTTTACAGTTGATGTAGCTGAACCAGAACATGAGTTTATATAACATATTGTTTTTTTACTATCTTCGCTAAATAATCCTTGAAAAGAACCTTCCCAGTTTACTGTACTAGGTAAAGAAGTAATACCAGGTAACACTGCTGTTGCTAATTGATTGCCAGAACTATCTTGTACATATACTGATACATTTTGAGCATTTGTATCTTCTAGCAAACTGATGTATATACCCTTATCCCAATCAGATTTCGTTAATTGATTAAGAACTTGTGTTATATCAGATAATTTTGAATAACCAGCTGATGCACCACCACTAGCAAATTGTCCTGTCATATTTTTAGCACCAGGATAAACATCACATAGCAAAAACTTTTTATCTGCATTTATATGTACACCTACCCAAACTTGACTTGCATCTTGACAGTTTCTCTGCGTTCTAAATGCAGTAGCTTGCGCAACTTGCGAAGTTTTTGATGCTTCAAAAATTGTTGCTGATAACAGCAATGTTACGAACGAAAATATATTACGTATTTTCATATTAACTCTCCTTTTTTATTTATATAAATTCCATTTTTAACTTAAATTCTGTAACGCTAATCTTTTAACAGTTGGACTTAATCTTCTAAACTCAGCGTTAGCTGTAACTTCAGATTTAGTATAGCCTGCTTCTTTTAATGCTGCTCCTAATGCAGGTCCACTTGAACCATGAATCGCAACTAATGCAGCAATAGGTGTTTTATTAGTATCTTGAGGTGTCTGTTTATTATTATCCTGCTGTTTAGGAGTGTTATCCTGCTGTTTAGAAGTGTTATTATTTGTTTGGTTATTGCTATCATTTTGTGAAGACCCTGAGCTATCGTCTTGATACACGAGCAATGTACAACTATCACTCGTATTTCCAACATTTGGAGAAACTCCCCCATTGATTGTTAAGTTCACTGCTGAAATAGTTGCATTTGTTGGTACAGGACTACCTGAACTATCTGTTAACGTAGGTATATTTTGTGTAAACAATGTCTGAGTTCCTTGTAGAGCAGTAATGCTACCAGAAAGGTTAGAACCAGAAATGCTTTGTTTATAACGTACTAATACAGGACCTTTTGCAATAGCTTGTACAAGCTTATCCATTTGCGTTACAGGATATTCACCAAACTTACCTGTATTAAACACAGGGCTAAACCAAAGTGCAGTAAATTTTGATGCAGGTACTTTAACCGGAATTGCAGTTTGAATCCCTATACCACCTTGACTCGATACATTTTCTCCGTATGACGTCTTAAACGTTGGAGTCTTAACGCTATCATCAGGAACAATAGAAAAGCTTAATGTTCCATCTTCACGTGCTGGTGTAAACTGCCACCATGTCTGTTGACCAACCTGGTAACCAATTACGCCATATATTTCTTGTGTATCTGCTACGATCTCTGTACTGCTTAACAATTGAATATTTTGTAAATTCATTGTTGCATTATTATATAAATTTTGGCCAGCAGCTGTACCGCTCATTGTTGCAACAATTTTACCTGAAGCAGGTTGACTCCATTGTGCTGTCAAATCAACTTGTTGACCTTGCGCAATTGGACCTGTAATTGTATCCAAATTATTAAATGTATTCACACCTTGAAAGATATTAGCTTTCGTTGGACTTGCAAAGCCCCAACCAATCACTAACTGACTTAACGATTGTCCCTTTGGAATATGCAATGTACTAACCATTGGCATCAATGATGAATCATCAGGCACCGTAACTGAATCTTTTAACTGTTGATATGCACCACGTGGATTAATTAGACCAAATGTTTGACCATCTGTTACCTTGATATTTGCCGCATTAAGCGTGACTCTATCATACATATAACCACCTGACCAAACACCTTCTGTTGTTGTTGCATTAGGTATAATGGTTGGTGGAACTAATGTATTGCCATCAGAATCTTGCACATATAAAAATATTTTGCAGCTATTTCCTTGCAAAATACTAAAGTATATACCTTTATTCCAATCATCTGTTGTTAATGTGTTTAATTTTGGTATAACCCCAGGTATCCCACTCGGATCATTAGCATTTTGTTTATTAACAACTGTATACTGTTGATCACCTAGTTTTACAACAATACCAGCATTGGTAGGATTAAATCCAAAAGATTGTTTTACCACTGGTGATACTCGAGCTTGAAAGATCTGAGATATTAGCAACAACCCAATTACTAACACTTTATTACGAACATTCATGTACTCCCCCACTTTTTAAATAAAGTTTTACTTAATTTCAAAATACAAAAATATTTTTAGTAAACACAAGAGTTTGCATATTATTCTATTTTAACTTTGCAGATTTTTAATTATATGATATTGCTAAAATAAACTTATATTCTCATATACTATTACTTTACTAGAGGATATGTCTATGGATTTTGCTCATTTTACAGATTCATGTAAAGATCTCTTAAACAAAGCTATTAATATAGCCATGCAACATAATAATCCAACATTGCTACCCCTACATACGCTAGCTGCAAGTATCGATAATGAATTTTGCCTTTCTTTTTACCAACGATTAGCACTACCTACAACCATACTATCTCAGTTAATACAGCAAGAACTTACAAAATTGCCCCAAGCATCTGGGTCACAAATCAAACTAGATCCAACCATGCAATCATTTATTCAATCTTGTGGCAAAGAAGCACAGGAGCTGGGTGATCAATTCATAAGCCTTGAACATTTTTTACTACAATGGGCACAAACGCCCGACTTGCCTCAAACAATCAAAGATATATTTACCAAGCACAATATTACCAAACAAACTATTTTACAAATCATGACTACCTTACGACAAGGAAAGACCGTGACTGATAAAAATGCTGAAAAACAATATGAAATATTAGATAAATACTGCCAAAACATTACGAAACAAGCACAACAAGGTAAATTAGACCCTGTGATCGGCAGACATGAAGAAATTAGACGTGTAATTCAAATTTTATCACGTAGAACGAAAAACAATCCTGTCCTCATTGGTGATCCTGGTGTGGGTAAAACAGCAATTGTTGAAGGTATTGCACAACGCATCATCAATAATGATGTCCCAGAAAGTCTTAAAAATCGCAAAATATACTCTCTTGATATGGGCAGCTTGATGGCTGGTACCAAGTATCAAGGAGAATTTGAAGAACGTATCAAAGGTATCTTAAAAGCGATCGAAGAATCACAAGAATCAGTCATATTGTTTATTGATGAACTCCACATGCTCGTCGGAGCAGGTTCTACCGGTGGTGGCATGGATGCCTCTAATTTACTAAAACCAGCATTAGCTCGAGGTGAACTCCATTGTATCGGCGCTACAACAATTAAAGAATATAAAAAATATATTGAAAAAGATGCTGCATTAGAGCGTCGATTCCAAAAAGTACTCGTAGAAGAACCATCGATTGAAGATGCAATATCAATCTTACGAGGCTTACGTGAGAAATATGAGCTTCATCATGGTATCAAAATCAAAGATCAAGCTCTCGTGCAAGCAGCACAACTATCAGCTAAAAACATCCCAGACCGATTCTTACCAGACAAGGCGATTGATCTTGTAGATGAAGCTGCATCTATGGTTAAAATGGCAATAGAGTCAAAACCTGAACAGTTAGACAAAATGGAGCGAAAAATACGACAACTAGAGATAGAAAAAGTAGCTCTCACTAAGGAAAAAGATAACAAAGTATCACAAGATCGATTACAAGTGCTTGAAAAGGAACTGTCTCAACTCAAAGAACAGCACAAGACACTTTTAAATAAATGGGAAGCTGAACGTGCTCCATTAGAAAAAATAAGTAAAATCAAAGAAAAAATAGAACTCGCAACATATGAGTACGAGCAAGCAGAACGAATGGGCGACTTTGCTAAAGCGTCAGAGCTAAAGTACGGTAAATTGGCAAAACTCGAACAAGAACTCAAACAAGAACAAGACAAATTAGCGCAAGTTGCATCAAATTTAGTCAAAGAAGAAGTAACAGAAGAGGATATAGCTCAAGTATTGTCACGATGGACAGGAATACCAGCATCAAAGTTGCAAAAATCAGAGTCTGAAAAGCTTCTTGGTATGGAAAAAATACTGAAAAAGCGTGTCGTAGGTCAAGATGAAGCTGTTCAAAAAATATCTCATGCCATTCAGGTACATCGAGCTGGCTTAACTGATCCTAACAAGCCAATCGGTTCTTTTCTATTTTTAGGACCAACAGGTGTAGGTAAAACAGAAGTCGCAAAAACATTAGCAGATTACTTATTTAACGATGAGCACAAATTAATTCGTATAGATATGTCAGAATATATGGAAAAACATGCAGTTGCACGGCTCATAGGATCTCCTCCAGGTTACGTAGGACATGAAGAAGGAGGCCAACTCACAGAAGCTGTACGTAAAAATCCATACAGTGTTATTCTGTTTGACGAAATCGAAAAAGCTCATCCAGAAGTATTTAATATATTTTTACAAATATTAGACGATGGGCGCCTAACTGACGGACAAGGTCGTACAATCAACTTTAAAAACACCGTCATTATTATGACATCAAATATAGGTTCTCAGCTGATACTTGAAGCAAAACAAGTAACAGATACTACGAAACAAGAAATTGAAAAGCTTTTACATAAGGCATTTAGACCTGAATTTCTTAACAGAATTGATGATATAGTATTTTTCAACATGCTTGATAAGTCTATTATTAAAGACATTGCGCAAGTTCATTTGCAAAAATTTGAACAACGCATGGCAGAAAAAAATATCACTGTATCTATATCTGATGCAGCAATATCGTGCATCGCCGAACATGGATTTGTACAAGAGTTTGGAGCAAGACCGCTAAAACGAGCTATTCATCAATATATCGTTGTTCCAGCTTCCCAACATTTATTGCAACATCCTGATACCAAAAAACTACATATTGACTGTAAAGATCAAAAAATTACCGTATCATAAGATGCTTTGTTATTACTAAAAAAGGAATCTATGTCTATTAAATTACGTAATGAAGTATGTTGGCATACACAAGTACCATCAGAGCCTGAATGTCAAAAAGATTGTCAAGTTGAAGTAGCAGTAATTGGCGGAGGCATGACTGGCTTATCGGCAGCGCAAGCATTTGCCAAACGAGGTAAAAAAGTAGCCTTGTTTGAACGTCATTGTACCGGCTCTGGGGCTACTGGTAAATCTGGAGGATTTATTACACCAAACGCAGAACTGTCTTTATCAGATTTTGAAAAACACACTAATAAAAAGTCTGCAAAAGAAATTTGGAATTTTATTAACAGAGGTCTAGAAACAATAAGAGAGACGCTAGTAAAAAACAAGTTTGATTGTGACTATCAAAATAATCCAGGATTATTTGTTGCAAACTGCTCTCGTACGATTAAAAACCTGCAACAAGAATATGAAAATGTTATTAACCTTGGTTATGACTCCACATTCTATAATCAACAAGATTTACAAAATATCATTGGAACTGATACCTATGTAGGCGGTATGACGTATGAAAATAGTTTTGGTATCAACCCATTTAAATATTGCAAAGCATTATCTCAACACCTCAAAGATCAAGGTGTAGAAATTTTTGAAAATACTCCTGTAACCAACATTACTAACCATACGATTACAACACCCAAAGCTACTATTACAGCAGATTATATTGTTATATGCGTTGATAGATTTTTACCAGATTTAGGAATTTTACAAGATTACATCTATCACGTACAGAATTATGTCTTAGCATCAATACCACTTACCAACGAGCAAATACAAAAAATCTTTCCACAAAAACAATATATGGTTTGGGACTCTCAGTTAATTTACAACTATTATCGCATCATTGAAAATAATCGATTTATCATCGGTGGTGGCGATATATTTTCTGCGTATACACAAGAAAAGTATAATTATACCTATGGCCAAAAAAAACTCATGTCATATATCAACAATACTTTCCCAGATAGTAATATAACATTTGAATATCAGTGGCCTGGTCTGATAGGAGTGTCAAAAGACATAGGTCCTATAGCAGCTCCTGATACAAAATATCCACATATTTACTATATTGCTGGAGTAGCTGGATTACCAGTTGGCGCAACACTTGGCATGTACAGCGCAGAACACCTACTTGATAAGCGAACTGACATGGACCAATATTTTAACCCATACAGAAAATATTTTATTGGAACTACTGTACAAAAAATCATTGGTAAACGATTAGCATTTGCAATTAACAACTTTATGAGTCAAAACACCGTAGGATGTTTTTAACCCATAAACACTATGCAGTTATCAGTAACTCCAAACATTACTTTTTAGTACAACATAGGGTTTTTTTGTTCAATGCATCTCTAAGAGCAAGCATTTGCTCTATCCATTTCATGGCGATGTTTTTAGAAATTGTTTCTTTATATAATATTTTATATTTAGGCAGCCATGCTTGATATGATATTTCAGGAATTTCTTCTTGATAAAACCAAGGGTATTCAGAAGCTATTTCTAAAACAATATCTCCTTGATCATTATTATATAAAAATGTTATACAGCTATTATTTTCATCAGCATGATTAAAAAATAAGATCAAACGTTCTTCATTCCAAGATGGATTTACTATTTTTTTTGCTGATTCAGATTGTATAACAAGTTGTTGATAATACTCATTCCAAAGCAATCCTAAATCAATTTTAGAACGTGATTTTTTTAGTACTTTATATTTATTATCTAAGCAATTTTGTATATGTGTTGCAAAATCATATAATTCTTGTCCAACTGCAAAATCATGTACTTTTATCGAGGTTTCTTGAGTCTTTAAGTAAAACTTAAATATAGAAGAAAACAAATCGACTTCACTAATAGCTTCATCTGATACTACCTGTAAACAATCTGTTTCATTTATTTTTAATGTTAAAATTATATTCACATTTTTCCTGTATTAATATTTTTAACAATACCAGCATCATACAATGCATTTTTCATTTCTTGAGTTAAGTGACTCCAAGAACGTATATGCCCATGAAATTTATTAGGTTCATGTTCCATGAAAACAACAAAATTTTTTCCTTCAACGCTAACTCTTGTTGCATATTGCTGACGACCTTTGGTTTTTACTTCAATTGAATTATTAAGGACTTCTTGCCCATTTTTAGGAGTATGATATTAATTACATAGTCAAAATATAAAAAATGTTAATCTTATTTTTTAGTTGCAACAACTTTGATATTACACAAATTTTGCATGCCAAATCTTCCATGTACACGACCAAATCCTGATGCTTTTTTATATCCACCAAATGGGTTTTGCGGTAACACATAACTTGTACCATTGATACTAATGTTACCAGACTTAATAACAGAGCTCATTTGACCCGCAAGATCACGACTCTGAGTATACACATAAGCACCAAGTCCATACTCAGTATCATTTGCTAACTCAATTGCTTCTTGCGTTGATGTAAAAGATATTACTGGCAAAACAGGACCAAACACCTCTTCGTTCCATACAGCCATATCAAATGTAATATCTGTTAATATCGTTGGTTTATAATACGCACCATCTAAATCTACAGGAGCTTTACCTCCACAGATAATTTTTGCATCTTTTTCTAACGCATCGTCTACTTGTTGTTGCAACATTTCAACCTGTCTCTTGTTGACCAAAGGTCCAATATCAGTCGTTTCGTCGAGAGCAGAACCAACTTTTTTGGTATGTATATAACTCACTAATTTATCTACAAACTGCTCAAATATAGATTCGTGCACCAATAGTCGCTTAATTGCATCACACGATTGACCACTATTGCTAAATCTATACCCATACACTGATGCTACAGCTGCATCAATATCTGCATCTTCAAACACAATAGCAGGAGCTGAACCTCCTAACTCTAACAACACTGGAATCCCTGAGTCAGCTGCAGCTTGCTGAATAAATGATCCTGTATGCGTACTTCCAATAAACCATAGATAATCAATATCACCATAAATAAGATGATTGCCGACGGTACTGCCCAAGCCAAATACAAATTGACATGCATCGACTAATTCAGAAACTGACTGTATCATTTCTTCAAGTAATTTTGCTGCTAACATACAATTTTCAGAATGCTTTATGACAACGGTATTACCAACAAGCAAGCTAGGGATCACTGTCCATATAAAGTTTGAAAATGGATAATTCCAAGGAATACTAATGCCGACAACACCAAATGGTTCATAATATTGCGTATGAATTTCTGTTATTGTTTCATATGTAACTTCTGGAGAAAGCCATACTTCAGCTTGTTGTAAATAACCTTTCATATGCATTAAACCTGAATCTATATCAATATTATTACATACAGATATAGGCATACCAACCTCTTGTGCTATTACATAAGCAATTTCATCACGCCGTACAGTAAAGATTTGTAATAATTTTTCAAGAACTTGTATGCGATACGATAATGATTGACAAGACCATGTTGCAAAATACTTACGTACTTGAGCAATCTTAACATCAACTTCCTGTAATGATGTTTGATCGAAGGTAGCAATTGTTTGATAATTTAAACTCGGATTTTGCACAACTATTTTTTTCATACCGCACTCAACTAAAAAAAAATTATAATTTAGCAATAACATAGTTGAATCTCTAGGTCAAAATTTATACACTATAACAATCTTATTCTTAAAAAAGGTCATTATGAAAAAATATTCAATATTAGTAACAGCAATGCTTATCTCATCTCAAATCAGCCAGTCACATAGTTCACCTGTAAACCACACTGCAGAACAGTTATTAAAGTTAAGTGAACCTAACAGACAATTTGATCAAAAAGAAATCACTAATTTATGTAAAAAAATAAAAACATCTAAAGAAAAAATAGCAGCTATCAGCTTATGTGCACGTTGGGCAACCATAACCTTACATCAATCTGATACGAATACTCAAGCACTTAAGCAAACAAACAAATTACTTAAAATCTTATACTCTTTACAAGCAGATGCATATTTTCAAAATATAGATGACATAGAAGATACAACTATACAAACAGAACTTAACATTGTTGCTCATCTTATTCAAAAAACAATTGATAAATATAAAAAATCTCAAAATAGTGCTCAAAAAGGAAGCTGTTATAGATTGCAACATATAATTGGACAACAAAACTATCCAAAAGATACAGAAATAGCTCAAACAGACCATACTTTTTGTAAATTTATAAGATAAGTATTACTTCACAAAATATTATACTCAAAAAAACGATAGTAACTATATAAAAATCTTTACTTTTAGTTATAACTTTTTTATACAAGTAAAATTATAAATTAAAGGAATAATCTATGAAATTATATCTGTTTGTATTTTTTACTGTAATAATCAACATGCAATATAGTTTTTGTTCTAAATTTTCTGAACAAGCTTTACAAGATTCTATGTTAGAAAATAACAAATCTATGTCTCAATATCATAAACAAATGTCTGCTTTCATCACACTAAAAATTGAAAAATTAAAAAAGTGCCTTGAGTTAGCAGAAGTACACCTCATAGATAATTCAGAAACTGATACTAAAGAAAAAAAACAGTTGTATTTAGATATTATGCATGCTTTAGGATGCCATCAAGCTGATTAATCTTAATACAAAGTTATTTTTGTCTTTTAGGTAAAAATTTTAAGCCAAATATTGCTAAATCTTGCTCATGTACTTCAGAAGGTGCTTGCATCATCGCATCATGTCCACGTTGTGTCTTAGGAAATGCAATAACATCACGTATTGATTTTGATTGCGTCAAAAGCATAATTAAACGATCAAGACCCATTGCAAAACCACCGTGTGGTGGACAACCCAACTCTAAAGCTTCGAGCAAACAGCCAAATTTTTCTTGTTGTTTGTCTTGGTTAAGACCTAAAATAGTAAACATTTGCTTTTGTAACTCTATATCGTGAATACGTATTGAACCACCGCCAAGTTCATAGCCGTTGAGCACAATATCGTATGATCGAGATCGTACATCTTCAGTTTTTTTATCTTCCCAGCCTTCTTGAGGTTGTGTAAACGGATGTGTCACAGAAGCCCACTGCTTAGTTTCTGGATCATAATCAAATAACGGAAATTCTGTAACCCAGCAGAAACGCATTTGATCTTGCGGTATTATACCTAATTCATGCGCAATCGCTAATCGTAAACGTCCTAACAATGTCCATGCATCTTTATACTGACCTGCTATTAAAAATAATGTATCACCCGCTTTTGCTTGAGGACAAGTAGCTTGTACATATTGTAAAAAATCTTCAGATAAAAATTTAGAAACAGGAGATTCAGGTTTGCCATCATCATTAAAACGAATCCACAATAAACCTTTTGCACCCATTTTCATAGACTTGTTTACCCAGCCTTCTAGCTCTGATCGAGTAAACTGTTTTTGAGTTACATGAAGACCGCCAACTTTGCCACCTTTTTCAATTACTGTTTTTAAAAATTTGAGCTCTGTATTTTGAAACAAAGAACTAAAATCTTGTATTTTTAAATCAAAACGTAAATCAGGCTTATCTGAACCATAATCTACAAAAGCTTGATCATATGTTAAACGCTCAAAAGGAATTGTTACATCTATATCAGCTACTTTTTTAAATAACTGCTTGAGATACTTCTCTGCTGTCGACATAACTGTTTCTTCATCTACAAAAGACATCTCAACATCTATTTGTGTAAATTCAGGTTGACGATCTGCTCGCAAATCTTCATCTCTAAAGCAACGAGCTATTTGTAAATACTTATCACAACCAGACGCCATCAATAACTGTTTATACATCTGTGGCGATTGTGGTAATGCATAAAAATTATGTTCATGCATACGAGAAGGAACTAAAAACTCTCGTGCTCCTTCTGGAGTGTTTTTTGTTAAAACAGGTGTTTCGATATCCCAAAAACCATGCTCTTTAAAAAATTCGCGTGTAGCAAACATAACATCACTACGCAACTTTAAATTTTGTTGCATTTTTGGACGACGCAAATCAAGATAGCGATACGTAAGACGCAATTCTTCATCTACTGCATCAGAATCTTCAAGCGAAAATGGTAGCCCTTTAGCTTTATTTAAAATTGTTAAAGATGTTGCCTGTAACTCATACTCACCTGTAGCAATGTCTTTATTAATAAGACTTTCTTCTCGACGTACAACTTTACCACATACAAAAATTACATATTCACTACGCAATGAATGCGCAGTCTCATGAGCTTTTTTATCAAAGTCACTATTAAAAACAACTTGCATAATTCCTTCTCGATCACGTAAATCTACAAAAATTAATCCACCGTGATCACGACGACGTTGTACCCAACCGACTAAACAAATTTCTTTGTTTACATGGTTATCATTAATTAAACCACAATAAGTTGTTCTTTGTTGTTTCATATAGTTTTTTTCCAATCCAACTGTTCTTTAAAATACGTAATTAATACCAATATTTACAATTGTTGCAACATCACTTCCTAAAGGTTGCTTATCAATTAACGTACCACACATATCTTTATAATAATTACCCGGGAATAGTAATCCTACGTAACAATATACTTTTAATTTTTCAAATGCATATGCTGATAGTTCAGCAGTAACCTCTGTACCCATATAGTTACGAGCCTGTACACCTTGTTTTGTATCTGGAGTTTCTACAGCCCAGTATCCAATAACATTAGGAGCAAAAGTTACTTTATAATTTTTTAATTGTTTAATTTTCCATTCTGCTCTAGTTCCAGCGAATGCAATATTTGTAAATTCAATACTTTCGTTTGATAATGCAGGTGTAATATTTTGGTTGGTAAAAGTTCCATTTGGATTACGTGTTGTAAAACGAGGAACTCCTTCGTTAAATATAATCAAATGACGCAATCTCTTACCAGAGTATACAGATTGTAATGTAACAAATCCGTTAAACGCTTGGTTTAAAGCTTTGCCTGATAGTTTGTTTGTATCTAATTGCTCATTGATATTACCTGAAGAGTAACCAGCACCAACAGCAACATTTAAAACTTTATCTATTACTTGATACGATGCATCAGCTATAAAGAAGTATCCATCGAAATCAATATTTTGCTTTGGTCTAAATCTATCATATGTATTGTACAGACCTGAATTACCAATTTCTTGTGCATTTAAACCAGCACCTCTCGAAATATTTCCTACTCCTGTTGTACTTGAATTTGCACCTTCAACTACTGTTTTATTTGCGTTTGTTACAGTTGCAGTTGACGGATTACTTGTTATAGCAGGATCAGCCGTAACTACTTTTGTATATTTCTCTGCCAACAACCCATCACTATTGCGTGCAAGAGTTATTGTGTTTCTATCCCAAGGCTTAATTAAAGCATTACCATCATTAATAGCTGCTTCAAAACCCCAATCAAACTTTCCAAACTTTCCTTCTACCATTATTCCGTATGTAGTTAAGAAAGAATCTAAGTCATTTGAAAATTCTAGTTTTTGATCTGGTGCTTGGAAATATACAATATACGGTTCTAGTAAAATAGAGCCATCTTCACCGGTGTAAGCTTCCCAGATACCTTTTGTAACGGCAGCATACGATTGTCTACCAGGACCTCGTTGCGGACATGCATCTATTTCTTTTTTACGTACTAGCTCATTATTACTTTTAAATGACGTATTAACATTTTCTAACATTGCGAAATAAAACTCAGCAGAAGCTTTATTTGGAGCAGGATTTATATGAAGTAAGAAACCTGGTGCAAATTGATCAACTGAAAATCCAGGTGTAAAACCTAAGAAACCACCTCTTTGATATGCAGGACCAAAACTAATTCCTCTACCTACCTGATAAGGAAATACACCTAATTGAACAAAATGCTCATTTGGTTGAGTAACATCTCCTAAGGCAATTTTAATCCAAGCTTCTCTAGACCATAACAAATGCTTGTTAGCCTGTGTTCCTCGTACAGCACAAGGCACATCAACAACTGTAGCATTACTGTCAAATATTCTAACCTCTGTACCGCTACCCCATTTATAACGGAATCGCAATGTGTTATGTGCAGTAATTGTAGGACGAGGACCTTTACCATACATAAAGTCAAAGTAGTAATCACTTGTTGCTCTCAAAAAAACTATTGAATCGTTTTGTAATGATTTATTTAGGTATGTTGTATTTTGAGCTGTAAACATTTCTTGCGTTAATTTACCACCAAACTGAGCAACTACGCCATCATATGAAATCTGAAATTTATTAGTATTAATTCGCTCAACAGAGTAAAGATTTTCTAGCTTTTTTGAGCTATCTTCTAATAACTCTACTTTATTTTGTAAATGATCTATTTTTTTTTGTATCTCTACTATTTCCGAAGCAGAAACTACAACACATGTCAACAACAAAGCAAAAAATAATTGACTTTTGTAAGACTTCATAAAACCTGTAATTTTTTATAATTTTTATATTAGAATATGTTTATTAGTTACATAACAATATCATATAAAATAGCTTCTTTGTCAAACATAATAACCCCTTTAACTCAGAGAATCACCATGAAAAAAAATATAATCTTAGGTGCACATGTTTCTACAGCTGGAGGATTTGATAAAGCAATTGATCGAGCTCTAGAAATAGAAGCAAACTGTGCTCAAATTTTTACAAAAAGCAATCGTCAGTGGAAAGCAAAAAAAATATCCGATGTTGATGCAAAAACATTTATCGATAAACAACAATTTTCTTCTGTAAAAACTGTTGTTGCACATGCAGCATACCTTATTAACTTAGGGTCAAAAAATGATGAAACAGTTGAAAAGTCTATACAAGCACTTGCAGAAGAACTACAACGATGTGAAATTCTTAACATTCCTTATCTTGTACTGCATCCAGGTACACATCGGTTTACAGACGATGAAAAAAAATCTTTAGCATTTATCGCTGAGCAAGTAGATAAAAGCTTTGTAGCATCAAACACTCAAAACGTAACGCTTTTGCTTGAAACTATGGCAGGACAAGGTAATGTTACTGGAGCTTTTTTTGAACAACTTGGAAGCATTATCGGTAGCAGCAAAAACAATCATCGTATTGGTGTTTGCTTTGATACCTGTCATGCATTTGCAGCAGGATACGAATTCCACACTCCAAAACTATATAAAAGCATGTGGGAAAATTTTGATCAGCATATAGGTATAGAAAAACTAAAAGTTTTTCACATGAATGATTCTCAAAAAGAACTGGGCACAAGAGTTGATCGTCATGAAAATATCGGCAAAGGAAAAATACCTTTAGAATCATTTAAACTTATTATGAATGATTCTCGATTTACAACAATAGCTAAAATACTAGAAACACCTAAAGGTGAAGATCAATTAAAAAACGATAAATATAATATGAAAACTTTAATAGATTTATTATAAAAAAAAAATCGATGGTGGCTAAATTTTCCCCCTAACCATTTCAAATTTTTTCCACCATCGATAATAAGCAGTTCTCCAACCATACTACCGTACAACCCAAAAGGAAGGAGACACTTTTATTCTAGATAAAAAAATTTAAAACAAAATAAATCACAAGATAATGTTGCAACAACAAACTAATTGCCTTTTAAAAAGCAATTAGTTTGAATTTTTGCAACAATTTAATTTGAAAGCAACAAGATTTTATACAAGATTTTCTATATAACAGTGTACTTCGTCATCGATTTTCCAGTCTGAAAAACCATCTAATGCAAAAGCGCAATCGCTGCCTGCAGATATCGATGATACAGAAGTTCGTTCTTTTTGTAGTGTTTTGATAACACCTCCACCTATTTGCTCACCGTTTCTAAATACTTTTAGCTTTGCACCTTTTTGCAAAACACCTTCTTCTACTGCTGCACCAGCTATAACGCCTACAGATTTAACTCTAAATATTGCTTTAACACGAGCTTTTCCTAGCTCTTTTTCTTCAACTTTTTTAACAATATTTTTTTTGAGCACTTCTTCGACATCTTCTAAAAGTTTATAGATAATATCAAACTGCTTCACAGTTACAGGTTTATGTAATTTAGCAATTGCTGATTTATTAGCTTTCACCCCAAGTCCATATACTAATGCACCAGTTGTAGCAGCTAAATCTAAATTGCTTTCATTTATATCGCCAATCCCAGAATCTATAATTTTAATTTTTACCTCTTGAGAGTCGCTTAATTTCTTTAAACTCGCAAGAAGTGCTTCTTTAGATAACAGAGTGCTGGTTTTTACAATAATACTAATACCTTGATCATTAGTGCTTATTCTTGATGTATTGGTATTTGTTACTATTTTATTTTGCAAGTTTTTATGTTTTTTTGCTTGTGATTGAGTTGCAAATTCAAACATATCTCCAGCTTGAGGCAACTCAGCAAACCCAGCTATACTCACAGGCACTGATGGCCCAACACAGCTTAATTGATTTCCATAACAATCTTGCATAGAACTTACTTTTCCGAACGTTGCACCACAAGTAAAGTAATCACCTCTGCAAATTTTACCTCTATGAAGAATAATACTAGCAACAGATCCACGCCCATGCTCTACCATAGACTCTAAAACAACCCCTTGAGCAGGCTCAGTGGTGCTTGTTTTAAGGTCAAGAATATCTGCTTGTAATCTAATAACCTCTAAAAGCTCATCTATGCCTTGTCCCGTTTTAGCAGATATAGCAACAGTTGGCACATCTCCACCCCAATCATCGGGCAAAAGACCATAATCAGCTAATTGTCTTTTTACAATATCTAAACGATCAGCTTTTGCTTTATCAACTTTATTAAGAGCAACAACAGCAGTTGACCCAAATTCTTGTATTTTTTTAATGCTTTCTACTGTTTGAGGTTTAATTCCATCATCTAAAGCGATTACCAAAACAACCAAATCTGCCATTAAAACACCGCGCTCTCTCATAAGAGAAAATGCTTCATGCCCAGGGGTGTCTAAAAACACCATGTTTCCATCTTTTGAAACAACCTCATACGCAGCAACATGTTGCGTAATTCCGCCTTTTTCTTTTTCAGCAACTTTTGTTTT
>PBME01000020.1 GCA_002721975.1 Campylobacterota bacterium | reverse complement strand
TATGGTTTTTCAAGAATTTAATTTGTTTAATCATATGACAGTTGAACAAAACATTACGGTACCTTTATGCAAAGTTGCATTAAAATCTGAACAAGAAGCAAAGACTATTGCTTATACATTATTAGATCAGTTTGGATTATCTTCAAAAGCGCATATGTACCCTGTAGCATTGTCGGGCGGGCAGAAACAACGAGTTGCTCTTGCAAGAACATTAGCATTAAATCCATCAGTGTTGTGTTTAGATGAACCAACTTCTGCTCTTGATCCTATATTAAAGGCTGAAATTGCAACTATTGTACAAAATTTGGCAAAAAAAGGATTTATGATTATAATTACAACACATGATACAAATTTTATACAGCAAATTGCATGCACAGTTCACTTAATGGAACATGGAAAAATTGTAGAAACAGCAACAACAGATGAACTCCAACATGCAACAAATACTTCAAAAAAAATTAGAGAGTTTATCGAGGGAAAATAGCTTTGTATAACAAGTTTTATTGATTCACTCGATATATTGCAAAATCTTTTGCTTGACATAGAATCTTTGGCCTGATAGTATTTCGCCAGAAAAACGTCCCTAATCGAATAATACACTATGTGTATTGTTCACCCCCCTAACCCTTCAGCTTTTCTAAGTTGAAGGGTTTAATTTTAGATACTTAAATTATCGTACATAGTTGTTACTTCTTTTATTTTAGCACGAAGAGCTCGTGCTTCTTTAGTTTGTCCCTTAGCTCGTAGAGATTGTACTTGCTCTTTTAATGGTTCAACTAAATCTTCAACAGAAACATTTTGTTTGACTGCTGCTTGAACGGTTGATTCAAGCATAACATCATTGTTATCTGCAACAGCTCTTTCTAATGGAGTTTGTGTTCCTTGTCCGTAAACTTTTGTTGTGATGTGAGCAGGATCTCTTTGGATCCAATTTTCAAATGTATCAGCTACTGCTGTTGTAGCATCATTGGTTTGAGTATTTTGCATTTGATCGTAACTGTTTTTTACATCTTGTAATGTTTCATTAGCCCAATCATGTAGTGATAACATTGTTTGATGTAAATCAGGATGAGAAGTAGCAATTGTTTCAAGGGTTGCAAAATGTTTTTTAAGTATTTTGCTCATAGTGTTGAAATCTTTTTTCTCTGCTGTTTGATCTTTTGTTTTGCTAATTAAATCGGTCATTTTATCTGTGATTGTTTTAGCTTGTGTTAGTTGATCTTGAACTGTGGCTAATGAACTATTTGATGCATCAGCAAAAGATTCAGCTCCTGCTTTTTTCTTTTCTTCTGGTAGCAATTCTTTAACAAGATCCATAGCGTTTTTAAACTCATCAGAGTTCATTTGGTCAACAACATACTTAAGATTGTCATATTTTTGTCGTTCTTGACGTGATAGGGCGGTTTCTCTGTCTTGTTGAATTTGACTCATGTCAAAGAATTTGTCATATAAGCGACTTTTCAGCTTTTTGCCACGTTCTGTATCTTTGAGTCCGATTAATTGTTCTGCTTCATCAAATACGGTTTGTACTTTATTGAGTGCCTGTATATGTTCATCGATAGTACCTTTAATGCCTTCTGTATCTATACCGGCCAATTTGATAGCTTTTTTTGAAGATTTAGGCGAATTATCTATTTCAGGTTGAACACTACTTGATTGTTTCTTTGCTTGATCAAGAGAGTCTAAATGTTCAGCTAGTAGTGATCTACCACGTTTATTTGGTTCGGTATCAGGTTGATCTACTCGAGCAGTTGGCTCTTCTTCAAAGTAATCTGGTTCTACATAGAGTGTTGATCCATGCATAAGTAAACAGCATGATAATAATAGAGTTTTTTTCATTTATTCTCCTTTAGGTTTGAGCTGATTAATTAACATTCTTATTGATTGATTAATATCTCCAGGGATAACATCGGTACGCTTCATAGTGCGTTGCAGCTCTTTGCATACCGGGTTACTGCTGGCGTTTAAATACTGATAAATACCCCAATGATTATGTGGATATTTTTTAAAATATTGTTTAATGACTTGGGTTAATTCTTTTTTATGTTTTGCAAACCATTGAGCTGACCTGAATTTTTTTTCTTGCAGTGATATAATTTGTTGTTTAACAATTTTTTTTACATCTTTGTGTGGCATCGATTTGATATGTTGATGATCAAATAAATCTTGTTTAATCTTCATTAACAACTCTTCTGTAAATACAAGATCTTGATGAGGTTGGGATATAACATGGTTATATAGCCAATTATGTACATGTTGTGTAACATCATCAGGATTATCATATGTTGTTGTATGCAGTGTAGCTGCTAATCCAACTATGCAAAATATGCTTATCAGATAGAGCTTTGTATAGGTCATACATATCTCCTTTCATATGTAGTAATATTTCTTAGATGGTAATCATTTTTTTATTAAAAAAGCAATAAAAACAAAAAAGCCTTAGTAAAACCAAGGCTTTTTTATCTTTATCTGAGTTTGCTGCAATCTTTAGTAATAATTGTTACTATTCTATTATTGTTTCATTTGTTTAATTAGTTGCTAAACCTCTCTTTGCTTTTATAATAACAACGTTAATTTAAAAGCATTTTCAATTTCAGATCTGACAAATTGTTGTTGTTGTCGTAAAATTTCTTGTTGCTGCTCTTCAAGTTGCTTACGAATGCTTTCATTAATTTGGGCTTCGTTTAATTCACTTTGAAATTGCTCATACAGATGATTGAAATCATATGCTTGCTCTTCTTGCAATTCGCCGCGTAACGATGATTCATGTTGAGCAATAATTTGTTGTTCTTGTTGTAAAAGATTATTTAACTTCGTACGAGTTGCTTTATTTCGTATGGTTTGTAATTCTTGTTGCATTTGTGTCAATATGTTATCGATTTCATCTGCTTGCTCATCTTGTATGTTTTCACGCAGTTCTTTTTGTAACAGTTCAAGCTTTTCGCGAGATTTTTGATTAATTTTTGCTTTTGCTAGTTCACTGTTAAATTGGTCACGTATACTTTGTAACTCGTCATTTTGTTTTTTTGTCATTGTATCACGTCCAAATTCTTCTTCATTAACGAGAGATGCTTTTTGTTGCTGTGCAAGGTTTGCTAGATTTTCTCGAGCTTGCTTGTTTTTTATATTTTGCAAAGATTCCTGCATTTGTTGAAATAGCTGATCAAATTCTTGTTGTTGTTCACTTTGGATACTCTTTGCTGTATCAAGATATTGCTTTTCAAGTAATTCTTGTTGCTGTTTTTCAAGGTTTTCTCGAGATTTTTGATTGATTTTTGTTTTTTCTAATTCGCTTTTAAATTGTTGATACATATCTGCAAAATCTTGTTCTTGTTCTTTATTTATATTTTGACGTTGTTGTTCTTCATCAATCAAAGAGTCTTTTTGTTGTTGTAATATTTTTTCTAATTTTGCACGCGCTTGTTTGTTTTTGACATCTTGTAGATTTTGTTTCATTTGTGCAAATAATTGTTCAAATTCTTGCTGTTGTTCTTGTTGTATATTTTGACGTTGTTCTTCTTCTGCAGAAGAGATTTTACTTTGAGCACGATTTGCAGCTGTTATATCAGTATATACTTTTTGAATTTTAAGCTTTAATAGTTTGATTAATTGATTAAAAGGATTTTCGCCAATTTTTGTACTGTTCGGTAAATCGAGTTGAGAGATTATAAATGTTGTAATTTCGTCGAGGGTGTCGTTTGGACGAGTTTTGAGGCGCGCAGATACTAACTCGTTAATGTTTTTTGCTATAATCTCATAATACATGAAAGTATTATAATAATTTTTTCTTACATCTTGGATTATATCCGGAACAATTTCTTGTAGACGCTGCTCTAGTAAATTGTATGGCTTATTATAAAGGAACACATCAGTTTCTATAATATATTTTATAGGACAATTTTCTATAGTGATGATGTCATATTCATGAAGTTTCACTTGGTCAAAGCGTCTTACTATAAAATTTTTAACTTCTGTAAAAAATATTTGGTTATGTAACCAGTTTGTAATATGAAAATTAATAGTCTCTTGCACATTTTGCTTAATGCTTTCAAAGTTTGCTTCTGCTGGGAAAGCTGTAATTTGCTTTTTCTGTAAAGTAGAAATTCTATTAATGATTATTTCTAAATCATTACGATTGTTCACGGTTCTTAATATTGATCCTACTTTGTCAACTGGAATATTTTCAAACATCATTTGATTTTGATTCCACCAGTCTTTTGCTAATTGTTCACCAGCGCTTTGTTGGGCATTGTTATTATACGCAGAGGAGCTAGTATTGTCAGTTGAAGATTGAGTAGTATTAGGCTTCAATGTATCTGCAAGCTCTAATACTAATTTTTTTAACTCTTCGCTGTCAAACATACGGTTATTTACAATAGCATTTATCTTATCAATATCTTCTTGAAGTACATAGTCCCAAGCATTCATCTTAGTGTTAGTCATTGTATCGTTCCAATAGTTTTTGATGGCTTTAGTTAGTCTTCTGTTATGTATTTCGTCATTAAACCATTCTTTAGCGTTATTTTTAGCATCTTCTTGATTATTTTGATCAGTTGCATTAGAACTGTTACAAAGCTTATCTTTTTTCTCATATGTTTCATTGAGAAGTTTAAAGTCAGCGTCTGAGCCATTTTGTTTATCTGGATGATATTTTAAAGCTAGTTTTCTATATATTCTTTTATACTCATCACATGAAGCATTTGTGACACTATCTAAATCGTTTTGCAAGCTACTTGGTAACACTGCATGAGTATATAACACAACAGTTAATAACAGCATAAGATACTTCATCATTCTCCTTTAGATTGTAATCTTGTGTATGAGTAGGTATACAAGACTAATTTTTACATCATGATACATTTCTAGCACAGTCAAAATATAAAAGACAAGTATTTTATTGTACTAGTAACTAGTATTTACTTGTTAAACACTAAAAAAAGCCTTGATTACAACCAAGGCTTTTTCTTTTTGTGAAATTTATATGATTACAAAATCAGTGTGAGCTTGAAAGCGTTGATAAGATCATCATTCTTTTTTAAATACTCTTTTATTTGCTGTATGACTGATTTGCATAACCCTTTTAAGTCGGAAAACTCATAACCTTGAGGCAAAATTTGTTGTAATTCATACAATGAAAAATCTTTAAGAGCAACGTTGGTTTGATTGCAAAATGCAATAGCTTGCATAGTTACATGTTGTAAATTTGTAGGGTTTTCGTAGTACATATTATTATAGCTTCGTATTAATAGATTTGTAAAAGATATTAGTGCGTCAAGTTTGTTGCTTTGTATAAATGCATTGATGTTAATTTGTACATTTATTTGTTGCATAAGTGCATTAAGCTCATCGATTTTTTTGATAGTTTTAAATAACTTATGAGAACCAACATTGTTTTGATAGTTTTCAAATGCTTGATAAATCTGTGTGTTGATACTTTGTATTTGCTCGTTAGTTAGTTGATTTTGAGCAAATGTATCTGCGTTGTTAGGAGTTTGATTGTTATTAGCAGGGTTGTTTTTTTGAGTATTTTCTTTGTCTTTTTTACGAGCCTGCACTTCGGTTAAAAAGTAATTTTTAATATATTCTCTTTGTTCTTTTGGCATGCTGTCATATCTTTCTTGTGCTGTTTCATCCGGTTTTAGAATTGATTTCTTAGGTAAAATTATAGTACTTAATGCATTATAAAATTGATTCCAAGTATCATTATCATTAATGTCATCAAGATTTTTATATGCTAAAGATTCAAATATCTCTCTCATTTTTGTTGCAATTGATATATTTGCAATAAACTCTTTTGCTTCGGCAAGAGGATCTTTAACTTTATTATCTTTTTTAGATTCTAAGTAATCAATGATTGTTTGCTTTGCACTGTTAACCTGTTTTAAAAGCTCATTTGAAGGTTTTTGCTTGATTAGTTCTTTATAAGCTTTTTTTATATCTTCTACAGAGTAGTTTTTTTGGGGGTTAAGTTGTAGTGTTAGATAATCTTGATCAGTAGGAGGATTTGAAAGCAGTGTGTTTGTTATGTTCGTAACAAGCAATATGGTAATTACATATATCTTAAAGTACTTCATTTTTTCCTTTATTACTTTAATAAATCTTGCGTTTGCCATGTGATAAAAATATCGAGTAATAGATGCAAGCGATTAATTTTTTCCTGAATTATATCGTAGTTATAGCACAATGAAAAAAGAAAAGACAAGTGTAATTTATTACTCCAAGAAAGAATAAGTTGATATCTTTTTAACAGAGCAAGCTCTGTGTAAATATCTTTGATAAATTGTTCAAAAGGAGCTGTTTTTAACTTTGTGTGTGTGTCATGACAGGTATGTAACAAATATTTTTTTTGAATATCTGTGAGTAATTGAGGTATTACTTCTTGATATGGTGTGCTGACTAGGTGTTGTATATCTATTGTTTGTTTCCAGTTGCACCATGATGAACGGTGCTTGATGAGATTTTTTGCCTTGTAACATTGGTATGACAAGTAACAGTATCCAGTTGCCATGCATCCTGCTCCTAGATGATAGCGCTTTTCATATAATTCATTGTGAAACCAAGAAGCTTTATCGCAAGCATTGTTATACCAAATGGTACAGGTTTCTTGCAGATTATTCATTTTTTGCTCTAGTGTTGCATACAGTGTCGTTTGTGGTGAGGCATTGCCACCTTGTGCGGCATTAGCATTATCATTATTGTTATGCATCTGAACAACAATCGGGGTCGGGTTGCTTGTTACAACAGGCTTGTTTGTTTCGGTTGTTCGGTGAATATGATACATTCCTGGAGTAAACGCACATAGTATAAGTAATGGAATATAAAATTGTTGCATGAAAAATCCTTTGGTTTTTTGGTTGTACGGTTATGTAGTACCATACAATATTTTTGCTATATTCTGTAGTCATCAATTGTGGTATCTATATATTTGTACCTTGTTTTGGTATACTCAATAAACTTTACAAAATTCTTATGTGTAAAGGACTTAATGAAACGCATAGTATTATCGTTATATCTTGTTTGTAGTGTTGTTACGCAAAGCAAGCAGCCGTTGTTGCGGTTGAAAGAAGATTTTTTACAGCAAGATGCCTTAAAGAACAGTGTTCATGGTAGAACTGTACATAAAGCATTTTTTGCAGTTGATAAGTTATATTCTTTACGATCAAAATTTTCTGAATATATTCGTTGTAGTGACGTGCAACAACTATTTCAAATTGTTTCTCATGATGATATCGTCATAGAGCAAGCTCAATTATTGTTATTGGTGCAGCTGTATGATATTTTTTTCACTTTGTATATGCATCATGCGCATATGCTCTTACAAGAGGTGGTTAGAACCAAACAATATTGGCAATACGAGTTAGCTATTGAACGATTGCCTCGCAAAAATAAGCATCCATCATACTGGATGCGTGAAGCAACGCATCCAAGTAAAATGCATAAAAAAATAGTACTACTCGAATCAATCGAAAAGCAGCTTGCCAATTTAATAGGTATGGTTTTTTTTGGACACTTTTATAATAACAAGATCGATAACATCGATAATTTGTATCAAGTTTTGCAAAAAAGTATATATCCATTATATGAATTTTTTGGCAAAAAACAGTCTGTACAGACTGTTGATCTTTATAACGATATGTCACTCATGTATGGAGGTATGATTAGTAAGCAAAAATCTATTGCAAAAGTCCTACAAGTATACGCAGTGCCTCATCATGTTAAAAGACATTGGTGTTTGTACTCATCTGTAAGTGTAACCACCGGGTTGCTTTTGTTATTTTGTTTAGAGCGTTACAAAGATGTTCCGATGTATACAAAAAAAGTAAAGCATGCAGGTACTAATTTTGTTTCTGAGTATATCATGAATCCTTTGTACGGTTTAAAAAGAGCTGTTTGGGATTACTCTGAAGAAAGTATTCCAAAAATTGAAATACATAATGATATTGTTAGCTGTATCAGTACTGGTAGTTTTGGGATGAGAACTGCTGTTAATGTCATAAAATATGCTCTTAATGAAGAGTTGCGATTAATTAATGATGGAATTTCAGAGATTATTAAACGCCAACAAATCAATTATTATTTATCATCAATTATGCCAATACTTTCTGCAGCGTACGGTTGCTATTGTTATTGTCGTTACTTGTATAAACATGAATCTTGTTTCAAGCCTATACGTATGACCTTGCGTGATATTGATATACAGCTCAACAAAGCTATTGGCGGAGGCGAAAAGAAAAAGTTTGAAAGCTTTGGTCGTTTGTATTTTCTCGTGCAGCAATTACGTTTTTATAATCCTTATTTATCAAGTGAAGACTTTTTACTGTTGGATTATGATGTAAAAGAATTACTGTCTTTAGACTTAACGTATGAGCAAAAACAAAAAGTTGTTGAGCGTATGTATAGAACATATGAGTTTTTAAAATAAGATCTGATATTGATAGTTTGATGAGAGTATAAAAAACAATAAAAAATGTACAATGGTTATGAAATTGAACTAATCAGTTGTAGTAATTCATTTTCAAGCGTAAGCATTTGCTTATATTCATCGTCATCAATATGATCATAGCCAAGTAAGTGACAAATGCCGTGAACAAGCATTCGGTCCATTCGTTGATGGAAATCACCGTCAAGGTTATGTTTGTTGTGATATACATATGAAACAGAGATAATGATATCACCAAGATTTTTATCATCGTCACTTGCAGGTATTATTTTTTCACCAGCTTGAATGTCATGATGATAAGGAAATGATAATACATCTGTTGCTTTATCTTTTTGACGATATTGTTTATTATATTTACGAATAGTTGCATCAGTGGTTAATAAGATACCAAGATCGAAATCAATATAGCCTAAATGATGTAGAATCTTTTGAGCTTTTTTGAAGTAAGGTGTCGTGCAAAACGAAATTTTTCTTTGAGTTTGTTTAATATGTATCATGTTATATAGCGTAAAGAGTATCTATATTCTGTCAAATAAAAAAGAGGCAACATAACATAACATTGCCTCTTTTTTTACTATCTTTTATTATTCTGCAATAGAATGTAGTGATATTTGTAAATTACTTTGCAAAGATTCATTGTTGTCAGCTTTTACAACTTCTGAAATAGCAGTAATGTGATTTTTAATTAATTCAGCAGGGTATGCGTCTGATGTTTCTAAGTTGTTCATTGCATCGCTAAATGCTTGTGAAAGAGTAAGAAGCTCATTCCATGTTTCAAGATTTTTATCTTCAACACGAGTTGTGCTAAAACGAATGATTAGTTTGTTTACTGCTTCTTCGCTGTTAGTTTCTTGTGTAGCAAGACTGTCTGTTTGATACGCACTACATGTAATTGAACCGTGAATGTTAGCTTTTTCTGTTAGCTGTGCAATTGTTTGTGTAAGCTCTAAAGCTTTAGCAACACCATTTGTTTTTGCTTCTGGAGTATAGTTTTCTTCAGCTTTAAAAGCTTCGATAACAGTTTTTGTTTGCGCTGTTATCTCGTTCCATGTTTCTGATACTTCAGTTGGCTCAACGATAAAATCAAATACTAATGATGTAGGTTGAAATTCTGACTCTGAAGCAACTACTGATGCACATGCAAACATTGCTGATAATAATAATTTTTTCATACGTGATTCCTTTTGATTTTTAGCTATAAAAATATAGAGAGAAAATATGTTTTTGTGAGATTGCCTCCTTTTCTTAAGTGTTACTTTTTTATTTGAAGGCTTACACGACTACTACTTTTTAGATAGCTTGATTATAACCCGATTGATTGATTAGGTCAACAGATAGAAAGTAAACATGCTACTTTCTATCTGTTGAAAATTTTTGTATAAAAATGTTATTTTGTGTTTACAAAAGCTGAATAAGTTTCATTATTTTGTTTGAGCTCTGTAACAATTGCATTATCAGAAATGAGTAATGCATTTGCTTTGCATACACCTTTAATAATTGCTTCTTGTTGCAAAATAGTATTTTGAAATTGCTCTGGTACGTAAATAGTTAATGTTGTTAATTCTGTGCGTAAAGATAATTGTTTTTCTGTTTTTAATTTACGAACTTGTCCGATAATTTCTAAAATAATATTCATAGCTTTTTGATTTTCAACGCTGCCTGATTGTTCTTGTGCTAGTTGTGTAAGATGCAACGATGTTGTTTTGTAAGTTTGTACAAACATATGTTGATATAAATATTCTGTAATGTGTGGCATGTATGGGGCATACATTTGTAAAATCATAAAGCTGGTCGTGTATAACGTCCATTTTGTTAGTTCTACATCTTGCGCGTTATATTTATCAGGGTTTAAAAACTGATCTTTAATGATTTCAACATAATTGTCACAGAAATCTTGCAAGAAGAGTTGTTCAATACTTTGCAGAGCAAGACCAAATTCATGTTTGTTAAAATATTTTTTGTATTGAGCTAGTGCTTCGTTAGCTTGATCAAACATCCATTGATTGACAACATTAAGTTGTGCTGGTTTTTCAAGCGTATGCTGATATCCGTCAAGGTTCATGTTTGCAAATTTAAATGCGTTCCATAGTTTGTTCATTAATTTTTGACCAATTTTAATTTGGTCAG
The DNA here is from genome assembly GCA_002721975.1 of Campylobacterota bacterium. Lineage (GTDB taxonomy): Bacteria > Babelota > Babeliae > Babelales > Chromulinivoraceae > SP22. Next base: position 20,271 of record PBME01000020.1, on the reverse strand, counting down.
GAGAAAATGCTATATCTTGTCCGAGTGTTCCTGAAGCTGTCCAGAAACGAATTGCATCAGGTGCAAATAATTTTAATAGTTGTTGAGGTTCTGTTGGTGCATTGCCTTTAGACTTTGATATTTTTTCTTTACCTTCGCTAAGAACATATCCTGATATAACAATTTCGTGCCATGGAATTTGCTTGTCGTGCATCCAGCTTTTAATAATAGTATAAAATGCCCATGTTCTAATAATATCGTGTGCTTGTGGTCTCATGTTCATTGGCAAAAATGTGTTGTCTTGAAAAGGAGACGCATTGTTTTGAGCACATAGCTGCTTTACGATATATGGTGTTAAAGATGATGTATTCCAAGTATCCATGACATCTTTTTCAGGTCGAATATTATTGCTGTTGCATTGAGGACATGGGCCACCGTATGGGGTGTTTTGTGGATCTATTGGAAGGTCATCGATGTTCGCTGTTAATATTTCTTTACAGTCGTCACAGTACCAAACAGGAAATGGAATACCGTAGACACGTTGGCGAGATATACACCAATCCCATGATAGGTTAGTAACCCAATCAATAAATCGTGATTTCATGTGAGCAGGATTCCATGATATTTTTTCTGCAAGATCTAAGAACTTATCTTTATGTTCAACGATATTGATAAACCATTGTGGCAAAATTGTATATTCAATATCATGTCCGCAACGTTCGTGTACTTGTACTGTATGATTAATGTGTTCTTGTTTGAGTAAGACACCTTGTTCTTGTAATAGTTCTAATATTTTTTTACGAGCATCTTTGACAGGTAGTCCAGCAAGTGGTCCTGTTTTATCTGTTAATTTACCATCAAATCCAATCGATTGTTTGAAAGGCAGTTTGTGCAGTTTAAACCATTCAATATCATTTTTATCTCCAAAGGTACATACCATGACAAGGCCGGTACCTTTTTCCATGGTAACAAGTTTATCTTCAAGAATCGGTACTTGTTGTCCAAATATTGGTACAATAGCTTGGGTGTTTTTGAGATGATGATAACGTTTATCTTCTGGGTGATACAACAGAGCAACGCATGATGGTAATAATTCTGGACGAGTGGTTGCAATAGTGACTACCTGATTATCAGTAGTCGTAAATTGTACATCATTAAAGGTCGTTGCATGTTCTGTGTCATCAAGCTCTGCTTGAGCGACTGTTGTTCGGCAGCGAGTACAGTATAAACTAGGTTCTTTTTTGATATAGCAATAACCATTTTTGACTAAACGAATAAATGATTCTTGTGAAATTTTTTGAACATCTTTTGAAATCGTTGAGTATGTTTTTTCAAAATCTGCAGAAAGACCCATTGTTTGCCATAATTGCACAAAATCATCTTTCATTTCTTCTGTAGTTTCTAGGCATAAATCGATGAATTTTTCTCGACCAATTTTGCTGACATTTGTTTTGTGCTTTTTTTCAACAAATCGTTCTGTTGGCAAACCGTTGCAATCAAATCCAAATGGATAGGTAACATTGTGGCCAGTCATTCTTTTATAACGTGCAATAATGTCTGTTTGTGTATATGAAAAAATATGACCAATATGTAAAGATCCTGAAACTGTTGGTGGTGGAGTATCAATAGTAAAAGGAGTAAATCCTTTGATATGCTCTTGATATGTTTTTGTTTTTTGCCATAAGTCGCGCATTTGCGCATCACAAGTGAGATGTTCGTAACGTTTTTCCATGAATGATTTTGCCTTATTAATCGATAAAAATTGTTATTTACAAGATAGCTAAAATTGGCTTTTTCGTCAAAAATGATTAGCTTTTTATTTTGACTGAAAACTCTCTCGTGGTATCCTGAATTTATGCTTAGAATGTATTATATAAGGATATTTTATGAGATTAGAATTGATAGATGGTGTACGGTTAGTGATTATAGCTTTTTTGGCTTATATTCCTACAACTACGATTTCAGGTTGGTTTACTGCATGGGTTGCTAAAAAATGTGGCGATGATGTGCCAGAAAATTTTGGTTTTTTAACACTAGATCCATTTGCGCATTTTAGTTTGTTTGGTTTTGCATTTTTATTAGTTGGTCAATTGTTTGGCAATTATTTAACTATCTTTAAAGGGTTTCCAGGTTTTGGAAGATTTATTATTTTAGATCCGCCTGCTCATGGATCTAAATCTAAAGCTATTGTAGAATTTTTTGCTCGTGCAGTTTCTCATTTTATTATGCTTACGCTTGCTGCAGTGTTGTTGTTAAAAGTATTTGGCCCGCTCTTTGCAGTTTATATGGTACCATCTTCGTTATGGATGCAGCAGGTAGGTCCATTGTTGGTTGCTTGTAAAGACATCATAGTGTTTTTCTTAGGACAAAATATTGTGCTGTTTACGATTTATTTTTTATTTGGTATAGCCGATACGATTTGCTTTTGGTTTCATATACCTCGTATGTTTTCAACTCATTACTTTGCAGTGCTTGTTGTAACATTATTGTTGTTAAGTGATATTGTTCATTTGGTAGTGAATCAATATATGTCATTGTTGCAAGCAATTTTATCTTAATAAGGAACAGCTATGAATATCGAAAAAACATTAGAAATTATTAAACATGGCACGGTTGATTGTATTCCTGAGCAGCAATTACGTAAAAAATTAGAAAGTGGCAAAAAGTTACGTATTAAATTAGGCATGGATCCTACAGCTCCAGATTTACATCTTGGTCATGCTGTTGTATTAAAAAAGATGAAACAATTGCAAGATCTCGGTCATGAGGTTGTATTTTTGATCGGTGATTATACCGCTCGTATAGGTGATCCTTCTGGAAAATCAAAAACTCGTCCACCATTAACAGAAGAACAAATAAAGCAAAATGCTCAAACCTATTTTGAGCAAGTTCGTAAAATATTAGATCCAGATAATTTAACAATTGCATATAATTCTCAATGGCTACGTAAGCTTGATTTTGCAGATACGATTAAATTATGTTCTAAAATTACTGTTGCTCGATTAATTGAGCGTGATGATTTTGCTAAACGTTTACAAACTAATCAACCAATTGCGCTTCATGAACTCTTGTATCCAGTGATGCAAGGTTATGACTCTGTTGAGCTGCAAGCAGATATAGAATTGGGCGGCACAGATCAAACATTTAATTTGTTATGTGGCAGATTTTTGCAAGAACAATTTGATCAAGAGGCACAAGTTGTCATTACAATGCCATTGCTTGAAGGCTTAGATGGCGTAGAAAAAATGTCAAAATCTTTAGGTAATGCAATAGGTTTAACGCAAGATCCTGTTGAAGTGTATGGTAAATTAATGTCTATTTCAGATGTCTTGATGTGGCGTTACTACCATTTATTACTTGAACGTACAAGTAGCGATATTGAGCACATGAAACAAGAAGTTGCAAAGCAATCTGTACATCCTATGGATTTAAAAAAACAGATGGCATTTGAAATAGTGCAACAATTTTGGTCTGCAAAAGATGCACAAGCAGGGCAAGAAAATTTTGCAGCGTTATTTCAAAACAAAGATTATTCTCAAGCAAAAGAAGTAGCATTGCTCAATTCTTTGCAACAGGAAGCTGTTTGGATCGTACAATTATTAAAAGATCTTAAAGCTGTGCAGAGCTCATCGGAAGCAAAGCGACTTATTCAATCGGGTGCAGTGTCGGTTAATGATGATAAGGTTACAGATTTTCAAGCTCAGATTACGGTTACCAATAATATGATCGTCAAAGTAGGGAAGCATCGAATTTATAAAATCGTATAGCGATTGCGTGTTAGATACTATCGCTCGAGTGCTATATCAAACAAATCAATATGTGCATCTTGCTTCACAATGATAGTGGCTTTGTTAAGAGGTGTTGTTACTTTGATAAGATAATAGATATACATAACCGATCTTTAAAATTGTGATAATAAAAAAGTGGAAGACTTTTACATCTTCCACTTTTTTTGCGTTTATGCAACTTAATTACTTAAGCATCTGCATTACGGCGTCCAAAGAAAGAAAAACCACGTTTCTTTTTCTTCGCTTTACCTAAACGACCAAGCATGTGCGACTCTTTCATGTTCATGCTAGTTAATAGAGCTTGTCCAGCATTCATGTCTGGAGTTACTCCACTATTGTTGATTTTGATTTGAGCTGCACCAGCAATAGCTTCGTTAGAAGTGTTTGCTGGGATATTTAATCCTGCTTTGCTTGATTTACATGCTTGATGCGCAGCTTGCTCATTAGCTAATTGCTGTTGTGTAGCTGCATGATCAGCTGTTTCTTTAGCTAACTGTTGTCTTGTAGCTACATGACCATTTTGCTCATTTTGTAGTTGTTTTTGAAGTTGAGCAATTTGGTTTTGTAAAGCAGCTGCAGACGAACCTTGCTGAGCAGGTTGTTGAGGCATCGTTGGCTGAGCTGGCTGCTGAGGCATGGTTGGCTGAGCAGCAGGTTGCGAAATGTTTGATGTAGTAGCAGGTTGTAAACCAAGCATTTTTCTTTGCTCAGGAGTTGCATTCATATATAAGCTAGGTCTTTGATTTATTCTTGCTTGTCGATCACTTGCAGATAAATTTCGCAGTTCTGCCATTTCTCGTGGTGCCAACGGCGCTTTCATTAAGCTTGCATAGCCTAAACATAAAACAGATAATAATACTTTTGATTTCATAGTATTTCCTACTCTATATTTAGATTATATTAAAATGCAAACTCACATTTACCCCAAAGCATCCATTTGTTTAACGCTCTGTTACCAGCGCTGAACTCATATGAAGCACCCATTGATACAGCTGGTTTGCAATCGCTATCCCATGCATAACCAAGTGATAAGTATGGTGTGTGGATTAATGCTGCAGGAGTTGCTGCTGAATCAAGATTAACATCAGCTTCTACAATAGCAAAGTCATCATAATTATCAGCAGTTACAGCTGAGTTAATTGAAGGTGATAGTTCGCTTAATGTAGCATCGTTGTAAATTGTTCTTGCATTATTTAGACCAGGTAATACATAGTTGCTGCCTGCAAATGCTGGCGCTTTATCCCAAGGACATGCAAATTCTACACATTCTTTGCTTCTTGCAAATATGTTCCAACCCATTTCAGCTCTGAAGCAATCTGATTGCATATACACAGCTTGGTTGATACGTGTTTGGAATCTTGGTTTAACTTTCATATCATGTGTAAATACGTTGATACCTGGTTCAAAGTTTCTACGAGCAATACCGTTTCCAGCATCAGTTAATGAAGCTTCAAATGCTTCTTTGTTTTCCCAAACCATCATATAACGTGACCATTCGTTACCGTGAAGGTCGAATGAACGTTTTTGAGTGTTTCTGAACAAGTAACGTGAGTTTGTATCAAGTCTATACCACATTGTGCGGTCTTCGTTTTCTGACAACATTAATTCAACTTGTCCACCAGTCATGATACCACCATGCTGACCGTTACCTGACACAGCAGGAGCTACGTATTCAGCACATGGTTTGTTACCAGTAGGGATTACAACACCAAGGTACCAGTTAGTTGAAGCGCAATCACTGCATAACCATTGGTAACCAATTGCTAATTCGATATCAGCAAGACGTGTGATTGTTTGTTCACAACCAATTTTACCATATTTCCAAGCAGCTTGTTCAAAAGCAGTTTCCATGCTTGTAGGAGGAGCACTTAATGCAGTATTAGCATAACCTTGTTGTGTAACATCTTCTGCTACTGGGAAGAATGTACCAGTAGGAGTTCCGCTTGAATTGATGTAAGCAGCATTGATAGAGCTTTGCAATGTAGCACCAGCTGGCACTGCTGTACCTGCAGGGTTATATGTTACATTATCATTAAGAACACCATCTGCAACAGCTTCACTTACACGGAATTGTGTTGCTGAAGCACCATCATTATTAGCAGCTGCAGGGAAATTGTCTGTCGTTAAAGCTTTTGCATCTTCACCAGGAACTTCATTCAAGCAAATACGTGAACGTACATGCTCTACAGATGTAGACATACTACCAAAGAACCCTTGCTTATCATCTGAGAAGTGATAACGAAGAGCAAAACCAGCACCTACATGTGAGAAGAAGTATGATGGAGAAATTGTAGATTTAAATTCTGGGTTAGTTAATAAGCCTGTACCAACAACCGCAGTTGAAGATTCTGCACCAGCTGGCTCAAATAGAGCTGCATGAGTAATGCCAAAGTTCCAAGGTAAGATCTTATTTGTAGCTTTGTTATTATCAAATTTAAATGTAGCAGGATCTGATTCAACAGTAGTTGTGATGTCAGTAGTTTTACCAACAGTTGCAACAACGCTATCATCGCCACTTACACCTAAGAAAGTTGCTAGATCATTTCTGTTACCAGTACCTGATCCACCAAACGTAATTGTTTGTATTGAATTAGCAGCTACAGGTATGTTAACAGCAGCACCTGTTGCATTCTCTAATGAAACAACAGTATTTGTTAGAGCAGCTACTGAACCGAATGTTGCTACTTTATCAATAGTACCATCTACATTATATGTTGAATGGCCGTATGGGAAGTAGTAGCAAGCTGACTCTTCACGGTTAGTGTTTTTACCACCAAATACTACAACTTCAAATCCGCCATGTTTATCTTCGTTATCTAAGTTACGGGTAACGTTTGAGTTAAACTGTGACGCATAAAGTGGTGTAGCGTTTTGGAATGTGTTTTCAACTCTACGGAATGTATGTCCGTGATCAGGTAAACAAGATTTTTTACAATCTGTTTTTTTATTGCAAGAAGTATTGCAAGATGAAGCTGCATAAAAATTAACACTCGCCATAAGCAAGCTTGTGAGTAAGAGTAGTTTTTTCATATTCTCCTCAATTGATTTTGGAATTGTTTTTTACATTACGACTTAATCTTTTTTGCCTTTGTAATCGCTTTGGACTCCCTCCTTTCTTGATTTTTTTCATAATTTTTAAATAACTAAACAGGTGATAAATTTTTGTTGTTTTATCGTATATCAGAAGTTTTAGCAATTTTTTTTAGGGGAAGTCAATCTTTTCGTAGATAATTTCTTTCAATTTTTTTTTTAGGTATACTAGGTGTAGTGAAGTTTTGTTTATGTAAAAGGAAAAAATATGTTTTCAAGAGTTAAGGGAGTAGCAGATAATTTTTTAGATATGGCGTTCTGGACAGGTGTTCGAAATAAAATTGAAGGACATCTAAGGCAATATAATTTTTCAGAAATAGAAACACCTGTGTTAGAGTATGTGTCATTGTTTGAACGAGGACTTGGTTTTGAAACGGATGTTGTTAGTAAGCAGATGTTTGTTATCGAATCAAAAGGTAAAAAAGATGAACAGATATGTCTTCGTCCAGAAGCAACAGCTGGCACTATGCGAGCATTCCTTGAGCAACAAGCATCATTGAGCACACCTTGCAAAGTGTTTTCATATGGTTCAATGTTTCGTTATGAACGTCCACAAAAAGGTCGTTTGCGTCAATTTCATCAAATGAATCTTGAAGTAATCGGTGCGCAATCAATTATGCATGATGCATTACTTATCAAAATGTTACATACATTATTTTTAGAAAAGTTTGCAATCGAAAACTTTGTATTAAAAATAAATTTTTTAGGACATGTTGCTGATCGACAACAATATAGCCAAGCATTACAAGAATTTTTACAAGCTAAAATTGCTCAATTATGTCAAACATGTCAGACACGTTTAACAACTAATGTATTACGAATTCTAGATTGTAAATCTGAATCATGTCAGCATGCAGTGCAAGACGGTCCAACATTACAGGATTATTTTGCTGACGAAACAAAAGCTGAGTGGCAATTACTATGTGATACATTGCATGAATTATCAGTAACGTTTGTACACGATGTTCGTTTAGTTCGTGGTCTTGATTACTACAATAAAACAGTGTTTGAGTTTGTCTCAGATGCTCTTGGTGCACAGAGTGCATTTTGTGCAGGAGGTCGTTATGACGGACTAGCAGAGCAGTTGGGTAGTAAGCAATCAGTTCCTGCGTTAGGTTGTGCAATAGGAATGGAGCGCTTGATGTTAATCTTGCAAGAGCAGCGTGAGCAATTATCGTTACCTGAAGATTCGTTGGTTTGTATTATTCCATTTTCTCAAGAGCAAAATAAGCTTGGACTATTGTTAGCAGATCATCTGCAATCTCATGGTAAAACGGTAGATGTACTTGTAGACGAGCAAAAAATTAAAAATAAAATGAAAAAAGCCCATAACATGGGTTCGTCGTTTGTATTGCTGCTTGGTGAAACAGAGCAAGCAAATAATACAGTTACTGTGAAAAATATGACAACAGGTGAAGAGCAAGTTGTATCACAGGCAGAGATTCATAAGGTAGTTTAACAGTTGTTGATTGTCGTGATGATACAAAAATAATAGTATTGTTATGTTATAAACAAGTTTATTAATTGATTGCGAAACAAAAAGAAGAAAAACGAGACCATCATTACAGCGTCAAATCGGTCTAAAAAGCCACCGTGCCCTGGCAAGCTATTGCCAGAATCTTTTAATCGTGCTTGACGCTTAAGTAGTGACTCAAACATGTCCCCAAAGAATGCAATCATGCATACAATGAGCACAAAAGATATAGCAGTATTGTATGACATATGTAAACCATCTTCCCATAAGGCAAAATAAAAAACAATTATTGCACTGAAGAATCCACCAATGCATCCTTCAATCGTTTTGTGTGGACTAACAAAGGGAATGATTTTATGTCTGCCAATTAATGTGCCAACAATATATGCACCTGTATCAAATGAAAAAACAAGTAAAAAGAGATAGTACAGCAATATACGGTAATGAATATCATGATTAAAATATAACAAGATAATAAATGGTAACACTGGATAAAATGGCATGAGTATCCAGTATAATATTTTGTTGTGTTTGAATAAGACTGTCCATTCTTTAGCTAAGATGGTAATTAAAATACCAATTAGTACAACTGAAAACATAAGAATATGAGCATAAAAAAATATAATCCAAAAGCCTGTCCCAAGTAACATAGCAGTAATGAAACGTTTGTGGCTTTCTGATAAAATCATATGTTTTCTCTCTGGCAAAAAGCATTTGGGATGTGAGTTATGTTGGATATTATCTTGTTCTGTATTTGTACAAGTGCAACATCAAAGCGGTATGTCATGTTTATTTTATTGTTTTCTGCGATATATGCTTGGGCTGTCATGATTATTTTACGTTGTTTTGCAGGTGTTACAATTTCAAACATAGATGTTGTTGTACGTGTTCTTGTTTTAACTTCGACAAATGCAATAATATTATCTTTTTGTGCAACAATATCAATTTCACCAAAAAACTTTTTATAGTTTTGTTCTAAAATAGCAAAACCATCTTTTTGTAAAAGATTTATGACGGCAGATTCACCAGCTTGACCAATAATTTGTGAACACATCGCTTTAAGATACAAAGAAGTGAGCAGCTTTTGCTTTTTTATCAGGTGTTATTTTTTTATCTGTTTTTAATGCATTATCAAGATTGAATTTGACAATGAACGGACGAGTCTTTGGATCTTTTGTTAACTCTAGCATGCCATTCATGTAATGTAAGTACTGATCAATGTGTTCTATATCTTGAAATTTTTCTTGCATATAATCATATCGTTTTTGAGCACTAGTAAACTTTTTTTGTTTGATATAATTTTCAAAAACATGTGCTTCATGTTCAAATAGTTTTTGACGACATTTTTTGAGCATTTTTTTTGATTCTTTGATAAAGCGATCATGTTGTGATTTTCGTAAAAAATCTTCGATTAGGAAAATAGCTTTATGAGTGATGCTTTGATCGCGATATGGAGCAAGTGTCATAGTAAACCAACATAATATTGCTTTATACTGAGAATATTCTGCCTCTTGTGCACCCGGATAGAGTGTGAAAAATTCTTCATAGGTAAAAGCAGCTTTTTCAAAGTCTCTATTTTCAAATTGATAGTCAGCTAAATCTAGTTTATAGTTTTTTAAATTATTTTGATCAGATGAATTAGAAAGAAGCGCTTGAAATGTTTTGAGTACAAGCTCTTTGTCATTGATAGCTTTCGCGTAGATCAAATATTCTTGCAACTCTGTTTCGTTCATTTCCTTAATTAATTTTTTTGGAAATGGGTTGTTAGGCTTTTTCTTTGTTGCTTTGACATTCGTTGCATGTGATTTTTTTGCAGAAAGTTTCACAGTATTTTTTGCAAGTGATAAAGTACAAAACAATAGGCAAGGAATAATTCGATACATTGTTTTGGTTATTATATGTGTCACAAGTTCCCTTTGTTTAGTATTTAGTAGCTTAATAAACGTATTTTTTACTATCGTCAATCTAGCATACCCTTATAGGCATTGCAAGAAGTTGGTAATTGCAAGAATGTGCAAATGAGTGGTTTGTGTGATAATGTATATAAAAAGGATACAAAATTTTTGTAAGATTGAGGTGACTGACAATGGTTCAAGCAATTTTAAATATTCTTGTACAGATGGGACTGTTACAAGAAAGCCAAATTGAAACGTTTGCAAAAGAAGCGCAAGATGCAGGATTAGCATTGCAAACATATTTGTTAGAAAAACAAATTATTTCTCAAAAAGATTTGGCGCTTGCGTATAGTAAGCATTTATCAATTCCTTATATAGATGTTGTTACAGAAAAGATGACAGATCAAGCATTGCTAGCAAAAGTACAGTTTCATTTTTTGCGACAAAATATTGTTATGCCTATTATGCAAGAAGAAAAACTGTTAATTTTGGCAGCAGATCCTTACAACATTATGCCTATAGATGAATTAGTATTAATGCTTGGTAAGCATGCAGAACATGCAGTTGCTCCAGCATCAGTAATTATTGATGCAATCAATCGATATTATCCACTCGAAGGTGCTTCTTCCATGATGGAAGAGTTAGAAGAAGATACAAAGCTACTGGAAGGTGAGTTAGATATTGGTCAAATTGATGAACAAGATGTTTTATCAATGGCAAGCAAAACGCCAGTTGTTAAATTAGTAAATCATATTCTATTTCAAGCGGTAAAAAAAGAAGCATCTGATATTCATATAGAACCATATGAAAAAGAAGTACGTATTCGTTATCGTGTAGACGGTGTTATGTTCACATCCTTTACACCTCCCAAAAGAATTCAAAGTGCTTTAGTATCACGTTTAAAAATTATGGCACAACTAGATATTGCAGAAAAAAGAAAACCTCAAGATGGCAGAATAGAAATTAAAGTAGCAGGCAAACAAATAGATATTCGTGTTTCTATTTTACCAGTTGTTTTTGGAGAGCGTGTTGTAATGCGTTTGCTTGATAAAACAAAGACGTTTGTTGAGTTAGAGACGCTTGGTTTTTCATCACGAGACTTAAAGGTAATTAAACATGCAATTATGCAACCAAATGGCATAGTGTTAGTTACTGGTCCGACTGGGTCTGGTAAAACAACAACATTGTACTCTGTTCTTTCTCGAATTAATGCACCAGATGTAAATATTATTACTGTTGAAGATCCTGTTGAGTATCAAATTTCAGGAATCAACCAAGTACAAGTTAATGATAAAGTAGGATTAACTTTTGCCGCTGCGTTACGTTCAATTTTGCGTCAAGATCCAGATATCGTGATGATCGGTGAAACTCGAGATGTTGAAACTGCTCAGATAGCAATCCAAGCTTCTTTAACGGGTCACTTAGTACTAAGTACAATTCATACGAATAGTGCTGCAGCTACTATGACGCGATTGATTGATATGGGTATAGAGCCATTTTTGATTTCATCAACGATTACCGCTGTGTTAGCCCAGCGTCTTGTTAGAAAATTATGTGATGCATGTAAAAAAGTATATCATCCAGCTGCAGATGTGTTGCATATATTGGGCATTACACCTGAACAAGCAAAAACAATAACATTTTATCAGGCAGTAGGCTGTGGAAAATGTATGGAGTCAGGTTATGCAGGCCGCTTACCGATTTTTGAAGTTATGGCGATGACGCCATCAGTAGGACAAATGGTAATAGATCGTGCAGATGCTCGCGAGATTCAACGACAAGCAATGAAAGATGGTATGACATTGTTGTTACAAGATGGAGTCGCAAAGATCGAAGCAGGGTTAACCACTGTAGATGAAGTATTATCTGTTGCTGCGTCGCAGGAAGACATTGAAGCGTAAAAACATTTCTTTTGCCTTAAAAATATTTTTTCATATTTTATTGGGAGTTGTTTTAGGTTGTAGCATGGTGATGTTACACATCTCTTCCAATGGTACGTTGCAAGATTATATTGTTAAAGAATTGCAAAAAAGTTTTTTAGAGAAATATAATTGTAGAATAACTTGTCAGTTAGATAAAATTGATTGGTTGTTTTTGAGAATGCATTTTTCTAAGTTAAAAATAGAGCCACAAGAAAAAAATATTCAATCACACAATGTTTGGTCGATCACTGCAGATAAATTTACTGTTGCAGCTTCGTGGTGGTCTTTGATTACGCAGTTTCGATGTAAATTATCAGGCGCTCTGGATCATGTCATTATGCGTGAAAGATATCAACACCAGCCAGGTGAAATGTTTGCTTTTTTGGCTCAATTGTTTAAGCGCACTCCTGGTAATTTTCTTGAATATGACTGGATGTCTATTTCTGAGGCTCTTTTCTTACTTCAACAAGAAAATGGTTGCACGATTCAAATTCCATACATGTGTAATATTAGTTCAGAGTTAGACAGTGCTCGTATGCAACTGTATGCACAAAATGGAAAAATAATATATAAAGATATTATTTTGTTAGATGCAATATCTGGATCCGTTATATGCGATGTTCCTGAAAAAGATATTGTTAAGCGTATGTATGTCCAGACAAATATGAGTATGAACTGTGTAGGACTAGCAGAAAAAGGACAGTTGTATTTACTGGGTACCATGAAACATGGTTTAGGTTCATTTAATCTTAAAAACGAAGACTTGTCATTTGTGATTGACCCTATTGAAATTCGAGCTGATTCAAAAAAGTGTTTGTTTGATATGTCAATTACAACAAGCACTGATTTGTGTAAACAACTAAATATGCATGATGTGTGTAAGCAAGTACAGGGACTTGTACAGTTAGATGTGCGTGGAGACTTGTATGATTTTTTAAAAACAGTACAAATAGATGTTTCTGTTGATGATGTAGCTTATAAAAGAAAAACGCTTAATAAAGATGCAAAGATTTTTGTACAATATCAACAACCAGGAATCTTAACAGGACAATTAGCAACAGGTGAAAAGCAATGGTTTGAATTTCAAGTTTGTACTCAGAATAATAAACCTTGTTTTACATTTTTTAATAATAAAGATTTAATGTTATCTTACGAATCATATTGGAAAATTCCAGCAAAAAAATGTTCTGTTGAAGTGAAGTACGATCAAGAAAACAGTTGGAAAAGTTCTTATGAGATGCACTTGTATAATGATAAATTACAAGAGCAAAAATTGGTACGAGGAACATGTTTTTTTTCAGACAAAAAGATAGTTGCTCAAGGTAATATAGATGATATTACCTATGATATAGTTGTAGGAGTATCTCCTGTTATTATGCCTCAAAAGATTCTATTTCAACAAGGTGAGAAAAAGCTCGTTGATTTTTCTTTTAATAAACAACAGGAATCGCATTTAGTTGGTAACATTGATTTTGCTTGTATTCATTATATGGTTTCACCTCGATTTAAATCTTCTTTTGCGCAAGAAGGTGTTGTAAAATTTCAGGGATATATTAAAAACGGAGTTTATTATTCACAGCTTAGTTCGACTGATGCCAATATTCGTATTCCAAGAATTTATAATGTTATTCAAAATATTACTGCATCATGTGAATTAGATATTTACAATCGGTATATTAAACTCAAAGATGTTAAGACAGAATTACATGAAGGCGAAATAGTTTGCTCTCAAGCAAATTTCTTTTTTGATAAATCTGGTAGCTGCTCTTTTATGCATGTGCCATTACTGTTGCATAACGTATTATTAAGTTGGGATAGAGGCATATTTATGCTTTTATCAGGGGGGCTGTTGTTGGATAAACAGGAACAAGAAGGGTTGCGTTTACAGGGACAAATAATAGTTGAAAAATCACAGTTAAAAGAAAATTTGTTTTCTTCTGAATTCCAAGAAAAGTTATTTGGAACTGTCCTTGAATATGATGATAAAGATCCTGTTGAAAAGAATTGTTCTTTTGATATATCACTTATTACCAAAGACTTGCTGCAGGTTAAAACATCATTTTTATCATCTAAGGCGAGATTAGATTTGCAGCTTAAGGGAACGTTGAAAAAACCTGAGTTATTAGGTCTGATACAGTTGGTTTCAGGTTCTTTTTATTTTCCATATAAATCATTAGATATTATAGATGGTAAATTGTTTTTTGTGCCGGATCAGCAATTTGATCCTCTTATGGAAATAGTTGCACGAGGTAAATTGAAACGTTATGGCGTAACAATGCATGTGACAGGTTCTGTTTTTGATCCTTATGTACAATTTGACGCTGCACCATACTTAACAGAAGAGCAAATATTATCGTTACTATTGTTAGGAATAGAAGACAGTTCACTGAGCGTTATGGTTCCTGCGCTATTAACTCAAAAGTTAAAAGATCTTGTATTTGGCCCTGCTTTATCTAAAACTACTTTACAATCAAGGTTTGAAACATTATTGCAATCATTTAAGCATTTTAGATTTTTGCCTCAATTTACCAATCAAGCTGGTAGAGGAGGCATGAGAGGCGTGTTTGAAATCGATGCTTCAGATCATTTACATGGAAAAATCGATACAAATTTTATGCAGTTAGAAGATACAAAGTTTGATGTTGATTTTGCTGTAACTGATGACGTAACACTTCGTGTACAAAAAGATGGTCCAAGTACGTATGGTGGTGAAGTTGAATTGCGATGGAAATTTTAAAAAGGATAGAAATGTGAAAGCATTGTTTATATTTTGTATCGCTTTACAAGCGAGTTTATATACATCAGCTCCTCAGTTGTTACATACAGGAAAAAGCTGCATCAAAAAAGAATTAATAAGACTCATACAAAATGAAAAGATGTCTATATTTGGAGCAATGTTTTTGTTAAAAGATCGTGATATTATGAATCATTTGTATCATGCATCTTCTCGTGTAGATGTAAAAGTAATTGTTGATAAAGCATCTGCTTGTAAAAATCCGTTACTACAAAAATTGCAAAAAGCACGTATCGTAGAAGTCTTTGATTCAGATGGTCCAGCTATTATGCATAATAAGTTTTTTGTTTTTGGAGAAAAGATTGTGTTTACAGGTTCGTTTAATGGGACACGAGCCGCTTCATTGCATCATTATGAAAATGTATTGATTTTAGAAAATGAGCAGTTAGCGCAAGAGTATTTAGACTATATGTACTATCTAGAACAAGAATGTAAGAGAAAAAAACGTCTTTGAAGTAGTAATAGATGCTGGAGAATTATGAAGAAAATTTTTAAGTTAATTGTTTGCATACTCGTATGTCATGTTGTTGCTACTGCTGCATGGTCGCACATGTATTTTACGCCACGTGATGATATAAAATCGTATTTAATAGATTGTATTAAACAAGAACGTAAATCTATTTATGCAGCAATATATATGTTAACTGATAAGTCAATAGCACAAGCTTTACTTGAAGCACATTTGCGAGGAGTTGATGTTGTGCTTGTGCTTGATCATGTTTCTATGTCAGAACGATTTGGCAAAGGATCTTTTTTACAAAATAATGGAGTGCCTGTTTTTGTTCATCATGCAGCAAACTATAATCCTTTTACGATGCCAATTATGCATCATAAGTTTTTTATTTTTGGGTTACATGAAAAATATAAAAAATCATTAGTGTGGACAGGGTCGTTTAACTGTACAGTGTCAGCTTCAAAGTATAATGATGAAAATGTTATTGTTTCAGATGACGCTGGGTTAATCAAAGATTATAAATATTGTTTTGATACTTTAGTTGAACGGTTAGGTGGCAAAAAAGATTGGATTGCTATTTTTGAAGAAAAATAATAACTAAACAGCTTTTTGAGAGTTGTTTATAATTGTTTGTAAGTCAGGGTCAAAAGCAGATGTAAAGCTATATTGTTTCCCGTTAAATTCAAATTCTAGTTTATGTGCGTGAAGAGCATGTCTTTTTGTTAATTTAGATTTTTGGCCGTATATATAATCTGCAAGTATCGGATGACCAATTGCTGCAAAGTGCACTCGTATTTGATGAGTTCTGCCTGTTAGTGGTCTTACTTCAACAAGTGAAAAATCTTTGTAGTAATCTATGACGGTATAATGAGAAATAGCAGATCTGCTTGAAGGTTGTTTAGTAAGATCTGTAAAGTGGTGCATTTTGTGTCGTATTACTGGATGACGTCCAATATAAAAATCGATAGTACCTTGTTTGGGTGGATGACCTACAACAATAGCAAGATATGTTTTATGAATTTTTCTATTTTTAAACATATCTGTCATCGTTGCATGTGCTTGATTGGTGCGCGGAATTATCATTAATCCCGATGTGTCTTTGTCGAGGCGATGGACAATGCCTGGTCTGTCAACAAGCCCTACGTGTGCAATTTCATCATATGTTTTGGCAAGCCAATCTGTAAGTGCAATGTCTTGGCATGTTTCATTTGGTGGATGAACAACAAGTCCTGCTGGTTTATTAATAATCAAAAAATCTTTTTCTTTTGCAATGATCTCAACACCTATGTTTTCAGGAATATCTTTTACAGGTTGAGTTAGATTTTGTTTAGGAAATGAAACTAAAATTTGATCACCTAATTTTAAAGAGTACCCAGGTTTTGCAGTTTTAGTTTTATTGATTAAGATATGTTTTTGAGTAAAAAGTTTTTGTAAAAAAGATCTTGAATATTGTGAAAAATGTTGCGTAATGAATTTATCAATGCGCTGTCCTTCATCTTCATGCGTTGCAGTTAATAAAAATGTACTGCCTTGTTTAATTAATTCTGATTCTTTTGTCATAAAACTTCCCCCATATCAATCGTAGAAAAAACTTCAAACTACTGATCTGCAGATGTTATTAGTTTGTTTGGAATTCTATTATTACTATAAAGCAACCCACTGTATCAGTCAAATGCTGCCATGTTAATTTGTATATAATTAGTTGATTATTTGAAACAATAGGTAGTATTTTTTGTTTGAAGTATGATACTATAGGAATAGTTCAAATAAAATTGCTCATGTACCATGAGGAGTGGCCATGAAAGAAAATACGCTTATAGAAAAAATAGTAAGTCATATTGATGAAGTAATTGATCAAAAAACTGATCAAGGTATTGCATTGTGGAAAGATCTTTTAGCAATGCATCCAGCAGATAGTGCACATGTGTGTGTTTATTTAAAGGATGAGCAATTTCAACAATTATTTTTGAACTTTTCAAAAGAAAAGCAACTCGAAGTATTCGAAGAGTTACCTGACAATTTTAAAATTAAAATAGTAGAGTTTTTAGATGATTCTGATAAAGCCTATATTTTTAAACATACTAATATCGATGATCTGACAGATTTGTTTGATGATTTATCAGATGAAGAGTTGAAAAAAAGTCTTGAAGTTTTACATAAAAAAGATCGTCAAAAAGTATTATCATTACTTAAATTCCCTCCTGATTCTGCAGGTGGTATTATGACAATTGACGTTGTAACATTAATGCAAGACTTTACGGTAAGCAAAGCAATTTCACTATTGCAGCGATTAAAGCCAAATGTCGATTTACATCGACAAATTTATGTAACTGATCAACATAATAAATTAGTAGGTTATATTCATTTAGAAGATCTTGTAACAAGGTCACCTCAAAAGCGTTTAATAGATTTGCTTCGTCAGGTATCTTATGTAGCACAACCACAAGACGATCAGGAAGAAGTTGCAAAAAAAATGGTCCACTACCATATGATGACTGTACCTGTAGTAAGCGAACATCATTATTTATTAGGTGTTATTCCAGAAGATAAATTGATTGATGTTATTCAGCAAGAAGCAATAGAAGATGCTCAGCGTATGTCTGGTGCTTTGGTTACCGATTCTTACTTTGATATACCATTTTTTACGTTACTCTATCAACGCAGCTTTATTTTGGCACTGTTGCTTGTTTTTGAGTCAATTACAAGTATTATTGTTGGGCACTTTGAATCTGTATTGACACCATTTTTATTTATGTTTTTTGCTATGCTTGTTAGTACAGGTGGTAATACAAGTGGTCAAATATCTGCAATTGTTATTCAGGGCATGTCTTCAGGTGATATTAATTCTTCTAATATATTTAAATTTTTACGCCAAGAATTAATGATTGGTTCTTTGTTGGCAATTATTTTATCTACAGTTGCATTTATACGTGTTTATACTGTGCATTATGATTTGGTTGGTAGTTTAATTGTTAGTATTTCTTTAGGTTCTATTGTATTTATATCGGTATTGTTAGGTGCATCATTTCCGATAGGGTTAAAAAAGTTGGGACTAGATCCAGCATTTTCTGCAGGGCCATTCTTGGCTACAATTATGGATATCTTAGGAATATTTATATATTGTTACATTGCTTATCTTGCTTTAGCGTAAGCAATTTATAAAAGTAGTTTGTAATATAAAATACGAATTGTTTACAAAGTTTCTTTAAAATGCGCTTAAAATCGTAATTTTTTATAAAATTTCTTGACAATAAAGCATGAGACTTGTAACTTATTTATAGTTGTTTTACAAATCTTGTAAAATAAACTTGAAATTATAAATAGAGAGCCGTTAGCTCAGTTGGTAGAGCAACAGCCTTTTAAGCTGTGGGTCGTTGGTTCGAATCCAACACGGCTCACCATTTTTTAAATGGTGCTTCTCTTTATACTTGTCTGTCCCTATCGTCTAGCCCGGTCCAGGACGTCGCCCTTTCACGGCGGAGACAGGGGTTCAAATCCCCTTAGGGACGCCAATTTTCAGTTTTGGCTGATTCTAGAATTAGATCATATGGTTTTTTAACTTTTAGATACATGAATTCATTGCTCTAAAAGCAGTTCAAAAATAAAAAATTTATAATTTTTCTCTTTTGTTCAGATTTTTCTTGACTGAATATTCTGGATGCGTTATTCGTGAGTTTTAAAATAGATAAGCTTGTTTGGATAAACTTTGTATTAGATTGCTTATGTCTTTTAGTTTAATTAAAAAAATTCTTTTTCTGATAGCCATTTAGTTGATTGTTTTTTCCAAAAAGATTCACTAATATTTCTATCAATTTTATCAGTGTAAGCATGATCTATTTGTTCTATAAATGGATTTCGACAAGCAATGTTTTTTTTAAAGTGATAACAAAGAATATTGTCCTGTAGTATATAGTTCAAACATTTTTTTACATAATGGGCGCTGTTAGGATTTGGCTTTTAATTTTTTTTTAATTTTTGCCAATTAAATTTTCGAAGTGTATCAAGTATTTGCCGTCATGTTTGATATATTTTGAACTATAAAAATTTAAATCCATCCGTTAATTAGGGTGGATTTTGTATTGTATAAACTTTGATCAATTTTTTTAGCAAATTCATATTTTTTTATATGAAAGTTGGAATCAAACTATCTTTTGCATACATTTTTATACTAATAATTTTATCTAAGTATAAAACTTTTTAAGCTAGAATAAGATATGTTACCTTGCTATAGTTTATAGATAACAATTCGAAATATAGCAATGATTCATTGTGATTGTATGATTTTTTCTGGCATTATTATTTTTTTACAAGTTTATCATCAATGACTTTTTTGAGTAGTTTTTGCATTTCTCGTAGAAAACAATTCCCATGGTTGCTTATTCTTATGAGGTTAATTATATTCTTGACTCTGAACAAATGTATAATTAGGCTTAGCTGTAAGCAGTTCTCATAATTCATAATCATATATATCCGAAAGGTTTCTTTAACCCTATTTTTATTTTTATAAAAAACATGTTTTGATGACCTTTAAATCAAGGTCATTTTAGTGTTGTATTTATTATTTAACTTTATGTTAAATAATAAATATTTGTTTAGACAAATTATTGGCAAAAATATAAAAAATATTCTTTTACAGGAGCTTTCACTTGTATCAAATAAAATTAATTTCACAAAATCTAATACGTTTACATAAAAAAAAGAAATCGATTTTTGCAAATCGATATTTGCAATTGTCATTGTTATTGTTTTGTGTTTTTAGGTATGCAGAATCATCGCAAGCTGATACATCGCAAAAAGATATGGCACATGCAAAATATCGCCTCGACCAGACTAGAATTGAAAAGCTAGCTTCAGAAATTCCGGGTCTTTCTTCTT
>PBME01000019.1 GCA_002721975.1 Campylobacterota bacterium | reverse complement strand
TGTTATG
The DNA here is from genome assembly GCA_002721975.1 of Campylobacterota bacterium. Lineage (GTDB taxonomy): Bacteria > Babelota > Babeliae > Babelales > Chromulinivoraceae > SP22. The sequence goes on along the minus strand of PBME01000019.1, from coordinate 46,449 downwards.
TACATTTTTAGAACAATTAAAAAAGATAGTACCTATGCTTGAGCATCCTGTTGAGTATGAATTAGTTGCCTATCATCTTCGAGAAGCATTACAGTCACTCTCTGAGGTAACTGGTCGATCTGTAAGTGAAGCTGCTATGGATAAGGTTTTTAAGCAGTTTTGCGTAGGAAAGTAATGTATAACCTCAAAGGAGTTTTATGAGAAAAGTATTAAGCATATTGTTTTTGATGACATTTATGCCGTGTGTCATTCATGCAAATGTTAAAGAAGAAAGAAAGCAATTGCTTAAAGAATTAGATGAGATTCGATATCAAAAAGCTCTGATAAGGGCAGCATTTTTTTCTTGTTCTGCGTTCACGGTGGCAACTGGTTTCAAGGCAGTAACGCTTGGTAGACCAACTTTTCCTCTTGCATTTTGGTTAGCTGCTTCTATGGTATCTGTATTGGAAAATTGGGATCTTAGTGGACAATGCGCAGATCGTCAAGCAGCTCTGATTGGTTTAAGGCCAGATAATAAATAAAAAACTCTGTGACGAAAATAAAAAAGCGCCTTATTTAAAAGGCGCTTTTTTGTGTTAGTTATCAATTGCAAAGAGTTCTACTCGTCGGTTAATTGCTTGTTCCTCTCTGTTGCCGTTTTTAACAATTGGCATTTCATGGCCTCGAGGTGCAATTTTTATATGTGTTGGATCTATTCCTGCATCAGCTAATTTTTTAGCTACATGTCGAGCTCGTTTTTCAGATAGAGCAAGATTATAAATTGCCGATCCTGCAGAATGACAAGCATGTCCTTCTATAACGATAGTTTTGCCATCTTTGATCATTTTTTTAGCTTGTTTGATATTATGCTTGAGCTCTTTTTGCTGGTTTTGTTCGAGCGTGTATCGATCAAAGTTAAAAATTAATTTTTTAAACTCTTGTTTTGTGTTTTCAGCTGCAAGGTTTTCCCAAGAAAATAAATTACTTTGTTGTTGATTTGTTGTTGTTTGTGAACGTTGTGATTGATTTTGGTCTAAAGCGAAAGTTGTCATATCGTTGTGATCAAGATCAAATGCTTTTATAGAAGCAGTATCTTTTGCTTTTTGAGCTTTTGAAAGAAAAGATTGTTTATGTATTTGTGTTTTTTCTTTCGTGCAGCCACTTAACAAGCTGAGTAGTAATATTATATTGTATGTAAAAAAAATAGTTTTTGATTTATACATATAGAGTGCCTTTACAGCGTTATATTGATCAATAGATTACGCAATATTGAACTTTTCAGATAGTTTATGATCCTTGTTTGAAAAGTCAAATTGTACAACTTTTTAATATTAAAAACCATAAATATTGGATTTATCAGGTAGAAGTTTTTAAATAGATGTAAATGGTGTATACTCAAAGAAAGAGTAGGAAGCTATAAGCTATTTTGTAATATAAAATTAAGTATATGAAAAAAATTTTAATAAATAAAAATCCTTGGGAAACTCGAATAGCTATCTTGCGAGAAGGCAAGCTAGAGAGTATCTTTTTTGGTCAAAGTACTGATAAAGTTATAGAGCGTTCGTTTTTCAAAGGAAATGTATCAAAGATATTGCCTGGAATACAGACAGCATTTGTTGACATCGGTCAAGAACGTGCAGGTTTTTTACATGTATCAGAAATTGATCGTGATTTAGCTGCCAATAGAATTATGGGCGAACAAGTTGAAATAGAAGAAGAAACAAAACCTCGTTTATCACCTGAAAAAATCGATATATCAAAGATTTTAAACGAAGGTGAAGATATGTTGGTTCAAGTTAGCAAAGAGCCCGTAGATGAAAAGGGAGCTAAGCTAACAACTTGTTTTACGTTTCCAGGAAGGTTTGTAGTTTTAACTCCAAATATTCCTCGCATAGGTGTTTCTAAAAAGATTGAAGATCGGCAAGAACGAGTTCGTCTTAAAGAAGTTGTAACAAAACATCTACCTTCTGGTATGGGAGCTGTTATTCGTACATCTGCTGAAGGAAAAAGTGAGGGAGAAATCTATAAAGATTTAGCGTTTTTAATTTCGGGTTGGAATAAAATGCTTTCTCAGTACACGAAAGCGGAGTCTAAGTCAAAAATTCATGAAGACATGGATATTTCTTTGCAGGTCATCAGAGATCACTTAGATGATGAAGTTGAATCAATTATTACAGATGATGAAGTAAATCATGATATGATTTATCGCTATATTAGCAAAGTAGCTCCAGAGCATAAATTTAAAATTAAAACTTACTCACAAAAAAATGACTTGTTTGATCAATATCATGTTGATAAGCAAATAGAATCTTCACTTGAACCAAAAGTACATTTACAGTCAGGTGGATCCATTGTTATAGATACAACAGAAGCTTTAACAGTGATCGATGTTAATACAGGTAAATTTACAGGTAAAGGCAACTTAGAAGAAACAATATTAAAAACTAATTTAGAAGCTGCAAAAGAGACTGTATTGCAACTAAAGCTGCGTAACATAGGTGGTCTTATAGTTATTGATTTTATTGATATGTCAAATCAAAAAAATCGTCATAAACTTGTTGCGTATTTTGAAAAAATGCTTAAAGAATTAGATAAGTTTCAGTCAGTTGTATTACAAGTTTCTGAATTTGGTATTGTGCAAATGACAAGAAAGCGATCAGGAAAAACATTAATGCGACAACTGATGAATGTTTGTCATTGTTGCTCTGGTCTTGGTTGGCTGATGTCTGTTCGAGCAGAAAGTTATGAAGTATTACGTAATGTTAAACGTACCTTGCAAGAACAGTTAATAGGAAAAAAAATGTCACTTGCTGTTAACAATGAAGTGTTTGATTTTATTGTGAGTGTTGAATTTAATTCGATTCTTGCATTAGAAAAAGAATTCGGTTCTCAACTAACACTTGTAAGTGATGTGGCTTTACAAAAAAATGAATTTAAACTGGAAGAAAAATAGCAGTACTATTGTTAGACTAAGGAATATGGTGGAAGAAAAATCTGGTAGCGAAAAATCAACTGCTCTTACAAGGTATCCTGAATATCGTATGGATATTGGTATAGAAATACATGTTCAACTTGATACAAAAAGTAAAATATTTTGTTCTTGTTCTAATGCTCTTACAGATCAACAAAATCAAAACATTTGTGTTGTTTGTTCTGGTTATCCAGGTGTGTTACCTGTGCTCAATAGGCAAGTAGTTGAATTTGCAGTTATGGCAGGACTAGGAACAAATTGTAATATTTCTCCAGTTTCAGAATTTGAGCGTAAACATTATTTTTATCCAGATCTTCCTAAAAATTATCAAATTACTCAAGGTGAAGTTCCTATTTGTACCAATGGTCATGTTATGATTCGTTTAGAAGATGGAACAGAAAAAAAGATCCGCCTTAATCGTATACATATAGAAGAAGATGCAGGTAAGAATATTCATTCAGATTTAACTGGTGAGAGCTATGTTGATCTTAATCGTACAGGTACTCCATTATTAGAGATTGTTTCAGAGCCTGATATAGCAAATGCAGCAGAAGCAAAAGCTTATTTAAAAACAATTAGACAGATTATGCAGTATTTAGGTGTCAGTTCTTGTAATATGGAAGAAGGTTCTTTTAGGGCAGATACAAATTTATCTGTTCGTAAAAAAACTGCACAAGAGCTTGGAACTCGTTGTGAGTTAAAAAACATTAACTCATTTAAATTTATATCAGATGCGATTGAGTACGAAGTTGAGCGCCAAATTGAGTTGATAGAACAGGGTGGTAAAGTTCGTCAAGAAACACGCTTGTGGGATTCTAAAAATCGTCGTTCATTACCTATGAGATCAAAAGAAGGAATGGCTGATTATCGTTACTGTATAGATCCTGACTTATCATTAGTTGAAGTAAGTGATGTAACGCTTGATCGTATAAAAGCAAAAATGCCTGAATTGCCTTATGTTAAATTTCATAGATATATAAAAGATTTTAATCTATCAGAATATGAAGCTGATATTGTGATATCTGATATTGAATATACTCGTTATTTTGAATCTTTAATGCAATCATACAATCATAAAACTTCAGTAAATTGGTTTTTAAGAGATCTTCTTGGATATGCAAATGATCAAAAAATTCCAGTTGCTGCATGTAAAGTTACACCTAAAAAGCTAGCAAAAATAGTTGAGCTTTTGGATAATGGAACAATCAATAATAAAGGTGCTCGTCAATTATTTGAAATGGTAGCTCAAGATGGTTCTGATCCAGAACAATTAGTAGAGCAACATGGTTTAAAGCAAATCGGTTCTGAACAAGAATTAGAAAAAATTGTAGAGCAAATTTTATCTGAAAATGCAAAACTAGTTGAAGATTATAAATCAGGTAAGCAAAATTTATTTGGATTTTTTGTAGGTGCAACAATGAAAGCTACAAAAGGAGCAGGTAATCCAAAAATTATTCAAGCTCTTTTAAAGAAACATTTAAACTAATTATTTAGTATGAATAGTTTTAAGCTAGCTTTATTGTTACATCTTTTATTGATACATGGTATTAATGCTAGTGATAAAAGTAGTGAACCTTTGCCTCATGAGCAAGTTGTAAAAAAAGAAAATGATATACCTGATAAAAAATATGGTAACGATATTTCACTTGAATCAAGTAAATCAACATCGGAAAAAAAATCTTGTTGTTCTTTAGACTGTAATGTATGTCCTCCTTTTAAGCATACAAAAGTTTATTGTAAAGTGAGATATCAAGATAATGATGACCAAGAATGTAATCCTTGCAAATTAGTATCACAATGTTTTTCGCTGATGGATATGGAATTATGTCGTACATTAGATAGCGAAGAAGATGAGAATTTATGCATGCCAGGTGCTATGTGTGGAAGTTTTTGTTACTGCTTGGCAAATATAGCTGAGTGTTTACCAGCATGTTGTCGGTTTTGTGCATTACAACATCATAGGATAAAAAAACATGTAGGTGAAGGATTTGATCAGTCAGGCCGCTATAACTGTGTGATGGCACAATATTTTGAGTTAGCAAAAAATAAAAATAGTGAGTAGTTTTTTGCAATAAAATTGAGAGAAGGGCAGTTAGTTCTGCCCTTTTTTATGTTAGCTTTTTAAGGTTTTTGTGCAACAGAAGCAGGTTTATTTGGTTGAGGAGTGTTTGTTTTATTGCTAGCTACTTTGTTTTTTTGTGTAGACTTTTTATGTGCTTTTTTGTTGTTAGTAGATGTATTTTGTTTATGTAAAGCAGCAGTCATGACCGCATCTATACTATCTTGAGATGTTATTTTTTTATTCTTTTTATTTTTTGTTGTACTTTTTGATTTTTTATTACATGGGGTTAATTTCCATTGAGTACCATCATGGTCAATACAAATAGCATCTTCTTTTGATGCTGCTGTCCAGGGTGGAGTGATAGAAATAGTATCTACTGTTTTGCTTGTTTTTTTACTTACTTTTATTTGAGAAATGCCCATAGATACAACTGATTTGTGTTTTTTTACTTGTCCTTCGGGTAATAAAATAGATAGTAATATTGATTTTTGTTCATAGCTTTTTAGGTGTAAAGTTGTTGCGCTTGAAAGAGTTTTTTTAGACTTTGCATCTCCTTGAAGTTGATAGTTAAAGGTGACCTCTCTTACAGTAGCAGGGATGTTGCTTTGATTTTTAATTATAGCCGAACAAACAGGTATTTTTTGTTGTACAGTTGTAAGTGTATTGTGTATATGCAGCATGACTAAAACATACATTATATATTTTTTCATCTACTTCCTTTTATTTATAATAAAAACATTTGATTATTGTTTTATTATATATTCTAAATTCTTTTTAATTAAAGTGTTTAACTGTAAGACAATTGTATTATAATTTTGTACAGGATTTTGTAATGCTTGTTGTAAATAAGGATATAAGTTCTTATTGTTTTGGTAAAAAGATAGTAAATCATCTAACGTTATATGTTCTTTAGTAAGTTCGTACATTTGTTTTTCGATAGTTGTATCTGTTTTTAATTGTAGTTTTTCTATATTGCTTGAGCATTGGGCAAGAAGGTCAAATGTAAATTGTTCCAGCTCTGCAAAAGATAAAGGAAGATGGTCTGTTACCAATAAAAAAAACTCTTCTTCTTTAAAACTATAATTTGGATCACGTGTTGAATTTTGTCGCATGCTGTTTTTTAAAGCATGAGCATACAAAAGATAATGGCTCATTATTTTAGAGTGTTCTAGTAAATATAAAGTGCGATTAATTTGATAATATCTATTGATAGAATCTGTTATAAAACTATATATGAAGCATGAAGCAGCTAGAGAAATTATAGGATTTTTTTGTATATTGCGTATAAAGTTTTTTTTATTTAAAAAAATCGTTGTTCCCAGGAGTATTGGTACTGTTGCTAACTTTAATAAACTGAAAAATTTTTGTATTTTTACAGTTTTATTTATGTTATATGAATTTACTTTGTTATGTTGTAAAGCATTTGAATAACCAATTTGTGTATTGATTGTTAAAAATGCAGGAATAATAAAATAATTGAAAAAATTATATTTTTTATGTTTCATCATGTACTTCATAGTATTTTACATTATTATTTTGTAAAGTGGCTTAAGTATACAAGAGCAGAATTAAATTTAATGGTGTGATCGTGAGTAACCATAATAAATTCTATTTTGGCATTATACTTGTAATGTATAATTTTGTTGCATCTGCTTCTTCAAAAAATATGTTTCACTCTTTTAAAATTTATACATTAAAAACATCTGTTAAAAAACTATTAGATGAAACTCAACATGATGAAGATTATATTTTACAAGAAATTTACTTTACTTCAAAAGATGTATACAAAAAAGTTGTTGAAATAGTTGCGTTACATTATTGTGGGGTTATTACAGGTTCAGAGATTTTATACGAACGTATTATTTTTGAAATGGGTCGCGATGTTTTGCATATTATTAAATTACTAGCAACATATATTCCTACTTTATGGAGCAATCAAAAAATATCACGAAAAGTAAAATATAAAAAAATATTTTATGCAACATGTGTTCTGGGAATGTTGATATGGTGGATTAAAAATCTTTATTATTACCAGTATGAATCACAAATGCGATATAAAAATGACTTAGAAGATAATGTTTCTGCAATTCGTACTGTTGCATATGATACACGAGTTAGGCCTGCAATGCCTGCAAATTGGTTATATGATAGAAGATAGTTGCTGTGCTTGTTTTAAGCGGGATACGTGGTATAATTTTGAAAACGCAGTTATTTTGTAATTTTACTGGAGAAAATAAATGTTTATGGTCTCATTTTTAACATTTTTGTATGGATTCATTTGTGTATTTACTGTATTTCTTGTGCTATTACAACGAGGTAAAAGCAGCATGGGATTAGGTAATTTAGGTGGAAGTAATCAAGCGTTATTTGGTAGTTCTGGTGGACAAGACATATTTCAAAAAATAACATGGGCATGTTTAGTAATCATTTTGACAGGTTCGTTAGGATTATCTGTTTTAAAAGGAAGATATGGTAAAAGTAATTTTTCATCTTACTTGCCAAAACAGGCACAACAATCTGCACCTACAGATGAGAATGCTGAGTAAGTATTTCACAAAGTAGTGGAGTTTGTATGCTGATTAAATTTATAAATACTGTTGGAGCATCGGCAATACGTATATGCGATAGATTTGGAGAGTATGGACAGTTTGTAGCAAAAATATTTGCTGTTATGTTTTCTCAGCGTCTAGATGTTAAAAAATTATTTACCCAAATGGAACGAATCGGTGTAGATTCATTACCAATTTGTGCTTTGATAGGTATATTTTCAGGAGCAGTATTAACCTTGCAAACCTATTATGGTTTTGCAAAGTTTGGATCTGAAGATAAGATTGGACTCGTTGTAGCATTGGCATTAACCCGAGAGCTTGGTCCTGTATTAACCGGTATTATGGTTACTGGTAGAAGTGGATCTAGTGTTGCTGCTGAAATAGGTACCATGAGAATTACAGAACAAGTAGATGCACTAGAAACGTTATGTATAGATGTATTTCGTTATTTAATGGTACCAAGAGTACTTGCTGGTATTTTGATTTTGCCTTTTGTAACAATGTTTACGATTACAAGTGGTATTTGGGGCGGTTATTTAGTTTATAAATATTATCATAATCTAAATGCAGTTGAATTTATCGACGGGATAAAAGAAACGCTCGTTCTTTCTGATATTACAGGTGGATTGATTAAAGGCAGTGTGTTTGGTTTCATTTTGACCTCTATAGGGTCTTATTGTGGTTATTATACTCGTGGTGGAGCAAAAGGAGTTGGTTTGTCTACTATTCAAAGTGTGGTATTATCATCTATTACCATTTTAGTATCAAACTACTTTTTAGCTATGTTGTTGTTTGAAAAAACATAATGATGAATAAAATTAAAATAGTTGATTTAAAAAAACGTTTTGATGAAGGCCGTTGGATTTCTGATGGTTTAAATCTTGATATTCCAGAAGGCAAAGCTACTTGTATTATTGGTCAATCTGGTGAAGGTAAGTCAGTTTTATTAAAACAAATTATAGGGCTTATTGCTCCTAATAGTGGTCAAATTATAGTTGATGGTGTCAATATTGTATCGTTGACTGGTAAGGCACGTGAAAGTAATTTTAAAAAATTTGGTTATGTGTTTCAGTTTGCGGCATTATTAGATTCATTAACAGTATTTGAAAATGTTGCAATTGTTGATTTAGATGCGGGTAAAGATCCAGCAGAAATTAGAGCAAAAGTAGCTGAAAAGCTTGCTTTGGTTAATTTGCGAGAAGATGTCATTGATAAATATCCATCTGAATTATCTGGTGGAATGAAAAAACGAGTTGGTTTAGCGCGAACGTTAATGAGCAATCCTGAGATAATTTTATATGATGAACCAACAACGGGTTTAGATCCTATTACAGCAAGAGTTATTCACGAATTAATAGCTGATATGCAAGAGAAATTGGGTATAACAACTGTTATTATTTCGCATGATACAGAAATATTTAAGTATGTTGATAAAGTTGCTCTTTTGTATAAAGGAAAAATTATTAGTGATGTTGATGCATCTACTATTTGGGAATCACAAGATCCTTATGTACATCAATTTATTAGAGGGTTGACCAAGGGTCCTATACAGCAAGAAATACCTGATGATAAAAATAAAATGTAAATATTGGAGATACTATGGAAACACATAATTCTATGCAACTTGCGCAAAGCGTTAAAGAAATAAATTCTAAATTTGATATTTTAAAAAGAGAAATAAGTAAAGTTATTGTAGGTAATGAATCGATTATCACATTAAGCTGTATTGGCATTTTAACAAGTGGTCATATTTTGTTAGAAGGTGTTCCTGGTGTAGCAAAAACAACATTAATTAAAACAATTTCTGAAGCGTTAGGTCTTTCTTTTAGTAGGGTACAATTTACTCCTGATTTGTTACCAGCAGACATTGTTGGAACATTGGTTTATAACCCTAAAACATATGAATTTGAAACAAAAAAAGGACCATTGTTTGCAAATTTAGTATTAGCAGATGAAATTAATCGATCTCCTGCTAAAGTGCAAGCAGCTTTACTTGAAGCAATGCAAGAACGTCAAATTACTATTGGATCAAAAACGTATACATTACCAGATCCATTTTTAGTGTTTGCAACACAAAATCCGATAGAAAATGAAGGCACATACCAGCTACCTGAAGCTCAGGTAGATAGATTTATGTTTAAACTGTTAATTTCTTACCCTACGTTAGAACAAGAAAAAGAAATTTTGCGTCGGTTAACAAGTAAGCCTCAAGTGCAAGCTGTACTAAATCAAGATGAAATTATAGCAGCAAGAAAAGTGGTAGAACAAATTCATATTGATGAAAGATTAATTCAATATATTTTAGATGTTGTATTTGCAACACGTGATCCTCAAAAATATGGATTAGAAAAACTACATGAGTTTATTCAGTATGGTGTATCGCCTCGTGCAACTATTACTATTGTGAAAGCTTGTAAAGCTTATGCTTTTTTACAAGGAAGACATTTTGTTATTCCTGAAGATATTAAATTTATTGCTAAGTCAGCGTTAAGACATCGTTTATTATTAACGTATCAAGCAATTGCTGAAGATATTACGGCAGATCAAATTATTCAAACAATTATAGATACTGTTCCTGTTCCATAGGATTCTTGACAATGTTCTTTTAAACAGAGTAGGTTGTTGTGAATAATTGATGAAAGGGATATATTACATGAGACAGCCGTTGTGGTTGATAAATATTATATTATTAGTAATTTTATGTGTCAGTGAATTAACATTATTGTTATTACATACTGTAATTCCTCGCAAATTTTCTATTCAGCCAAGCGCTGTTCAGTTACAAGAAAAACAGCAGGGACTAGATGTTAATATTCAGAAAATTTATGGAGTGAACGATATTTTTGGAACATATGTTCCAGAAGTACCGACTGTTGCTCCAGGAATTAATGATGATAAAATACCTCCGATCCCTGTAGAGCCTGCACCAATACCATTAAGTATCCCTATAGAAAAATCGCCAGTGTTTATAGCTCCTTTACAGGCGACTTTAAAAGGTGTTATCTATTTACATGATAATATTGAACGTAGTGTTGCAATAGTGCAATTTAAAGATTCTAAATCAGAACAAAATTATCGTGTTGGTGAAATGATACAAGATGCTCAAGTTTTAAAAATATTACCGAATCGGGTTATAGTTGTTAGATCAAATGGACAACAAGAAACTTTATACTTAAGAGATAAAGATGCGAAAAAAGATCTTGCTTATGATGAACAAAGTAGCTTAGAAAGTCTTAATATAGTTGCACAAAATAATAAATATTTTATACCTTTAGAATCATTTGTAAAAGCAGTCAAAAGCTTAGGAGATTTTATTGATATGCTTGATTTGACAACAGTATATAAAAAAGGAAAAAGTATCGGTTGTCGTGTTGGTAGAACAGTAAAAAATAGCCTGGGTAGTAAGCTTGGTTTTAGCAGTGATGATATTATTGTGCAGGTAGATGGTATAAAATTGACAGACTTAGATAGTCGCGTAAAAATATATGATCACGTTATTACTAAAAAAATAGGTGATCAAATTGAAGTAAAAGTTAATCGATCAGGAGATATGGTTGAGATGCAATTTGTGTTAAGCGACCATGATAAAATGCATCAGAATCAAACAAAGAATAATACACAACAAGGACCACAAGGAAAAATATCACTTGATGATCAAGAGTATAAAAAGAAAATATTAGAACAAAGAGTTAAGCTAGCTCCTACTGCTCATCAAATACAAATGGATGAACAAAGAAAATTAATAGAAGCTCGTAAAAAAAACATATTGTCAAATGGATATATATCTAAAAGACAATAAAGGATATAAGTAAAAAATATGAAAACACTAGTAAAGTATAGTTTACTTCTTTTATTTATGAGTCAGCAATGTCTGACATCTGATTCATCCATAAACATGGATTTTTCAGACGTTAAACCTACAGAAAAAAAATTAAAAAATAATATTATGTCTAGCATTAACAGTACAGTTAACACGAAGCCAATAATTGAAAAACAAGATAACACATCTTCTTCAAATTCTATGTTTGCTGGTATGGCTGCAAAACAATCTTCGAACAGTATGTTAAAGCAAGATCAAAGCAATCAACAAAGTGCTATCTCTAACAACGTAGATGATACTGATGTAAAAACAGTTGCAACTGATACTGATAATCAAGAAAAAAATAATAATAAAAATGTAGAAACAAAAGAAAATAATGCTACAGGTTCTTCTCGAGTTGAACCAGAAAAAAATGTTTTATATCAAGATGATGGATTTGTAGATGATCATGAATCAGTAACATTTAATTTCGAAGAAACAGACTTGTCTAATGTTGCTTCATATATGGAAAAAATTCATAATATTAAATTTGTGCCAGAAGATATTATTAGCGCTGAAGGGCAAGCAAAAGATGCAAAAGCTAAAGATATAAAAGGTCTTGCAGGACATAAAATTTCTTTTAGAACGAATAAAATATTAACAAAGAAAGAAAGCTGGGATCTTTTTATTACTTTTTTACATATAGCTGGTCTTGATGTTGTACCTATGGCACAAGAAGGTTTTTATAAGATTGTTGCTTTTTCAAAAGCTAATAGCGAAGCTATTCCGTCATATATAGGATTGAATCCTGATATTTTACCTGATAATGAAATGGTTGTTCGTTATGTTTATTTTTTAAAAAATATTGATCCTACTAAAATACAACCGATTTTATTGAAAATGCAATCAGGTTCAGCAAAGCTTGATGTATTCAATGAGCTTAAGGCTTTGATTTTTACAGATCGATCTTCAAATATTAAGTCATTAATGCAAATAGTCCAAGAACTTGATAAGTCAATTTTGCCAGAAACTTTATCTGTTTTAAAATTGAAGCGTACAAATGTTGAAGATGTTATTACGTTATATCGTTCATTAAAACCAACTGGTTCAGGAACAAATCAGCCACAGCGAGCATGGGTTCCAGGTAAAAAAGATCCATCATTAGAATATTTTCCACAAGATGTTTCAATGTTTGCAGATAAAAGAACTAATTCATTAATTTTATTAGGTTCAGATAAAGCAATACGCAAAATAGAAGATTTTATCGAACAGCATGTAGATGTTGATATTGATCGAGATTCTCCACCGTTATTTACGTATCAATTGCAGTATACTAATGCATCAGATATACAACAGTTGTTAAATAAGGTGGTACAGTATGGATCTGGGACTTCTGGTGGACAAGCAGGTAGCGTTCGCGATGGTGTACAATATTTTTCTAAAATGACTATTGTACCAGAATCGCAATCGAACTCGTTAATTATCAATGCTACTAAAGAAGATTATGAAGCACTTATTCCTTTAATTAAAGAGCTTGATATCCCTCAAAAACAAATAGGACTAGAAGTGCTTATTGTGCAAATTAACGATAGTGAGGCAAAAGTTCTAGGGTCACAAATAAGTGGACCACGTGGTCCCAATTCAGGATCTGCTGATAATAGAAGTAGTCAAACCTTTGCTCAAAATATTAGTGCTCAAACATCTGGAATATTAAATACTGCTGGTAGTTCAACTTCTATTATTACAACAAATCCTGGAGCGAATGAAGAGTATTCTATTAAATCTTCGCTTGCAAGATTATTAGGTTCATCGGTGGTTAATGAAGCTGGTAGCATATTGGTAACTTTTGGTAAGCCTATTTGGGCATTGTTTAAGGTTCTTAAATCTATGGTTTCGACACATGTTGTATCAAATCCGTTTGTCGTAGTATCAAATAATTCTCAAGCAAAAGTAGCAATCGGTGAACAAAGACGAGTTATATCAGGTCAAACAATAGCTCAAAATGGAACAGTAAATAGTTTTACAGATCAGCCTTCTACTTTAGGGTTTACTATTACACCACAAATTAATAAAAATAATATTGTTAATTTAACAATCTCTGTGAAAAATGATCAATTTAGTGTTGCTGGTAGTGAGACAAGTGCTGCTATGGATAAAAAACAAATTGATACGTATGCATCAGTTGCAAGTGGAGAAGTGTTAGTTCTTGGTGGTATCATGCAAGAAAGTTATTCATCGACCCATAGAGGGGTACCTCTTTTAGAGCATATTCCTATTTTTGGTTGGTTGTTTAAATCAAAAACAAAAAGCATTGTTAAAAATCATTTCTTAATCTTTATATCACCTCGTTTATTAGATCCGGTTGATAAAAAAGGATTAGATCGTTATACACAGTACAAAATGGAAGAAGCTGAAAAAAATATTGAAATGATGGATGAATTAAATTGGTTTGCTTCAAAGCGTGATCCAATACAAAAAGCATTTTTTGGAGAATCTTCGAAAAATTTACGTAAACTAAAAGGGTATGCTCAAGAAACAGAAACTTTCAAAAAACGTAAAGAGCGAAATGCAAAGCGTCATCAAAAACAAAAAGCCATAAAAGAACAATATCATTCTGATACAAAAATAAAAAAACATAAGAAAGATAAAAAAAATCGATTATCAAAAAAAATGAGTAAAAATGCTACAGAAGCAAAAACTATATCTTTTGAAAATGATTTTAATGTATCTCACTCAGGTTCGTTGTATGCAAAAAATGCAATTAGTAATAGCTTGCAACAGCAAGGAGGTGCTTGATGATACAAGATATTTTGATTCCAAGTAAAATTGGAAATTCATATGTATTTACTAGAAAAGTTTTAAGTATTGATATTACGCAATTAGCATTACAAGGTATTTTGACTGTATATACAAAAGATAAAGTTGTTATAAAAAATAAAATTAGAATCGTTTTAAAAGATTTTACAACGCAAACAATTGTTACTGCTATTAAAAAAATTATTTCAACAATTGGATCATATGATGAAATTGTTACTTCATTATCTAGTTCGTCAGTCGTTTTTAAAGAGTTAGAATTACCTTTTATAGGGCGAGAAAAATTAGAAATGGTTGTTGCTTATGAAGTAGAAGGTCTTTTGCCTTTTTCTTTAGAGCAGGCTGTTATCGATTTTATTATTACAGAAGAAAATGAAACTAAAAAGCAGTCAAAAATACTTGTTGCAGCAGCATTAAAAGAAGATGTTAATACGCAAATAGCTTTATTTGAAAAAGCTGGAGTTGCATTACATACAATGACTGTCGATATGTTTGCTTTATATACATTGTATTATTATGGTTTGTATCCATTACATGTATCTGCTATAAAGAAATCAAAAAAAATAAATACAAAACTGCTCAGTAAAGATGTACATGAAAAATTTGCACCAACAAGTAGAGTAGTAGAAATGTTTATTGATGTTGGATTTGATGTTACCAGAATTTTATATATTGATAATGGATATTTAAAAGCAGTTCGAGTTGTTCCTTATGGAATAGCAGATGTAGCACAATCAATTAGTAAAAAGTTAGAGCTTTCATTTTATGATGTGGCTCAACAAATAATAGATAGTCCTGACCTTGAATCTTATCACCATGAAATACAGCAAGAATTATTAGTTTTATTTGATCATATACGTAAAACTATAACTTTTTTTGAAAAGCAGATTGCACAAAATTATAAAAAGCCTCAAAAGATTATTTTTGCAGGTTTAGGTTGTGTGTTATATAGATTTCAAGAACTAGCACAGCAATATTTTGATATATCTATAGAAAAGATATCTCTCGAATCTCTATTTCGGTCATTAAATATTAGTACATCAAAAAATGTACAGCTACATGTACAGGATACAACTAATTTATCCATTGCTTTATTTACTAAATACAATGATACTAGTAATTTTTTGCATGCTGTTAGCCATAAATCTGACAATATATTGTTTTATAAGCAAGTAAGTATGCTATTGTTATTAACAATAGCAAGTATAGGTGGAATTTTATATCACAGTATGACAGAATTACAACGTTGGGACTCTGCTTATATTGTTTCTAAAAAAGATTTAATTTCTACTGTTAATAAAACAATGAAAATTGATCTTAAGGGTGAAAAAAATTTAAAAAATATTGTAAGTAAAGCGCAAAATACGCTAGAAAAAGAACATAAGCTTTGGTTTTCTTTTTCTAAACAAACAGAACAGTCTTATTTAGAGTATTTACAAGATTTAAGTGTACATATTGATAAAGAATCTATCGGTTTAGATGTTAAAAAATTGATGATTGCTCCTGATAAAATTTCATTAACTGGAACGTTAAAAGATTTTGAAGCACTAGAGGTATTTGAAGAAGAATTAGCTGAATTAGAACTGTTACAGTTAGTTGAAAAACCTCGAGAATTAGCATTTACAATTCAATTTAAAGTAAAAGAGAAGGATCAACATGATGATACTTGATTCCTTTCGTGATTTTATTCGTGGTTTAGATAAAAAAGAATTTAAATTATATACAATTATATATGTTGGTATATGTGTATTGTTTGTATGTGGTATTATTGTTCGACATATATATCTTGTACAAGATGCAAAAGAAAAAATTCAACAATTAAATAACGCAAGAAAACAAGTACAAGAAATATTAACAAAATTTAAAGGTGTTGAGCAGCAACGTGCACAGGTAGATGCTCTTTTAAAAAAAGATAAAAATTTTTATATTCAAAAGTTTTTTCAAAGTTCTGCACAAAAATTAAATATTTTTAAACATGCAACAGATAAAATAGCAAAGCAAAAATTAGAAAATGGTTATACCGAAGAAAACTTAAGTATTAACTTAACTCAGATTACAACGAAACAATTATGTGAGTTGTTGCAAGATATTGAAAATGAACCTCGTGTTTATATAAAGTTTGTTGATATAACCAAAATGAATACGACAAAAAAGATTAATGTATCAATGTCTATTGCTACATTAATACCGCAATCAGATTAGAGGGATAGGGCAATATTATGAAAAGATATATTCAATATTTAGTATATATATCTATGTTGCATGGGCTATGCATACAAGCAGAAGAATTACCTTTAAAAAGTGATCGTCAACATAACGCTAAAAAATCTCATACTTTAGCAACAAGCCAGTTAGTTGATTTTAAGTATGAGCAAACTGATTTGGTAGATATTTTAAATGATTTTGCTGAACAAAAACATATTAATTTGGTATATCCAGAAACAGATAAAATATCATCAAAGGTTACTTTTGATGCGGGCAGACAAGTAACGAAAACAGAGGCTTGGGATTTGATTGTTATGATGTTAGATCAAGCAGGATTTTCTCTGGTATATACAGATGATCATACATATCAAATTATGGCGAATAAAAAAGCATTAAAAGAGCCAGTTCCTTTATACATTAATATGAATTATCAACTATTGCCTGACTCACATGATAAAATACGTTATGTGTATTTTTGTCATTCAATTCAATTATCAAAGCAACAATCAGAGATCAAAACATTAGTAACAAATATATTAGGAACAACTGATTTTGATGACAAAGTGATCTTTGATCCGAATGCAAATGCTATTATATTTACAACACGTTCAGAAATGGTGAAAGAAGTGATGCATATACTTTCAGTATTTGATGAGACTGGCTATAAAGAAGCAGTTGAAATTTTTAAACTAGAGTATGCAAAAGCTTCTGAGGTTGCTCAAATTTTAACAAGCATGATGGGTGGACAAGATAATAAAAAAACAAGTGGTTACGTTTCTCTTGCAACAGGTACTCAACGAGCGCGCTATTTTTCTGATCTGGCAAATGTTATTGATTTAGATCCCAAAGGAACTCGCAAAGTTAATTCACTAGTATTAATGGGTAAGTCAGAAGATGTTTATCATATTAAAGATTTTATTAAAAAGTATTTAGATGTACCTTTGCAAAGGGGAAAGTCTTTTTATCACGTTGTAGAATTAGAATGGTTAAACGCAACTAATTTTGTTAACGTTCTTAATAATTTAATTCAAGGGCAAGGAACAACAACAGGACAGTCAACAGGAAGTATTGTTTCAGATTTAGCTTTTGATCCTCAAATTAAAATAATTCAAGAACAAGTATCACAAGGTTTAACAGGTAGCTCAAGTTCTTCAAATAGTTATGGAGGTAGTGGTGGTAATACTGTTCAACGTGGTGGCAACAGAATTATTATTGCAGCTCCAGAAAGAGACTGGCGTCGATTAGAACCGTTAATCAAAGTAGTTGATATACCTCAAAAACAAGTAATTGTTGAAGCGTTAGTTTTAGATTTAGATTTACAGTTTGTTCGTCGTTTAAGTTCGCAGTTGCGTACACGTGGTTTATGTACTTCTATTTTTCCTAAAGATATGCAAGCGCAAGCTGGGTTAACAATCAATAATATTATTAATGAAACAACTGATAGCGAAGGAAATATAACTAATCGTGATTTATTAGGGGATTTATCTCGAATTTTATCAGCAACTGATGGTACTAGCGGAGGTGGCTATGACGAATCATCGTGGAATCCGGCAACAAACTCATGGGGTTCAGAGCAATATACCTCTGGTCAAGAAAGTTTAACTTCAACAAATACTGCACCAGCAACATTTTATAACTCGACGGTATTTATGTTGAGTGATAGTAAAATTAAAAACGGTGTTTGGTCATTTTTTCAGCTATTATCAACACATAAATCTGCCAAAGTATTAACGCGGCCTGTAATATTAGCATCTAACAATAAAAAAGCTAGTTTAACAAGTTCAGCTGTAAAAAATTTAGCAGGTGGTGTTAGTTCAAGTGCTTCACCTACAATTAGTTTTGGTCAACAAGAAGCGCCTATTTCTATAGTATTTACACCTATTATCAGTGCGAATGATACAGTAAATTTAGATATCAATATAGCATTGAGTTTGTGGCTTAATCCAGCAGATGAGGGTTCTGGTTCTCAAATATCTAGAAATCTATCGACAAATATTTCTATGCGTAGTGGAGATGTTGTTATTTTAGGTGGACTGACAAAAGAACATGTTTCAAAATCTAAAAAATCTATACCTTTATTAGAACGTATACCGATTATTGGTAGTTTTGCTGCTAATAGATTTAAAGATTCAACAAAAGATCAATTATTTATACTATTACGACCAACTGTTGTTGCTCCGCGTACACAAGGTGGTATGGGCTCTATTACAAAGGCATCTGCTAATTATATGAGTCAGCAGTTTGCAGACTATGAAGAAAATTTTTCTAATTTACGTGATCCAATTACGCGTTGGTTCTTTCAAGAAAATGAAGATCGTGGTTCTGTACGTATAGATCATAAAGTAGCTGACTTGTCAGATAAAGAAGGCTTACCTGTTAGCGATAAAACTTTTAATAATAGAATTGATAATGTACAACAGCATAATTCTTCTCATGAGCCATTAGGAATAGGTTGGTTTAGTGATGCAACTCATAAGAAGCATCATATGTCTCAGATGCAACAAGAAGAAATGAATAAACTTGGCGATCAATTAAAGTATGCTGTTAATCCTTTTACAACGAGAACAGTTTTATAAATATAATCACTTTTATGAAAGTATGCTTTTTTCTATTTCTATTGCACGATTATATTTAGAAGTAAATTCTGCACGCGTTATACCACCAGCTTTGATGTGACTTGCTCCTGTACCAATGACTAAATCAATACAAAAACTGTCACAAGTTTGACCTTGATCACTAGCTATAATAAAAGAACGATTGTTTTTTTTACATGCATCAATAGCAGCAATTGTTTGGCTAATTGTACCTATATATTCAGGACGTATGATTGTATGATTGCCAATGTTGTGTAAAATTCCCTTTCTAATATGCATGCTATTACTGCTAAAAATAGTATCTGCAGCAATAGAAATATGGTTTAAACGTTGAGTTAGATCTTGCCATCCTAATAGATCTTGTTGGCCCATGCCATCTTGAATATATGTTATAAACGAATGGTTATCACAAATTGTTTCATAAGCATTAATAAGATCAGTAGATAGTATATTTTTATTATTCCAGTGATATGTTTTAGTCGCATGATCATATATATTAGTATGATTAATAGTAATACCTACTTGATATGTATATTGTGGTAATGTTTTTAATATTTCCTCAGTGAGTGATAACATATCAGTTAAATTATTATCAAGAACAAATGATCCATATTTTCCAACTGCGGTAGAAATGTTTTTTGTAGTAAGTATTTTTTGAGCATGATGATAAAATGCTGCAGCCGCATCAATGTTATGATGAAATGTATCTTGTTGTGGAATAAGTAACAACTCATGTATTGCATTGTCTGTTTCTATTACAGAGATAATTGGAGTAGGTAATGTAATTTCTTTAGTACCAGATAAACTTTGTAGCAACTGATATAGAGAAATATTTTCAGAAGAAGCTTGCGCTTTAAATAAAGCGTAACTTACCACAAGAGTTGTATTAGCACCAATTTCTGATTTGTGTAATGATGTATCAAGATCCATAAGTTGAGAATCCATTGCAAGAGCATTAATTGGTTGATTAATAAATAATGGAGCAATAGTGTTATTAATATAATCTACAGCTTGCAACATGCCATAATGTAATAAACGTTCATCTTTATCATATAGGTAACGAGCTGCTAAGGATTGTTGTGGAAAGCCAGAAGGAATAGAACTCGTAATAGTTTGATTGTTAGCAAGTATAATTGTGCATTGTAATGTTGGTAATCCTTGTGCATTAAAAATTTCTGTTGCATACATTTTTTTTACTGTCATAATGCACTTTCCATGATTTCAATTTTTCTTAATATATTGTTCACAATATTGTCGACGTGATCTTGTGAATTATCTATGTAATCGATATCATCAATATATTTCATTTTAGCTAATTTTTTTTGTTTTCTTTTTTCTATAATATTGTTAGTGATATTAACAATATCTAAAACTAATTTTTTGATAATTTCTTTAAGGAGTTCTGGATCTTTAGATTTTTTACAAACAACTGCTAATCCTGCTATATCTTCAGCAATATTAATAGAATTTTGCACTATATTTGTTTCATAAACGATATGTTCAGATTGTATAATAGATATACTTGATATGATTCCTAACATAATAGATAGTAGATATTTCATAATACAACTCCTTTTTTAATTGTATAATGAGTATTATTTTTTTGATTTTTTTGGCTCAGCTTTACACTTGTCAGGGTGATCAGTTTGTTTTATGTAAACACGCAAAACTCTTTTTTGATTAGCTTTTTCTACAGTGAAACAATAATTTTTATAGTAAATTTTTTCCCCTTTAATAGGAAGATGTTGTGCTTGTTCTGTTAAAAAACCACCGAGCGTAACTGCTGTTTCGACTCTAAATTTAATTTGCAGATATTCTTCAAGGCGATCTAGGTCTGCTGTTGCATCAACAAGCCATTCTTTATTTTTGGTGATAATAGTTATTTTATCAGAGCTTTGATTTGGATCATGCTCATCAGTAATATCACCTACAATTTCTTCTAATGCATCTTCAAGAGTGACAAGACCTGTTGTGCTTCCGTATTCATCAAGTACCATAGCCATATGAATAGATTTTGTTTTAAATTCTTTTAATAATTCACTCACTTTTAAACTGTCAGGCACAAAGATGATAGGCTTTGTAATATCTTTTAAACTAAATTTGTTTTTATGTAATTGCAGGTTTAAGAACAGGTCTTTTTGATAAATAATACCAACAATATTTTCTGGATTATCTTCAAACACAGGAAAACGTGAATAACGATAATTTTCAAATAGTTTAAGAATAGTATCTATATCGCTTTTAATATCAACACTAATAATATTGCTATTAGGGATTAATATTTCTTTAACGTGTGTGCTGCCCATTCTAAAAATATTTTTTAACATATTAACTTTTTCAGATTCCATAATTCCTTTTTTTTCTACATAATGAACAAGGAATTGTAGTTCTTTTTCTGAAACAATTTGATCATCATCTCCATCTGACTTTGTAAAGTACTCTGAAACTTTGATCAATGGAATACTAATTGGCGTTAATAGTAAATAAATGAGATTTGCAAGCCATAACATTGATGATAAAAGACTGCTTTTTGCTTGAGCAATACTTTTGGGAATAATTTCTCCAAATAAAGAAACAATAATAGCACCAGTAGCAATACCCACTGTTGTTACAACACCTTCTGGTAGATGTAAATGTGCTAATAATTTAACAATGATATCTTTTGCTAAATCAGCAGACATAATACAGACAGTGTTTGTTGCAATTAATATAGAAATTAATACATATTGAGGGCGGTGTTCTAAATTATGCAAAAAACTTTTATATCGAGTTGTGGTACGTTCTAACTCTTTAATTTTAAAAAGTCGCATAGCTGTAACACTGGTTTCCATAAATGCAAATAAAGCACATACGCCTAAAGAAATTACAAATATACCAGAGTCAAACAATAGACTTTGCATATCAATATTCAATATATTCCTTTTTAGCTCAATATAAATTAGTTAGTTTGATAAACCTTAACACTTATTCTTCTTCTTCTTCTAGATTTTGCAATTCTTTTTCAAAAAAAGCTAATAATTTCTTACTTCTTGAAGGATGTTTTAATTTCTTTAATGCTTTTACTTCAATTTGACGAATTCGTTCACGTGTTACAGAAAAATCTTTACCAACTTCTTCAAGAGTATGTTCCGATGCAACATCAATGCCAAATCGCATTTTTAAAACTTTTTCTTCTCGAGGAGTTAAAGTTTTAAGTATTTCTCTAATTTTTTCTTTTAAATCTGTACTTGCAACAGCATCAGATAGAGAGAAGCTATCTTCATGTTCAATAAGATCTTTAATTGACGCATCATTGCTATCACCAATTGGAGTTTCTAAAGAGATTGGTTCTTTAGAAATTTTAATGATGTTTTTTATTTTCTTTTCATCGATGTTTAATTTTTTTGCAAGTTCAGTGTTGGTAGGTTCTCTACCATGTTCTTGTAAAAAAATATGTTTAATTTTATTAATTTTGTTGAGAGTTTCAACCATATGTACAGGCACACGAATTGTACGTGATTGATCTGCAATAGCACGTGTGATTGCTTGTCTAATCCACCAAGTAGCATATGTTGAAAATTTATAACCACGTTCAAATTCAAATTTTTCAACAGCTTTCATTAATCCAATATTACCTTCTTGTATTAAATCTAAAAAGTGTAATCCTCGATTAATGTATTTACGAGCAATATTAACAACAAGTCGTAAGTTTGCTTTAGCAAGGTCAGATTTAGCTTGTTTATCTTTTAATTGTCCCTTGGTAAATATGCTAAAGTTTTTAATTGCATCTTTATAGTTAAAGCCGATTTCATTCTCAGTGTTTTTAATTGCTTTTTTTGCAATACGTTGTTGAGTTTCAAGTTCAGCAATTTCTTCTTTAGCAGCAACTGTTCTCTTTTTTTTCAACTCTGCGATAGTTGCATCAATTTTATCAACAAATTGTTTACGTTCTGTAATTTTGTTAATTAATTTTTCTATTTTACGCCCAAGTTTTCTAATAAGTTTATTAGAAAGCTTGATAGACATAATTGCTTCGCTAATTTTTTCTTTATTTTCTTTAATTTTGCCTAACATCTCTTTTTTTGCATCTTCTGAAGATAGTTTATCTCGATAACTTTTATAAATTTTAAACTCATTGTTAACAAGTTTTTTAATTTCAGAAATAGTTGCAAGGAGTGCTTCGCGCTCTTCTTCTAATTTTGGTAAGTTTTCTTCATCAAATTCAGAAAATTGCACAATATCTTTTAAGGCAACAGTACGTTTTTGAATTCGCTCTTCTAAAGAAACAAATTCTTTATGAATAATAGGAAATCTTGAGATTGCTTCGATAGATTCTAATTTTCCAGCAGCGATTTTGTCAGAAATAACTTTTTCTGTTTTTTTATTAAGAAGAGGTATCTTACCAATATCTCGTAAGTAACATTTTACACCATCTGCTATCTGAGGAATATCTGGCACGCCTCGTAATGCTTCACTTTCATCTTTCTCAGAATCTTCATCTTCTTCTGGCAAATCAGCTGCTATTTTTGTTTTTACTTTAACAGATTGATTGTCGTCATCACTTAATAAATCTGTATCATCAGAACCATGGTCAGCATCAAGTTCTTTTTGCATGATAAGATCGATGTTTTTATTTTCTAAATCTCTTAAAAGATTACTTGTTTCAGATTCTGTAAAATTATGTTTTTCTGCGGCTTCTATAATAGATTCGTAGGTAACATATCTTTTACCTTGAGCATCTTCAATAATTTTTTGAACTATATCAGCTTTTGTTAATTTTGGTTGTGCTTTTTTTGTCATAGGTTTTTTTTTCGTCATAAACGTCCATTTTTATAAAGATCTTTTTTTAATTTTTCAAAAACTTCTAGTAACTCTAACATTTCTTGTCTATTATTTGCTTGCTTTGCTTGCATAAGTTTCATTTTAATATGAGATACCAGCGATTTCCAATGTTTTTTTTGAAACTGTGACATAAGGTTAACAAAGGTTTGTTTTATGTTAGTTGTTTCAATCTTAAATAAAATCTGCTGTGTATACTGTAATTCTTGTTGAGTTAATATGTTTTCTAACTTTTGAGCTTCTAATGATGAGCTAGCACTGTTGTGATGTTGCATAATTTTTGTAAAAATATTTTTAATAGGCTCTGAAAGTTTTGCAAGCAGTAATGTTTCATCTTGTTTCGTAATCACTGTTGGGTCATGGCATATAGTTGCTAAAATTTGTACTTCTAATTCGTTATCAGGGTCTATTTGTTTCTGAATAGATGAAGTTTTTTGAGTGTTAGTGATTACTGGTTTATCTCTATTAGTATACTGTTTTTTTAAAATATCTAAAGGTATCTGCATGATTTCTGCAGCTTTCATGAGTAAAATATTTTGTTTTAAATCATCTTGAATATTTTTAATAATATGTAGTAAATCATTAATAGCGATCATTTTGTCTCGGATACTATGTTTTTGAAAATTTTTACCAGTTGCATGTAAAAAATAAGTAAAAATATCAGAGCCAGTTGCTATGTATGTATCTATTGTTTTTTCTTTTTCTAAAATAGAAGCAGGATCTTGATTAGGAGGTAATAAAATAACCTTCAGGTCCATATCAAGTTGCCAACATGATTGTGTTAATCTTAAGATAGCCTGTTTCCCAGCATTGTCTCCGTCGTACAGCATATAAACAGTTTGTGCATGTTTTGCAAGTTGTTTGAGATGATCAAGAGTACATGCTGTTCCTAATGTTGCAACGGTATTATGATATCCGTGTTGATACATAGCTATACAGTCGGTATATCCTTCGACAATAAAAGCAGTTTTGCTTTTTTGAATATAGTGTTTAGCAATATCTAATCCAAATAATATTTTGCCTTTTTTAAAAAAAGTAGTTTCTTTTGAGTTGTAATACTTAGGCCGTTGGTCGTTTGGTTTAAATATTCTTCCACCAAAACCACATGTTTGTCCTAGATGATCTTTAATAGGGAACATGATACGATTTTCAAAAGGTGAGTATAAAGCTCCCTTACCTTGAAATAAAATATGTTCTTGCAGTAATTCTTTTGTTGAAAACCCATTGTTCATAATGTAAGAAACTAGATCTTGTATTGCTTTTGTTCCTACAGGAAAAAAGCCTATTGTGAATTGAGAAATAGTATTAGATGATACTTTTCTATCTTGTATGTATGTTAACGCAACTTTATTTTTTAATAATTTGTTATTGCACCATTGAGCTACAAGTTGACATAGTTGAAAGGGTGTTTTTTCTTTTTTTAAACTACTGTTTTTTTCTATTGTATCGGGTACATCTATATTGTATCGTTGAATAATGTGTTGTGCTGCTTCATATGCGGATATGTTTTCTATTTTTTCAATAAAGTTAATTACGTCACCAGTTTCTTGGCAGCCAAAGCAATAAAATATTTTTTTATGTGGACTGACGCTAAAAGAAGGAGTTTTTTCATGATGAAAAGGGCAGAGAGCTTTCCAGTATTGAGAACCTGTTTTTTTTAGATTTGTATATTCTGATATAACCGTAATAATATCAAGTTGGTTTTTTATAAAATTAAATAAATCCATATAATTATTGCTGTAATTTACGAATAACAAGTACTCCTAACATTGCTCCAAAACACATGGCAAGTGCAATCCATTGATGTACAGAAAATAACTGTAAAAAAGAAGGACTTACTATAAACACTCTATCCCATCTTACAAAATCTATCAAGAATCGTTCTGTAGCAATTAAGGCTATATATGAACAAAATAATTCTCCACGATTTTTTACTCGATACTGTTGTATAAAATATAAAAAAAGAAAAATTATAAATAATGTAGCAGCGCTGTACAATTGCGCAGGGTGTAATGAACAGTGCAACGGTGCCATGTGAGCACTATCGGTGTAGGTAACTGCATACCAACTTGTAGAAGGCATACCATAACAGCAACCAGCAAAAAAACATCCAACTCTTCCAAAACTTTGCAATATTGGTATATAAATAGCTCCCCTGTCTAAAAATAGTAACAAAGATATTTGCTTGTTATAAAAATAACTTGCAAGAGCTACTGTAACACCAATAACACTTCCTAAAATAGAAAATCCAGGCTCCCAAAATTTAAACAAAAATAATGGGTCGCGCATGATACTTTGTTCTGTAATCATCGTTACGATTCTGCCTCCAAGATATGCAGCAAGAATTATTAACTGAAAAAGATTGGTAAGTACAGATTTTGAAATTACTGAACGAGCTTGTTTGTCATTGCTTAATAGTCCAAATGTAATTAATCCTCCAACTGCTATGCATAATCCATATGCATGAATAGCTATTGGACCATATATAGGTAATAAGACAGGTTGCATTAGATTCCTTCATCAAGTTGTATAAGTAAATCTTCCCATTTACTTGTTTCTTGCGAGATAGTTTTTTGTAAAGATTTATACGTATGTTCTAATTTTTCAAATTCAGGTGTGCCATATGTTGCTGTTTCTAATTGTTTCAGGATATCAGCAAGGTCTTGTTCGAGTTTATCAATTTTATTCTCTAGATTTTTACATTTTTTTTGCAGATCAAAACTTTGTTGCGAGTTGTTACTATTTGATTTTTGTTGCTTTTGTTCTGTAACTGTTTCTTTAGCTACAGCTTGTTTAGCATCTAGATAGCTATCATAATTACCTAGATACACATATGACCCTTGTGGTGTTAATTCAATAATTTTAGTAGCTAATTTGTTAACAAAATCTTGATCGTGTGATACAAACAGTATAGTACCTTCAAATTGTTGTAGTGCTTGTAATATAATTTCTTTTGATTCTATGTCTAAATGGTTTGTAGGTTCATCAAGTAACAAAAAATTTGCTTTGCTTAAAATAACTTTAGCCATTGCAACCCTGTTGCGTTCTCCTCCACTTAAAACAGAACAAAGCTTGTTGATATCATCTTGCCCAAATAAAAGAGCTCCAAGAACTGATCGTACTTGCAAATCTGTTGCTTCAGATGCTTGATACACTTCTTGAAAAATAGTTTTATGTGGATCAAGAATTTTTTCTTGATCTTGATCAAATAAAGCTGCTTTGACATTGTGACCTAGCTGTATTGTTCCATGTTGTAATGGTAACTTTTGAGCAATTAGATTAAATAAAGTTGTTTTACCAGTACCGTTTGGTGCAACAATAGCTACTTTATCTTGGCGTTCAATAGTAAAGGTAACATGCTTAAATAAAGTTGTGTTAAATGCATGAGATACATTTTTTATTGTTACAACTTCATACCCAGAGCGCTTTGGTTCTTCAAGCTTTAGAGTGATTGTTTTTTGAACATCTTCAATTTGGATTCGCTCAACTTTTTCAAGCGCTTTGATCATGCTTTGTGCCATTTTTGCTTTGGTAGCTTTTGATCTAAATCTTTCAATAGTACGCTCTTTTTGTTTTATATCTTGTTGTTGTTTTTTATAAGCAAGCTGTTGGTGCTCAAGCATAAAACTTTTTTGTTTCTTGTAAAAGCTATAATTACCTTGAAATATTGTTAATTTGCCTAACGATAGTTCATATGTAGTGTTGCAAGCTTTATCTAAAAAATAGCGATCATGACATACGAGAAGATACCCACGAACATTATTTTGTAAAAAATGTAAAAACCAATTTTTTGTAGGAAGATCAAGGTGGTTAGTTGGTTCGTCAAAGAGATAAAAGTCAGCTTCTTGTAGTAATAGTTTTGCAAGAACGACACGCATACGCCATCCAACACTAAGTTCGCTAACTTTAGATAGTTGCTTTGTATTGTTAAATCCTAATCCAGCAAGAATTTTTTGAGCTTGAACTTTTTTTTCAGCAAAATTTTGCTCTTGTAACTCATGTTCAATTTCTGCATAGCGATTAACTTGTTTTTCTGTAGGGTTAGCATGAATAGTTAAAGCAAGTTCTTTTTTTTCTTCTTCAAGTGCAAATAAATAGTCAAATGTCGCAAGTGTTTCATCAAGTACCGTTTTAGTAGAAACAATCACAACTTCTTGAGGCATATACGCAATTCGAGCTTTGCTTTGAATATCAATAGTTCCGCCATCAGCTTGTAGATGATTTCCAATAATTTTTAGCAGGGTAGACTTACCAGTTCCGTTTCTACCAACAAGTCCTATACGATCATTATTATTAATAATGCAGCTGATCTTATCAAAAATTATTTGTTCTCCAAATTGTAACTCTAAGTTTTTAACTTGGATCATCTATTTTTTCCCATGTTAGGTTTTCGAGCAAGCAAAATAAGCATAGATGTTGCTGCAGGCGTCATGCCTGGAATTAAGGTTGCTTGAGCAATTGTTTGTGGCTGATGTTTACTAATTTTTTGTTTAAGCTCTATAGATATACCTGCTGCTTGAAAAACAGCTTCATTGCTAGGCATAGCAAGGTCTTTATATTTTTTAAATTTCTCAATCTCTGCCTCTTCTCGTTTGATATATTCACGATACTTGATATGAGACAAAATAATTAAAGCGTTACGAGAAGAAACATCAAGTCCGAGATTTTTAACTAATTTTTGAGGATGAGGCTCAAGCTCCATATGTTTAACAAGTTGAGCATTCGTGTATGTTTTATCTAAAAGCTCAATTGCTGCATCAACAATATTTTTTTCTTGTAAGAATTTTTGATACAAGTCTTCGTTGATCAATCCAAGATCATAAGCTTTTGGCATAAGACGTAAAAAAGTATTATCTTGACGTAATAACAATCTACGTTCTGCTCGCGATGTAAACATTCGATATGGCTCATCTACACCAAGAGTGATTAAATCATCAATCATAACTCCGATATAACTTTCTTGACGATCAAGAATAAACGGTTCTTTTTTAAGATGTTTATGAGCAGCATTAATTCCAGCGATTAATCCTTGTCCTGCAGCTTCTTCATACCCAGTTGTACCGTTAATTTGTCCTGCTAAAAAAAGACCATTGATATGTTTTACTTCCAATGAGTGCCGCAATTGATCTGGATGTACAAAGTCATATTCTACGGCATATCCTGGTTTTGATATAACAGCATTTTCAAAACCTTTGATAGAGTTGATAAATTCTTTTTGCACTTCTTCTGGCAAAGACGTTGATATACCGCTTGGGTAACATTCAACATATTCTTTAGTTTCCGGCTCTACAAAAACATGATGCGCAGGTTTATCTTTAAATCGAGAGATTTTATCTTCTATTGATGGACAATAACGTGGTCCAGTTCCTTTAATGTTGCCACTGTACATAGCTGATTTTGCAAGGTTTTTACGAATAATTTCATGACTTGTTTCATTTGTTCGAGCGATATAGCAAGCATGAGTGTTTTTCACATCAATAGGTTCAAATTCGTAGAGATAATCAAGATGTTCAATTTCTTGTTTTTCAAGCTGAGAAAAATCAATAGTTTTAGTAAGCAATCTAGGAGGCGTGCCTGTTTTTAAGCGTCCCATTCGTAGATTTAGTTTTGTTAAAAAATTAGAAAGTTTTGTTGCTGCTTGTTCACCACGTCGACCAGCTGCAAAACTTTTTTCTCCTATGTGGATAAGACCATTTAAGAAAGTTCCGGTTGTTAACACAATGTTTTTTGCATGCAGTATTGCATTAGAGGCGCATCGAATGCCAGTAACGCTATTATCTGCCACAAGAATTTCATCTACCATTTCTTCAATGATAGTTAGATTGTGGGTGTTTTCTAAATTTTGTGTAGCAAGCTGAGAATACTTATCTTTATCAATTTGTAACCTTAACCCTTGTACTGCAGGTCCTTTTTTTGTGTTGAGCATATGAGCTTGCAAGTAACTTTTGCTACATAATTGTGGCATGAGACCATGAAAAGCACTTATTTCAAATACAATGTGACCTTTACCGATGCCGCCAATAGAAGGATTGCACGGCATAAGGCCGATTTTATGTTTATCTAAAGTTAATAAAGCTGTTTTGCATCCAAGTTTTGCAGAAGCATATGCTGCTTCGACACCTGCATGTCCACCGCCTACAATAATGACATCAAATGATTGATTTATGGTACTCATAATTTTTACAACAAGGTTAAAAGGTTATAGTAAAAGTATACCTATAAATACAGTTTTTCTCAAATGAGCTTATGAGTAAAAAGAGCTCATGACTACGAGCTCTTTTTAAAGAAAGATTGATTTTACAAGGGTATTATGTAGTACAAGCTGTGTTTGTATCAAGAGAGTCTTTATTTTGTAAGATATGAAGCGCAATTATAATCATGCTTTGTAGTAAAAGTTCTATTTTCTCTTCTTGTGTTAGTGCTGAAATTTCGTTACTAGTAATACTATGATTTTTGAGAATTGATGATTGATCTGAGCCTGATCCTGAGCCAGATCCGCTTGGTAGTGTTAGAGGTAATGCTGTTGTTTTTAATAAATTTACAAGATTGGTTACATTGCCTAAAGAGCTTTGAATGGTACTTGTAATGCTTTGTGTTAGTTCTGTTTGATTGAATGTTGTTAATTGTGGCAATAATGAATCACGTAGAGCGGGTACCAGTTGTTGTAATAAATCGGTAGTGTTAATTTGAGGTATATCTACAGATACATTCGGTAGGGCAGAAGGTAAGTTTGTGAGTGTACCGTTTACATTGCTGAGCAAATTGTTGACATCATTGAGTTTATTAAGTTGCAGAGAATCTAATAAAGCTAATCCGCTTACACCTGCTACTGCTACTACCAGTGCTAAGCTAGCTGTAGTTCGTGCGCAACAGTCTGTATTTGATTGTCGATCTTCTCGGATTTCTTGTAGTGTTTGTAAAATTTGTTGGTTAGTGGTTGGTGGCATACTTGTTATGGTTGGCGGTCTTTGACTACTTGTTATCGCAAATTGGGATATGCATAGTAAACTTATAAGTACTCGTTTTTTCATAAAAACTCCTTTGTTTTTACACATAATGTACATGTTTACAAAATATAAAAACAAGTTTGCAGAGTAACTTTAAAGTTTGTTTCTGTTTTGAAAAGAAAAAGAGCCGACTAAAAAGTCGACTCTTTTGTAATTTGTATGTCATAGCGTTAGCTGTGTTTTATCTAGTATGAATTTATAAACCGAGGTATATTTTTATTGTTTTATCTTTAATCTTTTTCAAAATTAAAGATTTTGTTTCTTGTGGTAACTTAGGTAAATATTGTAATAGCAACTTTTCGTTACGTTCTTTTAAAGCTTTTTTAATGTTTAACAGAACAGTATCGAGATGTTGAGAATTATTTTCTTGTTCTAGAATATCTAAAACTTCTAAACACATATTTTCAATTTTACTTTTATTATATACGACATTCCACAGGGTTAAATTATCAATGTTCTTGCTATGTTTGGTAACGCAATTATTTATTTTGTGTTCTATTGTTTGTTCGTGGGTAGGCAATATAAAGCTAAAGTAAAATAAAAAATATGAAATATTTACAATACGATTCATGATACAGCTATTAAGAAAGACCTAAGAAGTTTTTGATTCTATCATCTTTAATTTTTGCTATGATTACTTTTTGAGTTTGCTCAGGTAATTCAGCAATAATTTGTTTTAAATGTGTGATATTGTTAGCTTCTAAAGCTCTTTTGAGTTGAGGTTTGCTGTTCACAAAACTATTTTCGTTTAAAATAGCAAGTATAGCTTTACATAAGTTTTCTATTTTAGCCTTGTTTAAAAATAGGTTTGACATGGTAAGATCGTCTATGTTTTGCATATGTTCTACTGTACGTGTATGAATACGATCATCCAATGATGTAGGATTTGAATAAGCTTCTTTACTTATGACTCCTAATCCGACTATTGCAGTTAACAGGTATTTAGTACTTGTTTTCATTATCGTTTCCTTCTAACAATTTTAGGATTAGATTTCAATTTAATATGTTATGACAAATATGTAACGTATTATTAAAGTACAAATTCTTTACATATTGGTCAAAAGCCCCCCACCGTTTTTTATTGCGATTCATAAGAGACTGATCTAGACTACATATAGGAAGGGTGCATTTTCTAACAAAAGGTATTTTATGCTGTATCATCTAGCGTCAATGTTGCAAGATTCTTTTTCTATATGCAATATTGTGCATTATGTTTCATTTCGATCTATAGCTGCTTTGTTAACTTCTTTATGTATGTCACTTGCGTTTGGTAAGTCTTTTATTGCATTTTCTCAACAAGCATTTCGTAATAGTGCTCGTCCATTTACGCCTGAAAATCATCAACTCAAAGGAAGCACTCCTACTATGGGAGGGTGTTTTATTTTAGCAGTTGCTATAAGCAACCTGTTGTTATGGTGTGATTGGTATAAACTTGAAATATGGCTCTTTGTGTTGGTGCTTGTTGGTTTTGGTGCGATAGGCTTTTTAGATGATTTGTATAAAATATGGTATAAAAATGGGCTGTATCCGCGTCAAAAATTTAGTCTGCAAGTAGTTATGGCAACGTGTGTTGTGTTAGCTTGGATATATACAAAAAGCCCTTCTTATGAGATTTGTGTTCCTTTTTTTAAAAATATCCATATTGATTTTGGATATTTTATCATTCCTTGGCTTGTTTTTATCATTGTTGCTATGAGTAATGCTGTTAATTTAACAGATGGGCTTGATGGATTGGCTGTGGGTATATTGTTATCTAATTTTTCTGTGTTTTCTATTGTTAGTTATTTAGCAGGGCACTATGCTTTTGCTTCGTATTTACATATTCCGTTTACAGGTACTGCAGAGGTAGCCATAGTTGGCAGCGTTTTAATAGGAGCATGCCTTGGTTTTTTATGGTTTAATGCTCATCCTGCACAAATTTTTATGGGTGATGTTGGATCATTGTCGCTAGGTGCTGGATTAGCATTGATGGCTATTGTTTCTAAGCAAGAGTTATTGTTGCCTATTGCTGGAGGATTATTTGTTTTTGAAGTTTTGTCAGTGATAGGACAATATATTTCCATTAAATATTATGGTAAAAAATTATTTAAAATGGCTCCTGTTCATCACCATTTTGAATTGTTGGGATGGCAGGAGCCTAAAATAACAGTTCGTTTTAATATAATTTCTATTGTTTTATGTTTATTTGCTTTAATTACATTAAAAGTGCGTTAAATATGTTGCGTATTTAATAATGATGGCCAGCTTATTGATGACGGCCATGTGACAAATTTCTTTTTATCTTGAGAAGATGAAAGCAAATAAGATCCACAGCTATATATGCACGAACAAGCTTTGTATACGTCATCTTTTATATTTTTTAAAGATGCTTTTTTATCACCATGTAGTAGTAAGCTTAGCGTTGATGTTGCACCATCTCTCCGGTACGTATCTTGCGCAAAATAACCTATAATTGTAGCTAATATGTATTTTCTCCAGTGGCGATATGTATGTACGGTTGCTTTCATACGTGTTGCAAGTATTGGATTTTTACTCATAGCAACAGTTGCAAGTTGATCAAGCTCATTAATAAGTTGATCAAGTTCTTCGTTGCTATCACTAAGCCAATATTGTGGTTGTATGTATGTTAGCGGATTAAGCCATGTATAGCGTAATCCTTGTACTGGTAGGCATGGATCGTATGGGATGTATACAGCAAATGCTTTTTCGTGATAGATGTACATGATGACATTTTCAAGCGCTTCAAGAGCTTGATAGCCTAGCGGGCTTTGTGCATGTTGTATAGTTTGTACGATATTTTGATATGTTTTTGCTTGTGGAAATAAGCGCGAAAATGCTTGTATAGTAGTAAGTTCTTGTTGTAAATCATTATTTCCACGCAAGGTTGCTGTAATAACTCCAAGATTATCTTTGCTTACATCGTGTAATTGCAAAGGTCCTCTTGTGGGAATGTAATTAGCTATTGCAGGCGATACAATGCTGCTTATACCTATAATAAAAGATAATATGATATTTTTTTTCATAAAAAAACCTCAAAATTTGAATTGAATGTTTCGTAATACTATTGTTGTGTTATATCGTAGATGGTTTTAAATTTTTAATATTAAGGATTGCGTTTTTTATAGGTACATACATTGTTTTTCTGCCAACCAATAAAGCAGCTAATCCTCCTAATGCTGTTTCTTTTGGATTATCATATGCAAGCTTTGCTGGAGATTCTTTAATGCTTTTAAACATATTAATTAGTGGGTTTGTTTCGGTTAATTGTGTAATCGCATTGTTACTTGTTGGAGTGTTGCTACCAGCGTTTCGTAATCCTTGGACACCGCTCATAACAATTGCACGACCTTGATCAAATACGCATGGTACAATACCTTGTAAGCCATTATTGAGTAAGTGCGCTGGTATTGATTTATCTCCGCGAGCATAATAGTTCCATGCACCTAGAGCTAGCGCTATTCCAGCTGCTTTTGCTAAGCTTTTTTTATCTTTCCAGATATCGTACATAGTATCGTATATACTATTAATTCCTGTTTTAGTTGTTGTAATAACTGTTTTTACTTTATTGAATTGATTTTGTATAAACTGTCTATGTGCATATGCTAGATAGATACTTCCTGTGAGCAATCCTAGTATTGCATGATCAGAAGTTATGCTTGGAGATGATGATGAAGGTTTTGCTTGTTTAAATGATTCTACGATAGAACCTAATAATGATGTCTTACCTTCTGCATACCAATTACCACCTAGTAAAGCGATAGTACCAATCTTACCCCAATGGTTTTTTAAAAATTCAGTAACTGAATCTGGTAATAATTCTTCTGTTTCTTCTATTGCCAGTTCAAGATGTGGCATTGCGTCTGTGATGCATGTATTTATTCCGTTGCTGTTTGTTACAGGATCAGTAATAAAATTCTGTATATTAGGAATTACAAATGTATTTGCATTGATACGATTGCTGATATTTGTACAATGATTTTTAATACTTTGCGTTGCAGTTGTATCTGGCAACGATGTAGCATCAGTATGCACTTTTACTGCTATACGTTTTGCTTGCAATAGCAATGTTTGAAGAACAAGTACTTTTTTAGTTGTTATAGCAACTGGGTTAGCTGCTGTGTGCTCTTCAATCATTGTTTTGATTTCTTTTGTAATGTCTTCTAGTTTTGATTGTAACTCGTACAAGCTATCATCTAACTTAGTTGCTTTTGTAACTAAATTGTTTTGAGCTGTTTGAGTATTTGCAGTTTGTTGTGCACAGGTATTTTGTGCATGAGCTTGCTGCTGTTGGTGATGATTATTGTTGTTATTATTGTGATTCTTAGGTGGTGCGTATACTTGATTGCTGACAAATGCCAGCATTAATGAGACTAGTATTCTTTTCATTTGTAACCTCCATGGATACATATATATTTTACTTTATGTGCTTTATTACTATCTCATATATTTAGAATGCCATAGCAGACATTTGTCGTCAAAAGCCCTATGGTGTTTTATAAGACAAAGTCTCTGGTGCAACACCAGAGACTTTTTGCATATTATAATAGTATCTTTAACTCATGAAATAACTTACTAATGATTTAGTTGTATTAGCTGTTTGTTCAGCTGCTTGTTTAGCTAATGCTTCTTCAGCTTCTTTTTTAGCTGCTTCAGCTGCTTGTTTAGCGTTTTCAATAGCTGCTTTTTTAGCTTGTTCAATAGCAGAAGAAGATTTCAACAGGTAAGAAAGAGCTGCTGGTCCTGCTAAAGCAATTTTTAACATTCCTTTTCCTGTTTGAACAGTAGTTTTACCAGCTTGTTGTACAGTTTTTGATAATAATCCTTCTGCTCCATATTCTTTTGCATAACTAACAATAGAATCATCACCAGATAAGTAGTGGTTTAATCCTAAAAAGCCAGCGATAGTACCAACTGCTAAACCAGTTTTAATAGCAATTCTTTGTAGATCATTTCTATTGATTTTTTTACGCCAATCGTTAAAAGTTTTTTTAGGATCAGCTTTTAAATCTTTCAAGTTAATATCTGGCATATTTGGTACGACTTTAATTAATATATGAGCAAAAATCATTGAACCAATTGTTTCTGTTGTCAATATATTTCTTACACCAGCATCTTTTATTGCATGAATTGCAATCATAGTATCTGCTGTTATATAAGGATGTTTTTTCATAAAATTCCAAGACCAGCTAATAGCATTTTTGGTTTGTTCTGTGCCATATGATGTCCACCCTGATACTGTGTTAATTATTGAATCTAAATTAAAATCAAAGCTTGAATCTGTGCTTGCACTTGGTAAAACTGAGTTTGTGATACTTGCCAACATGATAGTTGTAAATAGTAATTTTTTCATAATAACCTCCTACTAAATTACTTTACTTACTTTTTTAATGTACTACTACTATGACACAGCTTTGTATAGTTGTAAAAAGGCTAAGGGTGTTTTTTTGACAGCCTATCAATAAGTGCTCCAGCAAGGATCATCAGGATAAGGATGACTAATGAATTAATACCATGGATGAAGGTGTTATTGATACAAGAAATGATGAGTATGCAACATGTTATTAGTGACAATATATGCCAAATATGGATACGATTAATTTGCCATAATAACGCTATAGCGCTTGTTGTATAAGCTATCGTAGCGCCAAAAGCAGCTGTTTGTTGAAGTGGCACTTGGTTACCTTGCGTTATTATAAGAAATAGTAAGCAGATCATGCTTTCGATACATACTGATTGTGTAGGAATATCGTCGTCGTTTAGCATTGTAAGATGGTTAGCAAAGGGGGTATGATTATGTTCTGCTAGAGTATATAGATTCCAAGAGTTAGAAAATAAAATACCGTATGCACCTCCTAGTGCTGATATACTAATTAAGAAGTTAAGAAGCGATGTAATAGTATTTTGTATGCTTGGTGCTAGTGGCAATTGTTGGCATATTATGTGAAAAGCGTCTATATATGACGTAATATGATTAATGTGTGGTAGTAACATAATTGATATACAGTATTGAAATAATGTATATGCCATAATTACGATGAAAAAAGAGTAGAAAATAGCTTTTGGTCCGTTTATGCTAGGACTTTCTATTTTTCGACTAATTGAGCAGGTTGCTTCAAATCCTGCTAAGCAATACAGTACAAAAGGCAGTGAGCTTGAAAATTCTATGAGGGTGTATTGTTGTGTAGGGATATACAAGTTATTGTAGGTCAATATGCCAGTGATAATCGTAACGAGGATGGGAATTGCTTTAGCACTAAAAAAAATTTTTTGAATTATGCTGCCCATCTGTATATTAAACAAATTTGCATAGGTAAATATAGCTAGTATGAAAATGCTGAGAGATAGTTGATGACAATAGAGTGATAATAGTGGAAAGACTTGTTGTAAAAATCCAGCAGCAACATATAAAATCAATGCTCCAGAAGCTAATTTTGAAAAAAAATATATCCAACAAGTTAAAAAGGCAAGATACGGTGATACTGGTTTAACAAAAGCATAAAACCCTCCCGAAGGGTGTAGTCGTACCAGGTGTGCTATTGTTTTGATCAAAGGTAGCATAATAATGCCAATAACCAAGTAGGATAAACAACTGTAAACACCAATAAGCTGAGTTAATAAAGTTGTATTGATAAACAATCCAGCACCAGCGATAATGTTGATATTCATAAAAATAGCTGAAATAAGCGATAATTTCTGAGTCTTCATAAAACTCCTTTTTATTAGTTTTGTACAGACTTGATATATAAAGCAATTGATCCTGCTATTGCAGCATTAAGACTTTCTGTTTGTCCAGGCATAGGTATTGTAAGATGTTGAGAGCATTGTTTGATAATTTCTATGGGCAATCCTTGTCCTTCGTTGCCAATAACGATAATAGAGTTAGATATGTTTATGTATTCAGGACTTTGACCGTCTTTTACAACTAAGGCGCATGTTGCTATATGTGTATGTTTGTTGATAAAGTTCTGCCAATCAGTCGTGATAATATTGGTATAAGCAATGGTTCCTGCTGTTGCTTGTATTACTTTCGGGCTATAAGGATCAACGCCGTCAATAATAAAAACATTTTCAATATTCATTGCTGCTGCTGTTCTTATTAATGTACCAAGGTTTCCTGGATCTTGGATATGGTATAAAGCCATAGCGTTATGAGTAGGTATGTATGATTGTTGAGGCAATGCAAAAACAGCAACAATACCACTAGGTGTTACAGTTGTGCTTATTTTATGCATAATAGCATCTGTAACAAGTGTTATTGGTAGATCAGTATATGTTTCATGATATTTGTTCCAGGCTGATTCTGTCATGTATATATCAATAAGTTGATATTGCTGATCAATAAGCGTTTTGCATACACTATAACCTTGCGCTATAAATTGTTTATGCTTGTTTCGATATGATGTACTTTGAAGTTTTACAATATGTTTGATGGTATCATTTTGCTGTGATGTTATTTTTTGCATCATTTATATGTCTCCGTTTAATATGGCTTGACGATAGTCAACCATTAAACAATTCATATAAGCAATATTATGGATTGTTGCAAGAGTGTGTGCTGTAGCTTCATGCGCTTTAAATAAATGATGCAGATAACTTGCGGTGTAATTTTGGCATGTGTAACACGTGCATGTTGCATCAATCTTACTATGAATATTTTTCCATCGTTGTTGTATGATTTTAACTGTTCCTTGTGATGTGAAGAGATGTCCGTGACGTGCGCATTTGGTAGGATGTGAACTATCAAATGTATCAACTCCTAATGGAACCATAGCTTGAATAGAAGGCAAATCTCCAATACCAAGCAAATGATTTGGTTTGTCATAAGGCAACAATGGCATGGTGAACTGGAGCATATCGATCATTTCTTCTCGATTTTTACCAACGCTACCACCAATAGCAAAGCCATCAAAAGGTAATTTGCTTAATACTTTACAGCTTTCTTTTCTAAAATCTTTATTAATACCACCATGCACAACAGCGTACATTGCTTGTTGTTTTTTATCTTGTAAATGTTCATCTAAAGATCGTTTTTCCCATCGATGTGTACGATCAAGAGATTTTTTAAGTTTGCGTTGATCCATATGATAAGGTGGTAATTCATCAAGAGGAATAATAATATCTGCACCAAGTGCTTTTTGAGTTTGTACTGATGACTCTGGTGTAAGCTCTATGCGTGCTCCATCTCGATACGAACGAAAAATAACACCTTTTTCTTTGATAGAAATAACAGAGCTACATTGAGTTTTTTGACCTTTGCTTTTGAGCTCAGATGCAACACCGCCATATGCTAGTGAAAAAACTTGAAAGCCTCCAGAATCAGTAATAATAGGGCTTTTTCTATTGATAAATGTATGTAAACCACCTGCTTGAGCAACGACATCTGGGCCAGGGTGCAACAATAAATGGTAAGTGTTACAAAACATAAGTTGTTGATTGAGCGTTTCAAGCATCACGTTATCAAGTGACTTTAACGTTCCATTAGTACCCACTGCAACAAAGTTAGGTGTATCAATAATTCCATGAGGTGTATGAATTCTTCCAACACGAGCACGAGATTTTAAAGATTGGTGAATAATTTCGAAATAAAAATAAGGTTTTTTCATGATTCTAATTAGTATATTTTTCTACATAGTATAACAAAAAAATAGATTTTTGACAGATGTGGTAGTGTTCCTATTGAAAATATTTTATACATGGTATGTATAAGCAAATAATATTTTATAGTAAGGAAGTGTTGTGAATCAATGGAATCAAAAATGGTTAATACTGATAGTTTTTTTTCATGTATTATCTGCATCACAGCAAGTTGCTGTTAATCAAAAATCTGTATCATCAGTGCAACCAGCAGAAAACAAAGTTGTTTTTCAGGGAATAGCACAAGGCGCTGGCATCAAGAAAAATAGTTTTTTATGCTCTTCGATGACTGGTACAAAAGTGTATTATCATACATCTTCAGATGCTAATCAACAAACTACATTTGGAGCAGATGATTGTTTTACAGCTCAAATTAACAATGCAATTGGAATTGATATGTCTGGTGGTCATACATTACAGTTATTTAATCAGTTTATGTATTGGTCTCGCCAAAAAGCTCAAAAAATACAAGCAATTGAAGCATCACAAGAGTCAAAGGCTACGCAAGCAGGTATTAATAGACAAGCTCAGCAAGTTCAGGATGCTCTCAATACATTAAATAATCAGCAAGGTTGGGATATCATTGGTCCACAATGTCTCATTATAACAACGGATCCTATTATGCAAAAAGTGATTGCTCCTGACAAAATTGCAAAAACAAATGAAGTAAAAGTAGTTGCTCAATTATGGTACAGTGGCGATTATTTAGTACAACTATGGTCACAAGATGTGGCAATGGTTCCTAAAGGAGCAAGCTTTACAGTTCAAGTGAGTGCTGCGGTAGATACTAATCTGAGCAATATATCTAGTGATCAAGCAGATCATTCGGCTCAGGTAGAAGAAATTCTTACTGATACTGTTTCTTCAGGAGCACAGGCAGTGGTGTCAAAATTAACAGCACAACAGTTTACGGCAGCAGATTGGGAAACACTTATTTTGCCAGCACTACAAAAGAATACTTCTGTTACATTAAAAATAGGTAAAGCAATAGCAAAAAGCTTTGGTAAAACATATACAGCTAGTAGTTCAACTAATCAAAAAGTGAATGTTGCAGGCACAGATTATATTACTTCGGTTAGTACGCTTATGGAGCCTAAAAATAGAAATGAAGCAACATATAATAAAGCATCAGATTCACCTCGATCTATCAAGATTGTAGTGGGATCATAACATGATTAGCTTGAGAATTATGATAGAAAGTTTTTATTTTTAGTAGTGTCAAAAAAATACGGTAATTGCCATTTTTGAGTTGTTAGTGCTTGTTTATTTGTAGGCAAACACCAGTTTGGATAGATACGGATAGCTCTTTTGCCTTCAACATCTGTGTGAGAAATAATGTTGTGTTTGATAAGAATTTTTTTATCAAACAGAAAAAAGCCAGATTTATTCTCTTCTGTAACAAAAATAATAACATGATCAAAATTATCGGTACGATCATAAGGTATGATAGAACCCTTCGTGCTTCGTTTCCATAAGGTAACAAAAAACCCTTGTTTTGTAGGAGTTTTTTTAGCTTTGCGAAATATATAAATATTATTTTTATGTGAAAAGGTAGCTGCCAAATAAGCATAACTTTCAGGCTCTATGGTAACATCATGGTAAGAAATGTTATACAAATCTAACAGTAAAGTTACTTGTTTTTGAAAAGAGTTTTTATTCGGCATCGTCTTTGTGCTATGCAAGAGGATTATCTTTAAAACCTATAAGTTGACATTCTGCTTGAGGTCTAATACCAAATTCTTCTTGTACTTTACTTTGCATAATTTGCGCTAGTTTAATAATATCAGAGCTCGTTGCGTTTCCTTTGTTGACAATCATGTTTGCATGTTGATATGAAACTATTGCATTGCCAACGCTTAACTCGCCCTTGACTCCTATTTTATCTAAATAATAAGCAACGTAGATAAGTTTTTTTTCGGTATTTTGTACTTCGTGAGGTAAAAAATTTCTAAAAAAACTACCGCATGTACCGGTTGTTGGGAATCGACGTGTTCTATGGCGAATAATCTCTTGTCTTCTTCCGCGAGCATGTGCAACTTCTAAGTCTGTTGCTTGTTGTACACGAAATGTTGCAGAAAGAAGATAGTAATCTTTATTTTGTAGCTCAGATTCATCGTAACCAAATTTAAACCAATGAGTATCTACAGTTGTAATTTTACCAGTTTTTTTATGAATGATTTGCGCATGGTCTAAAAAATCTGCTAAAAAAAATTCGTAATAATGCAGGTTAATATATACTGAGCCACCAACGCTACCTGGGATGCCGCTAAACTCTTCAAGATTAGTTAAGTTATGATCAAGACAATAGTCAATAAGATCATGAAATGAAGTACCTGCTCCAGCTGTGACGGTAGCAGCGTTAGGTGTAGTTGCTTGATGAGTAATTTGATTTAGTTGAGGTTTAATAACAAGTCCATGAAAGCCTTCATCACTTATTAAAATATTTGCACCCTGACCGAGCATAAAAATATCAAGATTTTGTAGCTCTGCAAATTGTAAAGCTTGTTGAAACTCATTATTTGTTGTTGGTTCTGAATAGTATTGAGCGCAGCCACCAGTTTGAAACCAATTTTTATCACCAAGTGATATATTTTGTTTTATGTGAGAAAAAATCTGGTTTTTACTCAGATGTTGCTTATCAATAGTACTCATTATTATCCTTGATTTATACGCTTTTTATTTTTTCTAAAGGTTTTCTGGAAGTAGTTGTTCTTTGTTGAATAGCTTTTTTACATGATGCGCTACAGGTATTTTGAAGTTCTTCTAAGCAGTTACTGCAAGAAATATAGTGTTTGTTACATTGAGCATTTAAGCAGTTAAAGTAATCATCGCATGCTGTATTACATACATAACAACTGCCAAGAATGTCGTCATTGATTTTAACGGTAATTCGTTTATCAAATACGTAGTTCTTACCTCTGAAGTAACCATCGGGATATTT
This sequence comes from Campylobacterota bacterium, assembly GCA_002721975.1. Taxonomy (GTDB): domain Bacteria; phylum Babelota; class Babeliae; order Babelales; family Chromulinivoraceae; genus SP22. The sequence goes on along the minus strand of PBME01000019.1, from coordinate 4,076 downwards.
TTCTGTATAGCGTACAATTCCACCTTCGATTTGGAATATTTCTTTAGCAACATTTTTTTGTGCTAAGTAAGCAGTTGCTCGTTCGCATCGTACACCACCTGTACAGTGCATAAGCACTTGTTTATCTTTGAACTTATCTAGGTTTTCATCAATATATTTAGGAAGTTCTCTGAAGTGATTGATGTTAGGATCAAGTTGTCCTGCAAATCCTCCAACTGCTGATTCATAGTTGTTGCGTGTTTCTAAAATAATAAAATCTTTTGGAGGGTTAGACAGTAATTCGTGTGTTTGCTCAGGTGTTAAATGTTTACCACCATCTTTAGTGGTGACTTTACTAGGATCAACTCCCAGATGCACAATTTCGTTTTTTACGCTGATTTTTAGTTTTGGAAATACTTCGGCACCACCTGGAGATTTTTTAAAATCAATATTGTTAAATAAAGGATGATCGTTCATGGCTTTAATGTATGACTCTGCTGCCTCATCTTCTCCTGCTACTGTACCATTAATACCTTCATGTGCTAAAATAATTCTGCCAGTTAAGCCTAGTTTAGTACATAGCTCTTTTTGCCACTTTTTAATAGCTTCAGGATATTGTATATCGATATATTTGTAGTAAAGAAGAATTGTTCCCATGGTTCTTTCTATTATTTAACCTATAAAATTAATACATTATTTTTATTTTAACCTATCATGCATCGTATTATTCGTCTATAAAGTTATTGCTAAAACTCGGTATCATGGTATTATTTTGCTAACTTAATTAGCATAATTTTAAGATCTAATCATGCAAAACCAAGGGAGCTTTTATGAAAAAGTATGCTGTATTGTGGATATGTTTATTTATGACGAATTCAATGTTATTAAATGCGTTTCCAGAAAGTAAAGTTAAGCGAGAAACTGCTTTAGAAAGACTAGAAAGACTTGCTCAACAAGAAGACAGTCAACAAGAAGATGTAGAGCAAGGACCACAAGATGATGATGAATTACTAGGTTTAAAGTACGATCGATTTTGTAAATTGTTGTCACAATGGCGTAATTACGTTTATATCAACCAAAGTAGTGATTCGGAAGAAGAAATAGAACTAGCTTGGATTAAAACACAAGAAGCTCGTAAGGAATTTAATAAAACACCAATGCCGACAATCTTTAATGTTGGGTTAGCAGGAGCAGGAGCATTTGCTATGAGAAAAGGTTTGAAAAATCCTGGTGTCATAACACGAGCTTTTGCTTTACCAGTTATGGCGTATGCAACGTGTCATGGGATTGTCAATCAAGTATTAGGTGATTCTCTGGCACAACAAAACAGAAGCATTCGTTACATAGAGCGAGATATAGCAAAAACAGCTTTAGACATAGTAAAACAAGATCGTAAGTTGCAAGAAAAAGAACTACAAGCAAAAGACAAAGAAGTAGAAAAAATTCAAGAAGATTATGAAAATCAAGATGCTGATCGTGAAAAACAATTTACAGAAAAACAAGAAGCTTTAAAGAAAGAATATAACGAGTATAAAAAAGCAAACGATCTGAAATATAAAGAAGCATTTGATACAGCACTACAAGAGCTTGAAGAGTATAATAAAAAAGAAGCTGCAAAAAGACGAAAAAAAATAGAAGCTGAACAAGAAAGAATTCGTCAGCAAGAAGAAGCAAAAGCAAACCCTAAAAAAGGTTGGTTTTAGTAAGTAAATATCAAATTAGATATAAAAAAAACTCCCGTAGTAGTATCTACGGGAGTTTAATTTTTTTAAAAAGAAGATTTATTTTTCTTCTTTATACATGACATGTTTTCTTAAAACAGGATCATATTTTTTTAATTCTAAACGCCCTGTTGTATTTTTTTTATTTTTAAATGTTGAGTACATATGTGGGCTTTGTGTGCTTTTTAACTTGATAATTTGACGGTTGCCTTTTTTTGCCATGTTTTAGACCTTTCAATATTTCAAAATAATCCATTTTTCTTTAATTATAGGACTTTTTCTGGGCTTCGTCTAGTTCAATTTATTGACAAATAAATAAGCTTTGCTGTATTACTAAGGTAATAATAACTGATATATACATGATATTTAGGGATAAAACGTGACATCTATAAGGTTGATGCTGTGGTTAGTATCTATACATACATTGATGGTATCAAGTGAACAACAAGTAAATAAGCGATTAGTTGAAAGAGAAGATGAGCTGCTGTTAAAACAGTTACAAGATTATAACAAGTATGGTGACTTGAGTTGGCTTCATGATCAAATTCCAAATGTATATACAATAGCGTGCGAAGAAGATGTTACTATGGATAAAGAATTTGTTACAGATATTTACAATAAAACTCTATATAATTGTAAGATAGAGACAATGTTAGCTGAAATTAATCGTTTGTCTGGTGTAAACAAGATGTCTAGATTAAAGTGTCCACCTAATATTAGTTATTCTATGTTGTGGAGCAAAGTTATTATAAGTGATAAAAAAGGTAATATAGTTGCAAGTTCTAATCGCATAAGAATTGATAATAATTCAGATATAGTGATCGAAGAAATTACCAATATTGATGGAACTGGAACAAAAAATTTTCATGTAAACAATGTAACTAATATGGTGATATGTAAGGAGAGTACAGGATGAAAAGATATATATTGTTATTGCTACATATAGCTTCTGTCGTGATAGCAAGTGATCACTTGCAAGAACAGCAAATATTGCATGCTGATTCAGGTGGTTCAGGGCGGAGCGTTGACGCGCAAGATGATGATTCTTATGATATATATGAAAGAGAGATGTTGTTAGAAGCAGATCAAGAAATACAAGAAGATATATTACTACTAGAGCGACTTAAAGATTACCAACAACGTGCTGGCACAAGCTGGCTGCACGATCAGCGTGATGACATGGTAAATGATTATTTTAGCGAAGCAAAAGATAATCAAGCAAAAGATAGTCAAGTAGACAAAGAAGATTTGTTTCCTGAAAAATTTAAAATAACGGTGCATAATTTTACCAGTTATCAAATGAGATTATCTTGTAGTATTTTAAATCAAACAGTTAATGTTCCAGCTTACAAAGAATCACTTGAAATTTTCTCAAATATGCCAGGTTTTCCATTAACAAGTGTGATGTTTTACATAACTGTAGTAGATGAAAATAATAATGTAGCTGATCAATCTGACCCTTTTATGCTGAATCAATTGGATAATGTTTTGATTCAAGAATACTATGATAAAAATAATGTTAATTGTAGATATTTTAAAATATTTGTACATGGTCAAGAGGTAGATACGTTAACTAATTATGTATAAAAAAGGAATGTAGTGAAGTATATATGTATGTACATAGCATTGTTTATGACGCTGCAAATGTCAGCAAGTTTTAATGTAGATAGTAACAATCAAGCAAATGTTGCAGGTATGCCTTACAGTAAGGAAGCAGAAACATCTTTTGAGGACGGAGAAGATTTAGGAATTTCTTTGTTGAGGCATTTTGATAATAAATATCAAGTTCATATTACTAACAATACTGAATGCATTATTGTGTGTCATAATCAGTCAGATGAAGAAGTAATAATTTTGCCTCATACTCAACAGCAAGTATCATTCGTAGATGAAGTGTTATATGGTATTATTTATTTAGATAATACTATACTAGGTTTTTTTGATATGCGTTTACAACGTATAGGTATTACAAAAATAGTATTTAAAAAAGAAAATGAACGAATTAATTTGTATTCTAACATAGGGCAGCAGGAGTCTTATAAAACAGAATCAGTATTGCAAGTTTCTGAGGCTACTGATGTGAGAGATGATATCAATTCAGGTGTTACGCTTTCAGATATTACGGCCTCAGAAGATCAAAGTGATGATGACGGTGTTGATACTTTTGTAGCAAACCAAGATCATTCTTCACCTGAAATATACCCTCAAACTCAGTACCAATCACCTGAAGGTGTTTACTCACGTGATGCATCTAAATCTTTTGATAGTAGAAACTCTCCGCGCAGTACTTATACTTTAAATATTGCTCAATATCTTAATGGGGTACAAGTTTTTGTTAAACAGCATGGTTATAGTTATGAAGTTAAAGATTATTTA
>PBME01000018.1 GCA_002721975.1 Campylobacterota bacterium | reverse complement strand
TAAAGAAAAAGATACAAAAAAGAATATTACTGATTTAGAAAAAATAATTACTGATAACAAAAAAAATGTATCTGTTAAATCTCAAAAGTATCTTACACTTGAAAAAAAATTAACTGCTCTGCAAAACGAAGCTAAAAATCTGCAATATAACCCACAAGAACATAAAAATATAGAAAATGAGTTAGTAAGTATTAATGAACAATTAGATTTTTTTAATCAAACTGAAGAAATAGCTACACAGCAAGCCGAAAGAAAAGCTGAACTATTTAATTTATTTAAAGCTGCTCAACAATATACAGATATTTTATTATCACTAAAACATCAAATAGATCAATATCATGATCTAGATAAAAAATTATTAAACATTCAACGAGAAGAACAAGAAATCCATACTAAATGGAACTCTTTTGATAAAGAACAAACAACATTATTAGTTGAAAAAGGTTCTCTTGAAACTAAAGAAATAAAACAAAAAGAACTACAAAAAGAGCTCATTACATTAAATAAAAAAATAAAAATTATACATCAAGAAATGACAGATTATCAGGAAATAGCAAAAGCTTTAGGTAAAGATGGAATTCAAGCATTATTAATTGAACAAGCAATACCTGAAATAGAAGATCAAACAAATGAAGTTTTAGCTCGTTTAACCAATAATCAAACACAAATTTTTATTGAGTCTTTACGAGACTTAAAAAAAGGCGGAAGCAAAGAAACTCTTGATATTAAAATTTCAGATTCTTTTGGTTTACGTGATTATGAATTGTTTTCAGGAGGAGAAGCCTTCAGAATTGACTTTGCTTTACGTATAGGTATATCTAAACTTCTTGCACGTAAAGCAGGTACAACTTTACAAACTATTTTCATTGATGAAGGATTTGGTTCACAAGATGAAGAAGGATTACAACTCATTATGGATAACATTTATAAAATCCAAGATGACTTTGCGAAAGTGATTATTGTTTCACATTTACCTGAAATGAAAGAACAGTTTCCAGTACAATTTATTGTAGAAAAAAAACGATCTGGTAGCAGCGTTACTATTATTGAACAAGGATAATCAAAAATAGTCTATTTACAAACCAAAAAGTTATCAAGAAAAAAAGCTTTAGATTCACTAAAGCTTTTTTTCTTGATAACTAATTAACGTATCGTAACTTTTACGATATTTTCATGAATATCAACTCTAAATGTATCATTTATATCAAATAAATTTTCATTATAGACAACAATATTATCATATCCATTTTGAGAGAGTTCTTGAAATACTTTATGTAACTTTTGCTCTTTAGATATTGCCGAATTATGTAACACATCTAAAATTATTTCTCTGATTTCTTTCATTGTTTCTTGAGACTGATTTTTTATATCAAATACATCATAATAATAAGCAATTATAGATAATGCAACTCCTATAGTTAAACCAGAAACAATATAATTTTTGTATAACACTATAGCATTTTGTTTTTCAATTTTATTTTCTGTTTTAGATATCCGATTATGTAAAGATGCTATTGTTTTATTATAATTATCACTAATGATCGATGTTGTAGGCATAATACCTGTAACCCAATTAGTAATTTTTTTAGATAAAGGCAAAGAATCTTTAACATACACATCTTCAAACGATACTTTTACAATAGAAGTATTTCCTAAAAACAATAAAATGAACAAAGCTATATATTTTTTATGCATCTATAATCCTTATTTTGATAAAAAGTGACATATGATAATTTTAGAATAATTACACATGTCAACCTTACAATTGATGTTTTTTTAGTATACTAACAACCTGCAACATATACAATTAAAATAGAGTTTTGATTTTTATTTTATGTTAATTTTTTTTTAATAAAAAAGACAAGCAACGATTAACCTTGCTTGTCTTTTTTATTAAAAATTTTAAAATACTAAATTATTATAAAGTATTTACAAATCCAGCTTCTTGTAAAGCAGTTTTAATAACAGCTTGATCTTCATCTGAAGTAAAACCATAATACTCAGCTGCATCCATTACATTTTTTTCAACTATTTGAGCATCTGTTTCAGTTGTATTGAATACATATACTTCTAATAGTTCTTCTAATGTTTGAATTTGAGTTATATACTTATATACACCAAAACCAAACGCACTTACTAATGCAGCTATTCCTGCATTTTTTAAAGATACTTTATCTTTCCATGTTGAAACAGCTTCTTCTGGTTTACCTTGAGCTAATTCTTGTAATTGATCTTTATAATAGTAAGCTAATGCACCAAGACCTGCTACAGCAGTAGCTCCGCCTACAGTTTTTTTAGTAAACCAAGATTTTGCGTTTTCAAGTTTTAAAACTGAAGAATTTGGTTTTTCTTCTTGTGTTGATTCTGTAGTTGCTGATTCATTTTCTGAAACTGCTTGACCGTTCCAAACTGTACGAGCACGATTTAAAGCGTTACCAGGTAACTCTTTTACTCTATTTGCCCAACGAGCTGCAATTGCTTGAGAAGTTTCTTTTGGTGCTGCATTTGTAGCAGATTCAGAAGCAACATTTGTTTGCTCTGTAGCAGATTCTGCATCTGAAACTTTTTCTTCTACGTTATTTTTTGTAGCATTCACTTTGCTATCTTCTTTAACATTTGTTGTTGCAGCAGTTGCTTTTGTTGCATTTGCAGCTGCACTTGCTGTTCCTAAGTTAGCACTACCTACACAATGCGCAATAGCTGTAGAATGAAAAGATTGAGAGGTCATTGCTGCAGTTAACATAAATCCTGTAACAATGCTTTTCCATTTTTGTATCATGAAAACTCCTAAATACAAATGGTTATAATAAAATGAATAATATACAAGTTATAAAAACGTTTTCCCTAAAGAGACTTTCCGGAATAAATCACTTAATAAAGGACTTATTATTTATAGGAATAATATTACTACAAGAAATAAAACTTTGCAACCAATTAAAGCTTAAAAAGGAAACAAATTTCATTTAATTTCTATAAATACTTTTTTTTGTATGTATGTGAAATAGCTATGAAATTACAAACCTAACTCTGTTAAAATTTTATCACTTTTTCTTTGATAATATGGTGAGTTATAACCATTACGTCGTAATTCTTGTAAAAAAATATCTTTTCTCTGATCATTGTTTTTGTGATGCAAATCAAACAAACTGTCTTGCACAATATCTTCAAATGTCATTTTTTGTTGCTTAAATATATTTTTCACACCGTATAAAACAGATACTATAATGCAAAAACCTGTAATAATATACATGTTCTCTTTTTGTAAAATTACATTACTTAAAAAATCATTTTGCACTGTATCATTTACTACACTTTGGTTATTTTTTCTTTGATAATATTGTTCTACATAATTTGGAGCAATTATATTTTTAACTTTATTTTCTATAGTACTTACTGTATTTTGTAAAATTTCAAAATTGAAATGACACTCTATAGAACAAAAATTTACGAATAATACAAAAATTATAAATCTTTTTTTAGCATTCATAATAATACTGATAACCCACATTTTAATAATGTAATAAAATTTATTTTTAACCAGACAGAAACTATTACTCAATAGTTTCGACACGAATATTTTTTAATACTTTTAATTGTAACTGTCGTTCAATTCCATAAGTTAACGTATAAAAAGAAAGGGGACAGTCTACACATGTCCCATGCAATCTTAAATATACTATTGATTGTTCAAATTTTACAAACTCAATTCGACCACCATGAGAATGAATATATGGCTCTAATTTATCGAGCTCTTGAACAATTTTTTGCTCAATCAATGATCTATTTTCAGCGTGCATTACACCCACTGCAAACGTGCCATTGATGCACTGTCACTCGCTCTTCTACCTAAACGTAAAATTCTTGTATAACCACCTGGTCTATCCGTGTATTGTGGAGCAACTTCTTCAAATAATTTTTTCAAAGCTACATCGCTATATGGCAATAATTGTTTTGCACGACGCTTTGCATTGAAGTCACTACTTTTTGCAGCAAGAGTAACCATTTTTTCTGCAAAACGACGAATTTCTTTTGCCCCAGCTAATGTTGTTGTAATATGACCATAGTTAATTAAATGAATTACTTGATTTCTCATATAAGCTTTACGGTGAGAATGTTTCAAGTTTAACTTTTTTTTACCACTGAGATGTCTCATAACAATTATTCCTTACAAGGTACTAATTAACAATTAGCAACAACTATTTTCCTGCATTTCTTTTTTTTAACGCTTTTGCTATAGCTTCTTCTTTTAGATTCATACCAAAACGCAAACCTAATGATCTTAAGATATCCTTAACTTCATCAAGAGATTTTCTACCAAAGTTTTTGATACGTAAACTATCATCTTCTGAAACATTTACTAAGTCTATTACTCGCTCAATATTTGCATTTGCTAAACAATTATGAGCACGAGCTGATAACTCTAGTTCATCGATAGATTTTAATAATACTTCTAATGGAAGATCTTTTAACCCTTCATCATCAACGTCATCATCCTGCTCTGTGACATCTTGCTCTGCAGGAGCAGAAATTTCATTGAATGGTATTTCTTTATCCATTAAAAAGTTTTCTAATTGAGTACGTAATGTAGATACTGCATAATTAACAACATCAACAGGAGACTCTGCTCCATTTGTTGTAATCTCTAATATCATTTTATCATAATCAATATCTTTACCGACACGTGTTTTTTCAACACTCAAAGCAACATTTCTTACAGGAGAAAACATAGCATCTAAATAAATTCTACCATCTTTTTCTAATGAAGTTCCAATTGGCCACTGAGCAAGTTGATATCCACGTCCTGATTCAACAAAAAACTCTATGTCTAATGAAGCACCTGCTGCTAAATGCGCAAGAACATGGTCTTTATTAACTAGCTCTAAATGACTATCTGGAACAATATCAGCTACCGTAACAATTCTTTCTTGTTTTTCAGCGGCAACATTAAGCTTCATCGTACCACTTTTATTTTCTGTATTTTTAATAACAATTTGCTTCATGCTCAATACAAGTTGCATCGTATCTTGTGCAACACCTGGTAATGTAGCAAATTCATTATTAACACCTTTAATAATAACAGATGTTACAGCAGATCCTTCTATTGCACCAAGCAAAGATCTTCTTAAAGCATTACCTAACGTAACACCAAATCCAGGCTCTAACGGTTGAGCAACTAATGCCCCAAACGTTTGCGTCATTGAATTTTTATCCCAACCTAACTTAGGAAGAATTAATGGTTTATACGTTGATTTTAACATAACATTCCCTAATCACTTAACAGTATCAAATTTCACTATCACCAACAACTCCCTACTATCTTGAGTACAACTCAACAATCAAGTGTTCTTCTACTGGGAACTGTACATCATTTCTTGTTGGATAACGCAATATTTTACCAGAACGATTTTGCTTAGTTAACTCAAGCCACTCTGGTACTTTAATTGCAATATTCATACGTTTATCAACAACTGTTTCTAAAAACTTTTCTTTTTTCAATGAATTTTGTTCTAAGCTAATAACATCACCTGGAGATGTTAAATATGCTGGCGCTGTTACTTTTTTCCCATTAACAAGAATGTGGCCGTGAACAATTACTTGACGAGCTTGACGTGCAGAAATTGTCATTTTCAATCTAAAAACTGCATTATCTAAACGACGCTCTAACAAGCTCAACAAGTTTTCACCAGGAGCACCTTCCATACGTGTTGCTTTACCAAATAAGTTACGAAACTGCTTTTCTCGTAAACCATATGAACGTTTTACTTTTTGCTTTTCTTCAAGCTGACGTCCATACTCAGAAGTTCTTTTAAACTTTTTTTTAGCAGTTTTTTCACTTCCTGCAGCTTCATTTTTTTGTTCTTTTACTTTATTTTTTGTATTCGGTTTATTTACCATATTCACACAACCATCAATCTTGAATATTAATCTTTAAATTATACACGACGCTTTTTAGGTGGACGAGTTCCATTATGAGGTAAAGGAGTAACATCTCTTAAAACAGAAATATGTAACCCTGAACCTTGAAAAGCTCTTACAACTGAATCTCGACCAGAACCAGGACCTTGCAAGTTAATCTCTAAAGACTTAACTCCCATTCCTTGCATATCTTTTGCTAAAGTACTAGCAACTTGAGATGCTGCAAAAGGTGTACCTTTTCTTGAACCTTTAAAACCTAATCTACCCGCACTACATGCTAAAACAACATCACCTTCTAACGAAGTAATTGTTACCAGTGTATTATTAAACGTAGACTTAACATGAGCAACTGCTGCTGTAAGCTGTCGTTTAACTTTCTTTGATTTTTTTTTGAACGCCATAATATCTTTTACCTAATCAAAAAATCTATTTCTTAGTTACTTTACGCTTTAATGCTACCGCAGAACCAGCACGACGTGGACCTTTACGTGTTCTAGCATTTGTTTTTGTACGCTGACCACGAGATGGAAGACCTTTTTTATGTCTTAATCCACGATATGAACCTATTTCTTGAAGTCGCTTAACATCCATAAGCACTTCTTTTCTTAGATCACCTTCTGCTTTATATTCATCAGTTACTTTTTTTTGGATAGCAAATATTTGCTGATCTGTTAAGTTTTTAACTCGCGTATCAAAATCAATACTTAATGATGTCAAAATATCACGCGATGTTTTGACACCAATTCCATAAACATATGTAAGACCATATTCTACACGTTTATGAGCTGGTAAATTTACCCCTGAAATTCTTGCCATATCTGACCTTTATCCTTGACGTTGTTTATGCTTTGGGTTTTTTTTACAAATTACCCGTACCACACGATTTCGGCGGATTACTCGACAATCGCCACAAATTTTTTTTACAGATGTCTTTACTTTCATTATATCAGCTTTCTGCTAAAAAAAAATTTTAATTCTTATACCTACGCACAATTCTTCCCCTTGTTAAATCATAAGGAGAAAGCTCCAAGCTTACTTTATCTCCTGGTAAAATTCTTATATAATTCATACGCATTTTACCTGAAACATGCCCCAATATTACGTGCCCACCTTCTACTTCTACTTTAAACATTGCATTTGGCAATGTTTCTTTTACAATTCCATCAATTCGAACAACATCATCTTTTTGTTTCATATAACCCTTATAGTATACATTATTTTGACGGTCTTGTTAAAATTTCTGGACCATTATCTGTAATTAGTACAGTATCTTCTACATGAACCGCTAATGAGGCATCTTTTGTTCTTGCAGTCCAACCATCGTTATCAATTTGCACTTCATATGAACCTTGTGTAATCATAGGCTCAATAGCAAATGTCATGCCTGATTTCAACCTCATTCCTGTTCCAAAATCTCCAAAATTTGGAACATCTGGCTCTTCATGCATTTTTTTACCTATACCATGACCAGCAAAGTCTCTTACAATACCATACCCTTGCTTTTCAACACAATTTTGAATAGCTGCAGAAATATCAAACAATCTATTTCCTACAACTGCTTGAGCTATACCCAAATCTAATGCTTGCTGAGCAACTGCAATAATATGAGCTGTTCTTTCGTCTGTTTTTTTACCAACAATAAAACATCTTGCCATATCTGCACAATATCCTTCCCAAGCAGCACAAACATCTACTTTTACAATGTCACCTTTTTGTAAAAGTACATTATTGCTTGGAACTCCATGTACAACTACATCGTTAACTGATATACAGCTAACATGTTGATATCCATGATATCCCTTAGATTGAGAAATAAGACCTTTTTTCAATAATTGTTCTGTAATCCATGTATCAATACTTAAAGTTGAAATGCCTTCTTTAACAAGACTTTCAACATCTTCAAAGATGCTAGCCAACAATAACCCTGCTGTTCTCATTTTATCAATAGCTTGTTTATTTTTAATTTTAACAGACATAATCTTTGTGCTCTGCAAATTTTGTAAAATCATTAAACACATCTTGTACAGTCTGAGCTGCATTAATCATGCCTACATTCATACCTTTATTAACATAAAAGTTTAAAATTTCTTGCTCATGATTATAATAAATTTGAATTCTGTTTTTCAAAGCATCTTGAGTATCATCAGAACGTTTTTTTAGAGGACTTTTACAGTCATCACAAATCATTAACGACTTCGATTTAGCTTGAGAGTTATTCATAAGAGAATAAACTCTCTGACATTTTTTATTTGAACAAGATACCCGAGAAAGAATTCTTTCTGCAATAATATCAGCATCTACATGAAGTTTTATCAAAACTAATTCAGAATCAACCATAACATCTTGTAAAAGCTTATATAACAGCTCTGCTTGTGTTTTAGTACGTGGATATCCATCAAAAATAATTGCCTCTGGCATTGTATCTTGAGAAACGATCCATTCTTTAACCATATCTGCAATAACATGGTCATTCACAAGTTCGCCCTTATTAATTGCTTCTTTTATTTGTTTTCCAAGATCAGTATTTTTTTGAATATGATCTCTACACAAATTACCAGTAGAAAGCTGATACCAACCAAAACGCTCTACACATAAAGCTGATAAAGTACCCTTTCCTGAACCAGGAGGGCCCATGAATAAAAATACTCTATTCTGCTTCAACGTTTTAATCTCCCACCAGAAAGAAAGCCTTCATAACGGTGTTCAATTAAATATGATTCGATTTGACTTGATAATTCAAGCGCAACACCAACAACGATTAACATTGATGTTCCTGATTCTTCAAACGGAACTCCAAATAATAATTGTAAAATAGCAGGCAATAGTGCTAAAGTTGCTAAATATACAGCACCAACCAAACCTATTCTATTTAATAAATATTCAAAATAATTAACTGTTTGCTTACCTGGCCTAACACCGGGAATAAAACCACCATTCTTTTTAATATTATCTGCTAATTCTTCAGGATTAATAGCAAGAGCTGTATAAAAGAATGAGAACATAATAATCAATAAAAATTCTGCTACATATAAGAATGGTCCTGAACTAACAGCCAAAAGAGCATTACTTACCATAGGTAATTTACTTGATAACATAGTTGCAAGCATATAAGGAAATCTTAGAATGGTAGAAGCAAATATAACAGGCATAATTCCAGCACTATTAATTTTAAATGGTATATAACTACTTTGTCCACCATATACACGATTACCAACTATTCTTCTTGCATATTGTACAGGTATTTTTCTTTCACCTTTTTCTAAAAAAACTATAGAAGCAGTAATAAATAAAAATGCCAACAATACAGCTAATGCCATAAAAACATGCACATTACCTTCTTGTACTTGAGCTATTAATCGTCCTATCATTCCAGGATAACGAGAAACAATCCCTGCAAAAATAATAACAGAAGAACCATTTCCAATGCCATATAATGATATTTGATCACCAAGCCACATTACAAGCATAGCTCCAGCAGTCAAAGTTAACATAAATAACAATTTAAATGACCAACCTGGAGTAATAACTAACCCATGATACTCTAAATAAGATGCATAAGTAAAACTATACACAAAACTTAAACCTAATGTTAAATATCTTGTGTATTGGTTAATAATTTTTCGACCATATTCGCCTTCTTTTAATAGTTGCTCTAAACTAGGAATAGTCATTCCCAGAATTTGCAACATAATAGAAGCTGTAATGTATGGAGCTATTCCTAACGCAAATACAGTACAACGACCAAGAGCTCCACCCGAAAATAAATCAAAATAACCCAGCAACCCGCCAAATCCAGCTTGATGCTGTATTATCTCTGTTAACTTTGGAACATCTACACCAATAACTGGTATATAAGTACCTAAGCGATCTATAATCAATACCGCTAAAGTAAATCCAATTTTTTTGCGTAATTCAGATATCGCAAATATGTTTCGAAAACTTTTTAATAAAACCACGTTTATACTACTCCTGTAAGAGTTTTACTTCGCCACCTACACGTTCAACAGCTTCTTTTGCTGATTTGCTACATGCATCAATTTCTAAAATTAACTTTTTATCTAACATACCAGTAGCAAGAAGCTTGACTTTTTGTCCCTTTTTACTAACACCCGCCTCAATAACCATTTCTTTTGTTACAGTTGTTTCATTTGCAAACAAACGATTTAATTGATCAAGAGTTATTAATGCATATTCTGTTTTAAAATCATAATTTTTAAAACCGCGTTTTGGCAAACGTCGAGTAATAGACATTTGTCCACCCTCAAAGTACGCAGGCACTTTTCCTCCAGATCGAGCCTTTTGACCTTTATGACCTTTGCCAGATGTACCACCACGACTACCGCCTCGACCAACTCTTTTTCTTTTTTTTGTTAATTTATCTAAATTATTTAGCTGCAACATTGTTTCCTCGCATTACTTGCTGTACAGTTTTACCTCTTAACTTAGCAATGTGCTTTGCAGATCTTAACTTAGCAAGCGCATTTAACGTTGCTTTAACAACATTAATATTATTAGAAGAACCAAAAGATTTTGTTAAAATATCTTTAACACCTATTGACTCCATAACAGCACGCACAGGACCACCTGCAATAATACCAGTACCCTTAGAAGCTGATTGAATAATTACTTTACAAGCACCATGAGAACCTTCTACGCTATATGGCACAGTCGTTCCGTATAATGGAACAGAGATTCGTGATTTACTTGCTTTTGCTGTTGCCTTTGAAATTGCTGCAGAAACGTCACGTCCTTTTCCTATCGCAATACCCACTTTACCCTGACGATCACCTGAAATTACAAAAGCTGAAAACGCAAAACGTTTTCCACCTTTAGTAACTTTTGTAACTCGTCGAACGCTCACCGCTCTTTCAAAAGATGTTTTAGCTTCTTCTTGTATTTGTTTTTTACTCATAGTTTTAATACCAAATCTTTATAACGTTATATTTTCAAGCCACCTTCTCTTAAGCCTTCTGCTAAAGACTTAATACGACCATGATACAAATATGCTCCACGATCAAAACAAGCTTGTTCGACTTTTGCATTTAAAGCTTTTTTTGCAAGATCTAATCCAACAGATTTTGCAATAGCTTTCTTATCAGCTTTTTCTTGTTTAATTTTTAAAGATGAAGATGAAACAATCGTTTTTTGTGCTTGATCATCAATTATTTGTGCATAAATATGATTCAAACTTCTAAAAACAGAAACTCTTAATCTTCCTGAAGCATTTTCTAGAGCAATACGAACTCTATTTGCTCTACGCTTGCGTCTTTGTTGGATTTTTTTTGTTTTCATTTTTTATTCCCTTGCAACTAATCTTTAGCTTTTACCAACTTTTCTCAAGATTTGTTCTGATTGCAAACGAACACCTGTCCCCTTATACGGCTCAGGTCGTCTCAAAGCACAAATACGTTGAGCAACGTCACCCATTAAAAATTTATCTGTTGAAATAACTTTTAGATTTTGACCACTTTTATCAATTTCAACTTTAACTTTTTCTGGAATTTTAAAATTTATTTTATGACTATAACCCAAAGAAAACTCTATAGAATCTCCTTTCAGTTCGCCTTTGTAACCTAAACCAACAATAACTACTGTTGTTGTAAATTCTTCTCTAGAACCAGCAATCTCATTTGCTAATAATGCACGATGCATTCCCCAAAAGTTTTTATTTTTTTTATCTTTTGGATTTGCCAACTCTATAACAAGAGTGTCATTATCTTTTTTAACGCGCAAACAATCTGGTAACAAGTATGTCCCTTCGGCTTTTTGACCTTTGTAAGTAACAACTTGTCCATCTACTGCAACATCTACACCTTGTATTGAAATAGGCTTTCTACCAATTTTAGACATACTCAGTCCCCTTTGCTACCAAACGGTACAAATTAATTCGCCACCAACACGCTGTTGTTGCGCTGTCTTATCTGTCATAATACCCTTGTTTGTTGTCAATATTGACACACCCAAGCCTCCAATTACAGGTTTTATATTGTCAATATGCTTATATATACGACGGCTTGGCTTACTTATGCGTTTCATTTCATGAATTACTGATTCACCATCAACATATTTTAGTACAATTTTAACCTGCTTTTGCCCATCATTGTTTTCTACTACAACATCTGTAATGAAACCCTCTTCTTTAAGAATCAGAGCAATTTCATGTCTAAGTTTTGAATATTGAGTCGTAACGAATCCCTTAGAACGCATAATTCCATTACGAATAACTGTTAAAAAATCAGCAATAACATCTTTTGACACATTAATCCCTTATAGCAACCATTTTACCAACTTGACTTTTTGACACCAGGCAAAATACCTGAAGAAGCAAGTTCTCTAAATACAATTCGAGAAACTCCGAAAAAACCCAAATAGCCACGAGGTCTACCTGTTTGTGAACAACGCTTTCTAATGCGCACAGAACTTGAGTTTTTTGGTAACTTTGTCAACTTTGCTTGAGCAGCCATACGCTCTTCTAAAGAAAGACTTTCATTAGATGCTTGCTTTTTTAATTCTTGTCTTTTTTCTCTGAATCTTTCTACTAAGCGCTCACGCTTTTTATTTCGCTCTATTATAGACTTTTTTGACATAATCTACCTATCTTTTATCTCGTACAAAAGGCATATTGAAACTTTTTAGCAATGCATATGCATGATCATCATTATTTGTTGTTGTTTGAATAGAAACATTTAAGCCAAAAACTTTGCTAAAAGTATCATAATCAACACCCGGAAACACAACCCATTCTTTAATACCGAGATTAAAGTTTCCTTGACGATCAAATTTTGTAGGAACCCCTCTAAAATCTCTAACTGTTGGCAAAGCTAAGTTAATAAGTCTATCTAAAAACTCATACATACGCTTTCCTCGCAAAGTCACTTTAGTTCCTAATGACATTCCTTGACGAATCTTAAAACCAGCAATTGATTTTTTTGCTACAGTTTCAACAGCTGATTGTCCAGCAATGATTGAAAGAATATTTCGTACACCTGATAATATTTTTTTATCAGTTACAGCTTCTTTTACACCAATATTCAAAACAATTTTAGAAATTTTTGGAACTTGCATGATATTGCTTAAACCAAGATCTTTTTGCAAAGATTGTACAAGTTTTTCTTTATATAATTTTTCTAAACGATTCACTTTTATTAATCCTTTTACCAGTTCTTACGTGTTATATACTAACTCTTGGCTATTTTTTTTACTCGAACTGGCTTACCCGTCATAGAATCAATTGGCATTACATTTGAAGCATGAATATAAGCTTCTCTTTTTTGTATTCCGCCAACTTCACCTTGTTTACGAGCTTTTACATGTCGAGTGATCATATTCACTCCCCGTACTTTAACTTTACCATATTTACAGCAAAGTTCCAGTACTTCACCAACTTTACCCTTGTCTTTTCCTGCCACTACCATTACTTTTTCGTTTTTCTTCAACCTGCTTTTCATAACCTTAATTCCTATACAACTTCTGGCGCTGAAGAAATAATTTTTGAATATCCCTTTGCACGAATTTCACGAGCAATTGGTCCAAAAATCCTTGTGCCAATCATTTGACCATCTTTAACGATTACGCCAGCATTTTCACTAAAACGAATGTAAGAACCATCTGCTCTGCGTAATTCTTTTTTTGTTCGCACAATTACAACATCTACAACATCACCCTTCTTAACCATACCTGAAGGGATTGCAGCTTTTACAGAGCATTTTACAATGTCACCAATATAAGCAAATCTTTTTCTTGTGCTACCTGCTATATGAAAACATTTTAAAAGCTTTGCTCCTGAATTATCAGCAACTTTTAAAAACGATTCTTTTTGTATCATAATTTAACTCCTGCAGAAACAATTCGATGTAAATGCATATATTTTGTTTTAGATTTAGGAGCACCTAGATAAAACTCTATTGTATCACCGTTTTTTGCTTCGTTTTTTTCATCATGTACTTTATACTTTTTTGTTGCTCGTACAAATTTATGAAATTTTTCGTGCTTAAAGTATCTAATGTTTTCAACTACAACAGTTTTATCCATAACATCAGAAACTACTTTCCCTGTAAAAAACTGTTTTTTATGGTTCGCCATGTAATTCCCTTTGTCTTAGAAAAGTCAACGCACAAGCTAATTTTTTGCGTAAACCCTTTTCTAAAGCTGTATTTTTTTCAGGATTTGAAACTTTTTTCATCCTTACCAAAAATAACTCTTTTCGTATTTCATTGGCACGATTCAATAAATCTTGCTGTGCCATATTTTTTAATTCTTCTTTAATGTTTTTTTTCATAGCTCAGACCCCTTCTTAACAAACTTTGTTTTAATTGGAAGTTTGTAAGAAGCAACTTTTAAAATCTCTCTTGCGATATCTTCACTCACATCTGCTAATTCACAGATAAGGCGGCCTCGCTTAACTACTGCAACCCAAAATTCAGGATTACCTTTACCCTTACCCATACGAGTCTCTAAAGGTTTTTTACTTACAGGTTTATCTGGAAACACTCGTAAGAACATTTTTCCAATTTTTTTGATTCTACGAGAAATAGTAATTCGCATAGACTCAATTTGTTGGGCAGTCATCCAGCATGGTTCCACTGCTTGTAATCCATATTCTCCAAACTCAAGAGTACGTGCACCCTTTGAGAGGCCAGTCATTCTTCCTCGTTGAGTTTTTCTAAATTTTACTTTTTTTGGCATCAACATGGCTTTGCTCTTTCTGTTTTATTTTGTTTGGTATTCACCAACGCAGATCCAAACCTTTACACCTATAATTCCATAAATCGTGTTTGCACGAGCATATCCATAACCAATGTCTGCACGTAATGTATGTAAAGGAACAGATCCTACCCTTGCCCATTCTGCACGAGCAATTTCAGCTCCATTCAAACGCCCTTTACAACAAATTTTAATACCTCGAGCACCTGCTCTCATTGCAGAAGCTGTTGCTCTTTTCATAAGCTTTTTAAAATTTGCTCGTCTTTCTAACTGAGAAGCTATATTTTTTGCAACAAGAACTGCGTCTACTTCTGGATTTTGAACTTCTTCTACAGAAACATCAACGCTACCTACTTGCAATATTTTAGCGAGTTCTTTTTTTAGTTTTTCAACATCTTGTCCTTTTTTACCTATGATAAGGCCAGGACGACTTGAATGAACTATAACTTTAACAACTCCGCCAGTTTTTTTTATTTCAACACGAGACACTTCTGCTCGCTCTAAAGCTTTGTCTAAGTATTTACGAACTGCTAAATCATCTTGCAGTTCTTTTCCATAAGATCCTTTTGTAGAACTTCTTGGAAACCACTGCGCATCCCAATCTCTGTAAACACCGACACGAAATCCTATCGGATTAACTTTTTGACCCACAAAGTATCCTTTTATCCTTGTTTATCTGTAACATTAACTTGCTTTAAAACAATCTTCATATGGCTAAGCCTTTTTCTTATAACAAGCGATCTACCCATAGCAGAAGGCTTAAAGTACTTAAATACAGGTCCTTCGTCGACACATATTGTAGCCACTTTTAAATCTTTTGTTTGTAAATCTTCTTGCTTATTTTTTGCATTTGCAATAGCTGACTCTAAAAGCTTTTTTATTGAAGAAGATTTTTTTAATCCATATACTTTTAACCAATCTAACGCATATTGAGCGTTTTTTCCTCTAATTACATCAACGATCGGTCTTAGTTTATATGGAGATCGTTTTATAAATTTTGCTGACGCTGTAAAGTCCATGTTTTACCCATTTATTCTATTCACATTAATATTTTAACAAAATGTAAGAGCAACTCAAGCAAAACACGCTTTACCTCTTACCTAGCATGCCTGTTTTACTTCTGTCCACTGTGCATTCTAAATGTTCTTGTTGGAGAAAATTCACCAAAACAATGTCCAACCATGTTTTCGGTAACAAAAATTTCAACAAATTTTTTTCCATTATGAACCGCAAATGTCAATCCCACAAAGTCTGGTAAAATCATACTTCTTCTAGACCAAGTTTTAATAACTTCTCTTTTTGAAGCAGATTTTGCTTTTTCAACTTTTTTCAAAACTGAAGGATCTACAAAAGGGCCTTTTTTTGCTGATCTAGCCATACGTTATTCCATTTATCAATACTATTTACGTCTTCTAACTATCAAATTATTTTTCTTACGACGAGTTCTAGTCCCTTTACAGCCCTTACCCCAAGGACTCATTGGATGAGAACCTGACTTAGACCTTCCTTCACCACCACCATGTGGATGATCTACAGGGTTCATAGCCATACCTCGAACTGTTGGACGAAAACCACGATGACGTGTTCTTCCAGCTTTACCCCAAGAAATGTTTTTATAATCTGCATTACTTAAAACACCTACTGTTGCCCAACAATCTAATGATAACATGCGAACTTCACCTGATGGCATCTTTAACGTTGCAAAATCATCACCTTTACCAATAATTTGAATAGAAGTCCCAGCACTTCGTGCAAGTTTTCCACCAGATCCACGTTTAATTTCTACATTATGTATAAAAAAACCTACCGGAACATTTCGTATTGGTAAACAATTTCCAACTTTAGGATCAACTTTTTGACCTGCTATAACAGTATCACCTACTTTTAATCCATCAGGTAATAAAATATATCTTTTATCACCATTTTTATAAACTGCCAAACCTATATGAACGTTTCTATTTGGATCATACTCAAGTGTTTTAATAACAGCTTCAACATCGCGAACAGAACGTAAGAAATCTACTACACGATATTTTCTACGCGCACCACCACCTCTGTGACGAACAGTAATGCGACCATAAGCGTTTCTGCCACCTTTTTTTCGTAATCCAACTGTTAAGCTTTTTTCTGGATCATTTTTTGAAAGATGAGAAGTATCTACAAATGTTTGGAATCGTAAAGATGAGTTTCTTGGTTTTCTTGTAATAATCGCCACAACTTATCCTTTCACTTGTTCTGTAGAAGCTTCTTGCACTTTTTCTGTATTTGCTTGTGCATCATATCCAACATTGCCAAAAAGATTAATGTCATAATCTTTTTTCAAAGTAACAATTGCTACTTTTTTCATAGGATCATGACTAACGTTTCTAGAGCGAGAAACTTTACGCTTACCTTTTCGTACAACAATACGAACAGAATCTACTTCTACATTAAAAAGCTTTGTTACCGCTTCACGAACTAAAGGCTTATTCGCCTCAACATGAACCTGAAACATAATTTTTTTCATTAATTGATGTAACTGATATGCCTTGCTTGACACAACAGGACCCACAATTATATCGTAGATACTTAGTTCCATTTTTTCACCATATTTTTAAACAAGTCATAATCTTTTTTAAACACAACGATACAATTGCCAAGAGACAAATCATATGCATTTACATCATCAAATGATAGTACTTGTACATTTGCTAGATTTCTTACAGACATCCAATGATTAATATCTTGTCTATCTAAAAACAAAGTCACTTTTTTATTTGTAAGACCAGCGTTATATAATGCTTTTTGAACAGATGATGTAGATGGACGCTCTTCTGACAAGTGCCAATCTAACGTATGCAACATATTCTTATTTGCATACTCTGCAATCAATGCTGACAATACACGAGACTTACTTTTTTTATTAATTTTTAAAGTTTTTACTCGTGGTTGAGGTCCAAACGTAACACCTCCACCTCTCCAAAGCGGAGATCTTGCACTTCCAGCACGCGCACGCCCTGTTCCTTTTTGTTTCCAAGGTTTTTTATTTGTATAAGAAACCTCACTACGAGCTTTACAGCTCACAGTTCCTTGACGCCAATTTTGAAGTAATACTCTTACCCAAACAGCATATTCTTGCGTTGTATTTTCAGCAAATTTATCAAGACCAATATCTTTTGCAGATATTAAAGCAAGATTACTTGATTTTGCTTTTTCATTGTTTTTTTCAACTTGTTTATTCATATATTATCCACACTTGCGAACAAACACTAGAGAACCTGACTTACCAGCCATAGACCCTTTAATTAAAATTAGGCTATCGTCTGGCTTAATTTGAACCACTTTAAGACTCTTGGTTGTTCTACGTTTAACACCCATGTGCCCAGGCATACCTTTACCCTTGATAACTTTACCAGTTGCACACATAAAACCTATACTTCCAGGTTTTCTTTTAAACATAGAGCCATGACCCTTAGGTCCACCTGCATAATTATGCTTACGCATAACACCTGCAAAACCACACCCTTTTGTTGTTCCAACAACATCCACTGTTTCTTTTTCTGTAACAATACTTGAAAAGTTAAACGCTTGTCCAACTTCAACGTCATCTACTATTTGTGTAAAAGGAATTTCTCTTACCCAACGGAAATATTTTGCCTTATTTTTAAGCCAATCCATTTCAAAAGATGCATCTTGATACTTATTACGTACATATGCAACCTGAACAGCATTGTATCCATCTTTTTCTTCTGTTTTAATTTGAGATACAAACCACCCAGATACATCAACAGCGGTCACTGGGACAACCTTGTTGTCTTCAGAAAATATCTGAGTCATTCCTACCTTGCGGCCCCAAAAACCTTGTATCATAATTTTCCTCTATCTTACTTAATCTCGACATCTACACCAGCAGATATATTCAACTTCATTAACGCAGCCATTGTTTGATCTGACGGTGAAATCATTTCTAAAATGCGCTTATGCGTAATAATTTCAAATTGTTCTCTTGATTTTTTGTTAACAAATGTTGAACGCAAAACAGTAAAACATCTTTTCTTATTAGGCAGAGGAACAGGACCTACAAGGTCCGTTCCTGTTTTTTTTGCCGTCATTGCAATTTCTTTTACTGCTTTATCAAGCAATTGATGATCGTAAGATTTTAAAGTAAGTCTAATCTTATGTTTTTTCATCTAATATCCAACCCGCAATTACTCTACAATTTCAGTAACGATACCAGAACCTACAGTTCTACCACCTTCACGAATTGCAAAGCGTAAATCTTTTTCCATAGCAATCGGTGCAATTAACTCAATGTTTAATGTCACGTCATCTCCAGGCATAACCATTTCACGACCTTCAGGCAATGTTACAACACCTGTAACGTCTGTTGTTCTAAAGTAGAACTGAGGACGATAACCATTAAAGAAAGGACTATGTCTACCACCTTCATCTTTTGAAAGAACATATACCTGTGCTTTAAATTTTTTATGAGGAGTAATTGACTTCGGTTTTGCAATAACCATACCACGTATTACTTGATCTTTTTTAATACCACGTAATAACAAACCAGCATTATCACCCGCTTGACCTTCATCAAGATTTTTTCTAAACATTTCGATACCTGTTACAGTCGTATCAATAGGATTGTCTACTAAACCAATCAACTGTACTGGATCACCAATTTTAACTTTACCTTTTTCAATTCTTCCTGTTGCTACAGTTCCACGTCCCTCAATAGAAAACACACCTTCTACTGGCATAAGGAAATCTTTATCAACATCACGAGCAGGTAAAGGAATGTATGAATCTACAGCTTCCATTAAGTTCATGATAGCTTTTTCACCTAATTCGCCTTCATCGCCTTCTAATGCTTTAAGAGCAGAACCTCTTACTACAGGTATTTCATCACCAGGGAAACCATATTCACTTAATAGTTCTCTGATTTCTTCTTCTACCATGTCAACCATTTCAGGATCATCTACCATGTCTACTTTATTTAAGAAAACAACTAGTGATGGAACGTTAACGTTTTTTGCAAGTAAAATATGCTCACGAGTTTGAGGCATAGGACCATCTGCTGCAGATACAACTAAAATACCACCGTCCATTTGAGCAGCACCTGTAATCATGTTTTTAACATAATCAGCGTGACCAGGACAGTCTACGTGTGCATAGTGACGGTTAGGAGTTGTATACTCAACGTGAGATGTCGCAATTGTAATACCACGAGCTTTTTCTTCTGGAGCATTATCAATTTGATTAAAATCTCTTGCTTCTGCACCACCAAATTTTGACAGCACCTTTGTAATTGCTGCAGTTAAAGTAGTTTTACCATGATCAACGTGACCAATTGTACCAACGTTTACGTGAGGCTTACTACGATCAAATGTACCTTTTGCCATAAAATGTTCTCCTGAAAACAACTTAATCTAATTATACTTAATCTAACTATTACTTCTTACTTGCTACAATTTCTTCTTGTACGCTTTTAGCTACTTCTCTATAACACTCAAATTCCATGGAATAACCAGCTCGACCTTTTGTTAAAGAACGAAGCTGAGTTGCATAACCAAACATTTCTCCTAAAGGAACTTCAGCATTTACTGTTTGTGTTGAACCTTTTGTTTCCATACCCAAGATTCTTCCTCGTCTTGAGTTTAGATCTCCCATAACATCACCAAGATATTCATCAGGAGTGTCAACTTCAACTTTCATAATAGGCTCTAACAATACAGAAGCACCTTGTTGCATACCTTCTCGAAACGCCATCTTTGTAGCCATTTTAAAAGCCACTTCAGATGAATCAACATCGTGATAAGAACCATCATAAAGAGTAACTTTAAGGTCAACCACAGGGCTGCCAGTTAAAATACCTTCAGCAAGAGCCTCTTTCATACCTTTTTCAACAGCAGGTATATATTCTTTTGGAATAGTTCCACCAACTACTGCGTTTTCAAATTGATAGCCTGTACCACGCTCTAAAGGTTCCATTTTCAACCATACGTGACCATATTGTCCACGACCACCAGATTGTTTTACAAACTTACCTTCTATATCTGCAGGCTTTTGTATCGTTTCCTTATAAGAAACTTGCAACTTGCCTTGCTCAACTTCAACTTTATGCTCACGCTTCAAACGATCAACAACAATCTCTAAATGCAGTTCACCCATACCAGAAATTTCAGTCTGACCTGTTTCATGATTATAAGTAAATTGGAATGAAGGATCTTCTTGATTCATTTTTTTCAAAGCCAAAACCATTTTTTCATAATCAGATTTAGTTTTTGGCTCAACTGAAGTAGAAATAACCGGAGCAGGTATATCAATAGACTCAAGCAACACAGGATGAGATTCGTCACATAACGTATCACCAGTATTAATGTCTTTAATACCTACAATTGCTACAATATCTCCAGCAGAAGCTTGCTTAATCTCTTCACGCTTGTTTGAATGCATTTGCAACAAACGACTAACGCGCTCTTTAGTTCCCTTTGCAGCGTTATATACATAAGAACCAGACTTTAACACTCCAGAATATACTCGTGCAAATGTTAAAACTCCAACAAAAGGATCTGTCATAATTTTAAACGCTAAAGCAGCAAACGGTTCTGATTTATCTGACTTACGCTCTACTTCTTGCTCCGTCTTTACATCAATACCTTTGATTGATGGTACATCTAATGGTGAAGGCAAGTAATCTACTACAGCGTCTAACAATAGCTGTACACCTTTGTTTTTAAATGCTGTTCCACAAAAAGCAGGAAACAATTCACGCTTTGCAACACCTTTACGAACAGCCGCTTTAATTTCTTCTAAAGAAATTTCTTCTTCATTCAAAAACTTTTCAGCAAGCGCTTCGTCTACGTCACAAGCTTTTTCGATTATCTCCATTTTCATTTCTTCTATTTGATCAGCATAATCAGCAGGAGCATCTTCCCATGTAACCTGAGGCTCTAAGTCTTTAGCATCATTATGAAACTTAACCATTTTACCAGTTAACACATCAATAATACCATTAAAGTTTTCTGACTCGCCAATAGGTATTTGCATCGCTACAGAACGGCCTTCTGCTAATTTGTCATTAACACTATTAACTGCAGCAAAAAAATCTGCCCCAACGCGATCTAATTTATTAACAAAAATAATTGACGGAACTCTGTAACGACTTGCTTGTCTCCATACAGTTTCTGACTGAGGCTGCACACCGGCAACACCACAAAACACACTCACTACGCCATCTAAAACACGTAACGAACGGCCCACTTCTATAGTGAAATCAACGTGGCCAGGAGTGTCAATAATATTAATTTGACAGTCTTTCCAAAAGCATGTTGTTGCAGCTGACTGAATCGTGATACCACGCTCTTGCTCTTGCTCCATCCAGTCCATAGTTGCTTCACCTTCGTGAACTTCACCTATTTTGTGAGACACACCTGTGAAAAACAATATACGCTCAGTAACAGTGGTCTTACCAGCATCAATATGAGCTGCAATACCTATATTTCTATATTTATCTAATGTATAAGTCATAGAACCCTACCACGCATAATGAGAAAAGGCACGATTTGCTTCAGCCATTTTATGTACATCTAGTTTTTTCTTAAACGCTCCACCACGTCCTTCATAAGCTTCTAACAACTCAGACCCAAGTCTAGAACCCATAGTCTTGCCAGATCTGCTTGCAGCTGCATCTATTAACCAACGTATTGCTAATGATCTACCACGACCCTGAGCAACTTCACGAGGAATTTGATAAACACTACCACCAACACGTCGAGAGCTTACTTCTACAAGAGGAACTATTTGATTAAAAGCTTTGTAGAAAACATCTAAAGCTTTTTCTTTTCCACCAAATTTTTTCTCTAATACACCAACTGCCTCATACACAATTTTACGTGCAGCATTTTTTTTACCACGCCACATAACAACATTAATAAAGCGTTGTAACAATTCTGATTCATATATTGGATCAACTCCAATATCTCGTGGCTTAATAGATTTTTTCTTTCTTGGCATATATCTGTTCCTCTAATTTCCTTACGATGATTTAGGACGTTTTGTTCCATAACGAGAACGTGATTGTTTTCTGTTTTCAACACCTGATGTATCCAGAGCACCACGCACAATGTGATATTTACAACCTGGTAAATCCTTTACTCTACCGCCTCGAACGAGCACCATAGAGTGTTCTTGAAGGTTATGTCCTTCACCTGGAATATACGCAGTAACTTCTGTTCCATTAGAAAGCTTCACACGAGCAACCTTACGAAGCGCAGAGTTAGGCTTCTTAGGTGTAACAGTGAAAACTCTTGTACATACTCCACGAACTTGTGGACAATTTTTTAAGGCAGCACTTTTAGATTTTTTTATTGTCTTTTTGCGGCCTAGGCGAACTAGCTGATTGATTGTAGGCATATATGAACCTTATAATAATAACAAAGTAACGTTACAGTAACTATTTTCTTAAGATTTTGCTACTTGTTGACAGTGTGATCTAAACCTTGTTTAAAGACCCCACATATAAACATTTTGCATATGTTTAATTATAGACTCTTTGCAACTTTTTTCAAGAATTTTACAAAATTTCGTATCTATAAAGCTTTATTTCTGAAAATCTCATAGACTTGTTGCATATATCATGCTAATTTAACTACCATTAAATTCTTTTGGTATTTTAACTTTTTTACTATCTTTAAAAAATAGGATTTTTATAATGTTCTACTTAATATCATCGATCACATCGATATTTGCAAGCATTATAGGTTTAACAGCAATCATAGTTTTTCATGAATTCGGACATTTTATTTTTTGTAAACTATTTAATGTATATACCCCTACTTTCTCTATAGGTATGGGTAAAGTTATTTTTTCTAAAAAATTTGGTCATACCAATTTTTGTTTATCTTCTACACCAATCGGAGGCTATGTAGAAATAGCAACTGAAGAAGGCATCAAAGGCACTAAAGGATTTAACCAAATTCCTTATTATCAGAAATTTCTTATTATGCTTGGCGGTATTTTTTGCAACTTCTTATTAACGTATCTCATCTTTGCTGGCTTATTATTCACAGGCATGCCAGAGTCAGGATTACCCTACGAAGTTAATACTACAACAGTTGCACAAATTCCTAAAAACTCTTTAAATAAAAATACCCTGCAAGCAAAAGACCGCATTGTAGCTGTTAATAATGTCAACATAAACAACGATGCTAGTATTATCAAAAAAGAAGCTCTACAAGCACTTAAAATCAATAAAAAAGACTTAGCAGTGACCATCAACCGACAAAACTCTAACCATAAAATTTTATTAAATTTGAATCCTAATCAAAACACCTTAAGCAAACTTATCGATATCAGTTTTGAAAAAAAAGACCCTTTAACAATTACTGCGTCACTCGTTAAAGCTTATGAACTTACCACATTCTGCTTAAACTCTATCATACAAGCACTTAAACAACTCTTCAGCTCCAGTCCTAACAAAGGATTTGTCGGTCCAATTATGGCCGTAGCAGTCAGCAGTAAAAGCGCTCAAAAAGGATTGTCTCACCTGCTGCTACTTCTTGCTATTATCAGTGTCAACTTAGGTTTAATGAATCTATTACCTTTGCCTATTTTTGACGGTGGTCAATTTGTTATTTTTACAATCGAAGCAATTACTCGCAAAAGACTTTCTGAACGCATACAAAATTTAATCGGCACAAGTTCATGGATACTAGCAATAGGATTGCTCGTCATATTTTCTCTACA
This sequence comes from Campylobacterota bacterium, assembly GCA_002721975.1. Lineage (GTDB taxonomy): Bacteria > Babelota > Babeliae > Babelales > Chromulinivoraceae > SP22. The sequence goes on along the minus strand of PBME01000018.1, from coordinate 29,163 downwards.
AGATCTTTATACATTAATATTTGGGTAACATTATTAAAACATCTAGAAAAAGAATCTTTTAAATCAGATCAAAGCATCATTCTATTTAACAAAATAAATCTTGAACAAATATAAAACCAAAGGAATCTATATGAAAAAAAAGATGATTATGTCACTAATATTTATACAGAGTGTAAGTTTTTGCTCGGATCAAGCAGAACAAAAAGTAAATAATATTGTTGACAACGCTGCAGTATGGGCATTTATGCAAAGAGTAACAACATATATGAATGCAAGAACGCTACGCGATGCTGACTTTTCAAGGCAACACCCTGAACTGAAAAACCAAAAAGATATGGCTTTTTACCGTTTTAATGTACCTAAAATAGATCCTAATCAAGCTTCCACTATAACACAGGTAACTTTAGAAGAAAATGAAAAAAGACAAACCTTTATTGGCTCCAAAGAATCACTCTATCAAGGAGTTATCCCGTTTCTTGAAAAAAATTCAGAAGGTCACCCTGCAAACTCACAAGTTATAATTGATACTCTTTTTTCAGATGATTCATTTGTAAAATTTGAGATGTGGCCAGGGAGCAGCTCAGAAGCTTATATTAAAGTCACTTATCCTCATAGCACAGACAAATCATGGAAAAAAATTATTGAAAATATTACTTATTATTAAATAACAGAACATAACTAAGCATAAAAAAATCACCTTAACAAAAAGGTGATTTTTTTTATAACTTTTTAAAGCTATGCTGCTACTTGAGCTTTATGAGGATGCTGAGCACCTGCATATACTTTCAATTTCTTAAAAATTGAACGGCTTAATCTATTCTTAGGCAACATTCTTTTTACAGCATATTCAATTAAACGAGCAGGATTTCTATCATAAACTTCACGTGCTGATTTAACTTTTTTGCCACCAATATATCCACTCACTGTGATATATTCTTTGTCTTCCCATTTGTTGCCAGTTAATTTAATTTCTGAAGCATTAATTACCACAACATAATCACCACTATCTGTATGAGGAGTGAACACAGCTTGATCTTTCCCTCTTAATACATCTGCGATTTCTGTCGCTAAACGCCCTAAAACTTTGCCTTTTGCGTCAATAACACGCCATTGCGCATTTGTATCTTCTTTACGAAGAAAAAACGCTCTATTCATATCCATAGTAAAAAAACCTTACATGATGATTGTTGATTGATAATATAGACTATTATAAAAATAGCTTAAATCTATCACTACGTCAATATCAAAAACTCTCTTGTACAAGCTCTTGCACCGCTTCTATTGATTTTGGAATTGATTCACTCAAACAAACTGGTTCAGCATCTTCAACAATCCAATAATTATCTTCTATTCGTATACCTATTGATTCGTCAGGAAGATAGATACCCGGCTCAATAGTAATAACATCTCCTGCCTGCAAAGGTTCTGTTCGTGAACCAACGTCATGAACATCAAGACCTAAATAATGACCAATGCCATGTATAAAGTATTGATCGTAACCTTTTTTATGTAAATACTGTATCGCTATGTGCTGTAAAGATGCATCCTGTTCTTTTGCATTTGATAACCATACACCTGGACGAGCTTGCTCCATGACAACTTGCTGAGTTTCAAGAACTATTTCATATAGCTCTTTTTGTCGATCAGTAAAAGTGCCTGAAGCCGGCAGTACTCGTGTTATATCAGCACAATAATGCTGATACATTGCTCCAGCATCTATAAGCACTGCCTCATGTTCCTTAACATGACTATTATTTGCATGATAATGTAAAATTGTCGCGCGCTTACCTCCCGCAACAATAGACGGATATGCTCTCGTTGCTCCATTTTCTGTAAAAATATATTCTATAGCTGCTTGCAACTCTGCCTCTGACACATCAGGACGTAACAGTCGAGCTGCGGCTTCAAATGCAGCATGTGTAATACCAATAGATTGATATAATGTTTCAATCTCTGCAATATCTTTTTTGCGACGCATTTGAGCAACTAGCGGTGAAATATCAACAATACTATCAATCAATCCTGGTACAAATTGAGCTAGTCTATCTACAACAAATCGTACTAATGCATATTGATATGGATCACTCGGAAATAATGTAAAAATAGTTTGCTTTTGTAATACCATGTCTCTTAACTGAGAGATAACATGTTCATAATCTTTTTCTGTAAAATATGGATACAACTGGTACCCATTACTTCTTTGACCCAACTTTTGTAATTGATCTATGCCAAACAAGCTAATAGTATCGTTATTAATAGTATTAACAGAATGCACCCATTTTTCTCGTAAATCCCCAAAATCTGGCATATATAAAGTAGTACCATCTTGTAAACTACAACTAAGCACTAAAGCTGGTTCTGATATGCCAGTAAAGTAATAAAAACTACTATCTTGTATAAAAGCATTATTTCCAAATTCTAACGGAGCAAATAAAAACAACTTACCTTTTTTTTCAGCATGATTTTTTTCAATCAAAGAAAGAAGCTTTGCTCTACGTTCTTTATATACAGTAGCTTTATCAGGATTCAAATTATTTCTTTCTAAAACTTCAAACATTTCATCTAACATACTATAAGCCTTCTTTCATCAAAATGGTTTTCTATCAGCTAATGCTTTAGAAACTGTTAAACGATCAATAAACTCTAAATTTGAACCTATTGGCACACCCTTTGCCAAACAAGAAACTTTGACAGCAGTACCTTTGAGTTTGCGAGCAACAAATGCCGCAGTTGCTTCACCTTCAGGAGTTTGGTTCATCGCTAAAATTACTTCGCTTACACCCGAAGTAATACGATTAATTAATTGTTCAATATATAAATCAGAAGGTCCAATGCCATCAAGTGGAGAAATAACTCCTCCTAACACATGGTATAAACCTCTATAACCTTCAGTACGCTCAATAACCAATAATTCTTGCCATGACTCAACTACACATATTTGACTTTGATCTCTATGCGAATCATCACAAAACAAACATCCTAAAGATGTCTCCTGCCATACAAAACAACGATTACAAAAAGAAACATCTTTTTTTATATCTTGCAAAACACGACATAATTGGTCAATTCGTTCATTATCTAATTTTAAAAAATAAGACATAACTCTATACATATTTTTGGATGCTAAAAACGGCACCTGCTGTAATTGTCGCATTAAACGCTTTACAGTAGGTAACTTTTCAATAATATCCATTATCACTCCCTAAATAATAAGCGTTTTTATTTCATAGATACGAACGAACTACCGCGCCCTGTAAAGGCACGCATAACAAAGCCTTGAAGTAAGCTAAACAGTGTATTGATAAAAATAAACAATGCTAAGCCAGAAGATAAGTAAGTAGTTATCGTACCAAAAATCAACGCACTACCATAACGCATTGCAGATTGTTGCTGTGTGCTACCATTCATCGGAGTCATTAACATACAAATACCTGTTAAGATACCAAGAATATAATATGGATCTTTTGCTGACAAATCAGCTAACCATAAAAACTTTGCTCCATACAATGCAAATGATCCTGATAATACACGACTTAACGCTATAAAAAATGGAATGTTCATCAACATAGGTAAACAACCAGCAACACCTCCAAATCCATGTTTTTGCATTAATTCTGCACTAGCAGCATCCATAGCAGCTTTATCATGTTTATATTTTTGTCTAATATAAGCTAACTTTTTTTGAAAATCTGCTTGTTGGCGCATGCTTTTTTCACCCTTAAGACGAAAAGGCAATAACAACATATTTAATAATATTGTTAATAAAATAATTGCTATTCCATAACTGCCAACATAATCTTTTAAGATGTTTAACATTAACAACATTGGTTTTGCAACGAAACTAAACCAACCGTAATCTATAGTTTGCAATAAGACTGGAGAAACTTTTTCAAGTGCATCTTTTACTTTTGGTCCAAAGTAAAATGACCAAGTAAACGTAGTATCTTTTTCTAGTTCAGCAGATTCTAAAATTGCTTGATATTGCTGGCTATCTACTTTATTGAAATAACCTCGCATTGGTTTTTGTTCGCCTGTTTGCACTAAAGATTGTATTAAAAATTTATCTGCAAAACCAAAAACTTTAGGTTCAAATACAAATTCTTGTAATTGTTTAGAAAGATTTATATTACGCAAGGTCAAATCATTTGACGTAGCTGCTTTATTTGTAATCCCACACAACTCATAATCACCGTATGGAGAACCACCTGTATCAAGCCCTACTGTCATTGGAAATAGCAAACGAACAACTTCTGCATTTTTTGCTTCTTTCTGATGATAGTCTATGTTAACCTTAACATCTATTTTGTATGTATCATTATACACAACAAACGTTTTAGTAATTACTCCGGCATAAAACTTTGATGTATATTCAACTGCTGTTGCTTGTAGATCATTTAGCTTGTACTCTCTAACGAAATTATAATTTTGAGGAGTTTTATCTGATAAAGCAAGTAAAAAACAATTTGAATCGTCAGCTAATAACTGCACATTTTTTGTTTTATTTTGCCAAAAAATTTCTAATGATTCTAAAATTGCACCCTTAGAAGAAAAAGTATATATTCCTAAATCTGTAGTCACAATATGCTTATTAATCTCTATGTTTTTTTCTTTATCGAACACAACATCTCTATTTAATGGTTTTTGAGCTTTTTGCACTTCTGGAGCAACAAAGCTTTTACCTGAGGCATTTTGCAAATTTTTTTGTTGATTTTCTGGTCCCATAAAATACTGCACAGTAAAACTTGCAGTCATTGCTAACATCAATGGAAAAATCATTTCCCTAATATTCATAGATAACACCTTTTAAATATGAAAAAACAGACATGTTTAATGACAAACTATTGAAAATAGCTTAACAAAGATCGCAAGATTAGACCAGAAAATAAAAACCTAGAAGGAGAAATGTAATGAAAATGAGTAAACGTCAATATCGTATCGGTGATGTTGCAAAAGAACTAAATGTAGAAAAATTTGTCTTACGTTTTTGGGAAAAAGAACTCAATATTAAACCTAAACGATCTAAAGGTGGCCAACGAGTATATCAAGAAAAAGATTTTCAAACTTTTAAAACAGTCAAAGAATTGCTCTATAATAAAAAATATACAATTGCGGGTGCAAAAGAAGAATTAGCTCGAATTAAATCAACTAGATCACACTCTACCGTAATTGCTTCACAAAAAATCATTCCTCAAGAATATCAATCTCAATTACTCTCAATACGAGAAAAAATTACGACCTTACAAAAAAAACTTAGTTAATAGCGCCTGATACATGCATGTGATATACTTTGCTAATATATCAAATTAAGCAAAGGTGATTATATGCACAACAGCAGCAAACACATTCATTTTATTGGTATTAGTGGAATAGGTATGAGCGGCATAGCAAAAATATTGCTTCAACAAGGTTATACAATAAGCGGCTGTGATCAAAATATTAATGAAAAACATGTGCAAGAATTACGAAAATTAGGTTGTACAATTGCTACGACACATTTACATAACATATGCCTTAATTCTTCAATTAATTCTGTTGTATACTCTTCTAATGTTTCAACAGATCATCCTGAATTACAATATGCACGTCAAAATAACATTCCTATATTATTACGTGCAGACATGCTTGCTTTGCTTATGAAAGAAAAAGAATCTATAGGAATTGCCGGATCACATGGTAAAACTAGTACAAGTGCCATCGTTGCTCATATTTTATCTTATTGCAAACTAGATCCATCAGTTATTATTGGTGGGCACATCAACACTATCAATAGCAACGCTCACAACGGAAAAGGTAAATATCTCGTAGCAGAAACTGACGAAAGTGATCGATCACTATTACGATTACCAAAAACGTACAATATCGTTACTAATGTAGACTTAGAACATCTTGAAACCTATACAAACTTTCAAGACATACAAAATACATTTATTGAGTTTATCAATACAACGATGTCATCAGGGATAAGTGTTTTGTGTATCGATGATACCGGAATACAAAGTATTATACCTAATATCACAACACCCTTTATCACATATGGTCAATCTTCTCATGCAGACATTCAAATACACAATATACTATTACATGCAAATAGCTCTACATTTACCATATATCACAAAGCTACAAATACTATCTTAGGCTCTATTACATTTCCCCAAGCAGGTCTTCACTATGCTCTTAACGCAACAGGCGCAATTGCTCTAGCACTACATTTAAACCTACCTTTTACACAAATACAAGAATCTTTACTATCGTTTACTGGTGTCGACCGTCGATTTTCCTATAAAGGTAAATCTAAACAACACAACTCAGATATATATGATGACTATGGACATCATCCTTTAGAGATTAATTATGCCTTACAAGTTGCTAGAAAAAAAGCAAAAAACAAACTAATTGTGGTTTTTCAACCGCATCGATTCAGTCGAACATACCATTTATGGGATAATTTTGTTCAGGTTCTATCGCAAAACATTCCAGATTTATTGATTATTACTGACATTTATACTGCAAATGAAAAACCTATTGCCAACATTTCGAGTCAAAACTTAACAGCCTTCATAAAAAAAATAAATCCTAATACCAAGATTATATACCGCCCTGCAGATAATAACTTTGATTCAATCATATCCACTCTCAACGACACCCTTCACACAGACGATCTTTTGCTATTGCTCGGAGCAGGAAAAGTCAATAAGATAGCAGACAAACTCATCTAAAACCATTGACTTTAAAGCCTTTATTTTGGCATTCTAATATTAGAAAATTGTTAATTAAAAAGGAGGTTACAATGAAAAAAGTCTCACTACTCATTATGTCATTATTTTTTACCCAACAAGCTTTTTCATGGGGCTACTATTATCATCGTCCATACTATGGTGATTATTACTATGGTGGACCATATTATGATGACCCAAGCAGTGCTGCTGCAGGAGCTGCTATTGGAGGAGCATTTGGCCTCATGAGTGCTGGTATACTTGCAAGCAGCAACAAAAAAGAAGACCCTGAAACAAGAAAAATTAAAGCTTTAGAAAAACAAATTGATGACATAAACGATCAAATTGACGATTTGCAAAGAGACAAAAAAAAGATAGAACGAAACATTCGTAATGCAGAGCGAAAAGGTAAAGAATCAAGTCATTTACACGAAAGACATAAGCGTACACGTATGAGTATAAGTCAATTACAACAACAAATTAATAAATTACAACAAAATATTGCAGATATTTAATAAACAAATTTAATAAAAAAGCGTTTTAATATAACAAAACGCTTTTTTATTAGACAAATTTTATCTATCTAACCGTGGAGGTTTCACAATGAAAAAAATACTATTGTTTATATTGTCATTTTTTATAGTTAAAGAAAATTTTACAAAACACCATAAAAGTCGTCATCATAGCAGATATCGATATCGCCCTTATTATCGATCATACCATCGTCCTTACTACAGAAGAAGCTTACCTATTTTTACTTACTACAGCACAAATCCATACTATTATGCAGCTTCTACAAACAACAAAAACCCTGAAACAGAAAAAATTGAAGCTATTGAAAAACAAATTAGAAATGTTGAACAAAAAACGAAAAAAGTAAAACGAGAGCTTAATGACCTGTATGAAAAAAAAGATCAAGGTGAATCAGTACATGATCAATTACAAGAACAACTTGTAAACTTGCAAAACAATTTAGCATCTGTTTAAGAAAGCATTGTTATACAATGCTTTCTTTACAATATCGTAATACATAATTGTCGTTTTCTGCGTACTGAAATAGAGCAGTATGTACCGCTTGGACGAGAAAATAACAATATCGCCTCATCTCCAATGTAACTAGACTTTAAGTCCCAGCCGCATCTTTCCATACCTTCAATATAGTAATCTACTATATCACTTTGACTAGATTGCCTATATATTCCTTGTATTTGCACAGAATTAGGATTGCTTTCTGATTTACTACAATCAGTTACCTTAACCGAAAAAGGCATATCTGGAATGTCTGACATCCTAGCTAACAGCTCATGTACATTGTTTTGCTTTGTTTTTTTTACAGATAATGTCTGCATACAACAACCTGTAAAACAGAGTAAAAATAAATGTAATGCAAGTAACTTATACATGCTTTCCAAAATCTAAATGATAAATATTTGTTGGTGGAATATTAGAATACACTGTTTTAAACTCTTTTAAATACCGACTTCTTACACGGGCCATATACTGCTGCACATCCAACTTAACAGTATTTAAACCTAAACGATAAGCTAACATTTTTACTTTTGTAACAATAGGATACTCTACACAAGAAAACATACATGTATCAGAAGCTACAGACTGAAAATAAGGAATTGCCTGACGTGCAAATTCTATTCCTAAGGATAAAAATGGTAACGTTGAAATAATCACATCGTAAGTATAACCAGGATGCCAATCTAAAACAGAACAACAATGAACTGATACATTTTTGTATTGTTTAAATTTTATACGTAAAAGATTACAAAGCTGTGGATTAATTTCTACAATATCTAAATGATCTTGAGGACGTAATTTTTCTACAATGCATACAGAAACTGCACCTGCTCCACCACCCGCTTCTAAGTAATACTGACCTTCTCCATTTTTATATAAACTATTTTTTTCAACGTATTTAATCAGCTCTTTTCCAACAGATTTTGACATTGGCGCAATTTCACCCATCTGAGAAGGATTTTCTAAATATTTATGAAAAACAGTAATATACTCTGCAACAGTTGCTGTATCGATTATTGCAAAACATCCTACAAAAAAAATTAATGTTCCTACATGTCTTAAATTCACAAAACTTCCTAAATTTTTTACATATAAATGAGCTTTATATATTTATACATGCCCTATTATACAACATCTTGATAAAAAAATTGAGCTGCAACGAACAGCTCAATTTATAATAACTATCTTAAAATATAACTTGTTTTTAAACAAAATTATTTTTTAGATTTTTTTTCAATTTTTTCTTTAACTTTTGCTTTTTTACCAACACGGTCTCTTAAATAGTACAATTTAGCTCTACGAACTTTTGCTTTTGTAACAACTTTAATTGAATCAACTAAAGGAGACGATACAGGATAAATTCTTTCTATAGCAATACCATCTTTACCAACTTTACGAACTGTAAATGTTGATGAAGCGCCATTTTCTTTTCTTGCTATAATGTTGCCTTCAAAAATCTGTAGTCGCTCTGTTTTTCCTTCTTTAACCCACTGAGAAACAGCAACAACATCTCCTATACCAAATTCAGGTAAATTTTTATCTGAAATTCCGATATTTTTAATTGTTTCTTTTGTAAAATTTTTAGCTTTCATGATGCTTTTAACCTTTATCAATCATATATTTCTTATTTTAGAGTACATTAAATTATAAAATATGACAACTTCAACAGCCATATCTCTTATTCTTTTAAAGCAAAGCCTAGCCATTTATCAAAAATAATAGCTGCAGCAGAGCGTACTGAAAGATGATTATAATCTGAAAAACCAAACAATGGATGTAGCATATAATCACATTGCTTTAATACTTTTTCAGACATACCATGCCCAGTTCCAAACAAAAATAAAACTGGTCTATCTTGCTGCCATATAATATCTTGCTGTTGATATGTTAACATTGTATAACTATCATGATCTATTCTTGCAGAAGTTCCTATAATAATAGGTTTTTTACCTTCTTTTTGTTTTATATCAGCAATTACTTCATCAAGATAACTTGTCAATTTAACTCGTTTAACGGCTTCATGTCTTGCTTGATTGTATGCTCCACCTACATCTTTTTCACGCCAAAAATTCAAAATTGTTTGCACAATCTCTTGCTGATCATGTAATTCTGTAACTAAAAATAAATTTTTTAATCCATATGTCATACAAGAACGAGCTATATCATGTATATCAATCGAAGTAACTGAAGTAGTACCAACTCTACCTTCTTTTAATAAAATTTCATTATGCAGTAATGCTGCATAGTGTGAAGGTATATATTTTTCAGCCAACTGTCTTTCATCTTTTGATAGATAACAAGACCTCAACCATCCAAAATGTTTCTTAACTGTAACTTCTGCTGCTTTTTCTTTACGCCATTTGATAATTGCTTCATGGTTACCAGAACGTAACACTTCAGGAACAACTAAGCCTTTCCATTCAACAGGCTTAGTATATTCAGGATGATCTACAAATGCTCCTGAAAAAGAATCTAAGTCTACTGATTCTTTTTTACCCACAATACCTGGCATAAAACGAAATAAACACTCAATAAGCAACATCGCAGGAATATCGCCACCCATGGTAATAAAGTCTCCAACTGAAATAACTTCATCTGCATAGTGCTCTTCTACTCGAGCATCAATACCTTCATAACGACTTGCAAGCATTACAACATGTTGCTGTGAAGAAATTTTATTCCACAAAGTCTTTGCATAATGTTGGTCAATTTTTTTACCCTGAGGAGACAACATAATCTTGAAAGATTTACCATGTTGAGCTTCTACATCATTAACTGCTGCTTCAATCACTTCAGGCTTAATAAGCATACCTGAATTATGTCCAAATGTTGGAGCATCAATACGCTGCTTTGTAGCTGTATAATCAAAAAGTGAATGTGTTGTAAACTTTGCTAATCCTTTTTGCTGAGCTCTTTTTAACAAGCTTGTTTGTAAAAAAGGTTGATACAACTCAGGAAACAATGTCAGTATTGATATATTCATCTCTGCGTTACTTATTTATTCAACAGACACTACTTTTTTGTAGTTTTTTTTGCTTCTGCTGTTTTTTTTGTAGTTGCTTTCTTAGCAGTTGTTTTTGTTTCTGTAGTTTTTTTTGCTGCTACTTTTTTTTCTGTAGATTTTACTTCTTTTTTTGCAATATCTTTTTTTACTGCAGGTTTTTGTTTTTTTCTAATTTTGATAAGACGTTGTACAGAATCTGTCACAATAGCACCTACAGAAATCCAATGATCTACACGATCATCATGAAACTGTACAATTTCCTTGGTTAAAGGATTATAAGTACCTAAGTTTTCTAAACATTTACCATCACGCTTTTTACGAGAATCAATAGCAACAATTCTATAAACCGGTGCATGTTTCTTCCCAATACGAGAAAAACGAATTTTGACTGCCATTTTAAGCAACCCTTTTAAGTGAAAATAGTTGAACAATTAAATAATTAAAGAACATGATTAAAAAAATCGCTTCTTTTTAAGAAGTTTAACAAATTGTTTACTTTGTTCAAATCTTTGAATCAAAAGATTAACTGTAGCAGAATCAACTCCTGCTCCCTTTGCGATTCTTTTTTTACGAGAACCATCCAAGATTTGAGGTAAAAGACGCTCTTTTTTAGTCATGGAGCGAATAATCGCTTTAAACTGCTTCATTTCATTTTCACCTTTTTGCAACTGATCTTGCGAAACCTGAACATTACCCATACCAGGCATAAACTTCATAATACCAGATAGTGAACCAAGCTTTGAAACCATTGATAGTTGCTTTTCAAAATCATCAAACGTAATATTTCCAGATCTTAAAGATCTTTCTACGCTTTCTTGATCAGATTTTTTAATTTTTTCTTGAGCATTTTCAACCAATGTTAAAATATCACCCATACCTAACATACGCTTAGCAACACGTTCTGGACGGAATAGCTCTAAATTTTCTACTTTTTCGCCAATACCCATAAATAAAATTGGTTTTTTTAATGAGTATCTAAAAGAAAACGCAGCTCCTCCACGAGAATCACTATCCATTTTTGACAATACAGCATAATCAAAACCAACTGTATCTAAAAAAGACTTTGCTACTGTCAATGACTCTTGTCCAGTCATTGCATCTAACACCATAAATTTATATCGAGGATTAAGAATTTTTGAAACACTTTGCAATTCATGCATCATAGTATCGTCAATGTGTAATCTTCCTGCCGTATCAAAAAGTAAATGTTCATATCCATGTTGTTTATAATGTTGCATAATATCTTGAGCAGCTAACAATGGATCATTTTGCTTTGATCTATAAAACGAAACCCCTATTTGCTTTGCTAAAATTTCTAACTGATCAATTGCAGCTGGACGATAAAAATCAACTGATGCTAACAAAATATTTCTTACTTTACCTCGTTTTTCAGCTTGTTTTTTAATAAAATAAGCTAATTTGCCAATGGTAGTAGTTTTACCAGATCCTTGCAAACCCATAACCATAATTACCGACGGGATCTGAAAAGCAAAAGACTCTTGTAAATATTCGCCTCCTAAAAATTGTAACATTCTATCATATACAACCTTTACAAACTGCTCAGAAGGATTCATAGATGCAAAAACTTTTTGCCCTACAACATCTTTTTTTACTTCATCTATAAAAGTATGTACTAAATCGTATGGAACATCTGCTTCAAGAAGTGAATCTTTTACTTTACCCAAGGTTTCTTCAAGGTTTTTATCTGTTAACTTATCTTTGCCCGTTAAAGCCGAAAATATTCCTGAAAATTTTTTAGTCAAAAAATCAAACATGTATATATCCCTGCTAATTTATGATTATGCCTTCAATATAGCAAAAAAAGACTGTTTACGCTAGAAATATATGATTCCTACAAAAGAACTTATCATATCCATAAAAGATTGATAACAGGCATAAATGCTATGTACAACTAGGGCTTATTGCAAATTCTTTACCAAATGCAATATGATATTTACGAGTACTTTAATAAAATTTGTATCTTTGGATATAAGCTCTCATTGCTTTTTAAGAAGTTGCATCCAGGTCTATTTATTGTACACTAATAATATATCAATATTTTAAGCTAACAAGGACAATAAAGCTTATGGCAAAAGGCGGATTAATAGACACTAGATTTCACATTAAAACATTACTCGTTGGTGTGCAATCTCCTCACAATAAAACAAGCGACATTGACTCTTACTACCAAGAGTTTGTTAATCTAGCAAAAACATATGGTGTCACTGATTATGATTTACACTTAGTAAAGTTACGAGACATTGACTCTAAATATTTTTTTACTAAAGGTAAACTTCACGATTTAAAAGAAATATTTGATCAAAGCAAAGCCGAAGAAATAATCATTTCTGATCAGCTTGCTAACCAACAAGAACGTAATCTACAAGATATTTTTGATTGTCCAATTCTTGATAGAACACGACTCATTCTTGCAATTTTTGAAAAGTCAGCAGTGACAGCAGAAGGTAAAACACAAGTTGAAATTGCTAAGCTCAATTTTGAAAAAACAAGATTAGCAGGTAAAGGCATTCACCTTGAACAACAAGCTGGAGCAATTGGTGTACGTGGTGGTCCTGGAGAAACTTTAAAAGAAAAAACACTCCGTTATATTAATAAAAACATCCACACCTTAAAACAAAAGCTTGAAAAAATAGAACGCTCTCGAGAATCACAACGTAAACAACGCTTAAATCAAAAAGTTCCTCATATATGTTTAGTTGGTTATACTAACGCCGGCAAATCTTCTATTTTAAATGCGTTAACTCACAGTGACGTACTAGCAAAAGATCAACTATTTGCAACCTTAGATAGTACAACACGTCAACTATTCATTAAAGATACCAAAGTTGGTGTCATATCGGATACTGTTGGCTTCATTCAAAATTTACCTCATCAACTTATTGACGCTTTTAAATCAACATTAGCTGAATTACAATACGCTGACTTACTACTTATTGTCATTGATATAGCTGATAGCAATTGGAAATCACATATTAATACTGTTCTCGAAACATTAGAAGATTTAGACGTTGAAAAAGAAGCTCTTTTTGTGTTTAATAAATCAGATAAATTAGAATCTGAAGAACTTCAAAAACGTGTAAGTGAATTTGGTTTTTTTGGTCAGTACGTTGTTGTTAATACTTTAGAAAAAGAAAATTTAGCTCCTTTAAAAAAATATCTTGCAACTTGGAGACCTAAGCGTGACCGATCATAAACAACAATTTCAAGAATTTATCAAAAATGAATTAAATACTGAACAGCAAAAAGCAGTCACTCCTGCAAAAGGATCTTTCTTAGTTATCGCAGGAGCTGGTTCTGGTAAAACACGCGTTATTACTGCAAGAATTACACAATTAATTATAGACCACAATGTTGAACCATCATCTATTGTTGCTTTAACATTTACAAATAAAGCAGCTAAAGAAATGCAAGAACGTGTTGAACAGTTCTTACCTCATTTAGAAACAAAACCTATTATTGCTACATTTCACTCATACTGCTTACGATTATTAAAAAAAAATAGATACTTATTACGTAATGAAAACTTTTCTATTCTTGACTCAGCAGATCAATATAAACTTGTACAAAATCTCATTAAAGAACATGGTATTAGTAACATTTTTAATGCACGACAATTGCTAGCATTATTTTCTTCATTTAAAATGAGCGAGACTCTAAAAATAAACGATGAGACAGCTATTCCAACTTATCACATTCAACAATTTATGGAATTGTACAACTCTTATGAGCAACAAAAAAGAGCTAGTAATTATTTTGATTTTGATGATTTACTGTACAAAACATACGAATTATTTGCAACAAACCAAACTTTTCAAGCACAGCATCATGTAAGACATCGTCACATTTTAGTTGATGAATATCAAGATACTAATCTTATTCAACATGCATTACTTAAAAAAATTACTCTGTTAGATAATAATTTAGCTGTTGACTCTGTCTGCGCTGTAGGCGATGAAGACCAGTCAATTTATTCATGGCGAGGAGCAACAGTTCAAAACATTTTAGATTTTGATCAAGAATTCACAACAACTAAAACAATTAAATTAGAACAAAATTATCGATCTAGTCAGCGTATTCTAGATATTGCAAATAGCGTCATTACACATAACACTCAACGCAATCATAAAAAGCTATGGTCATCTAACAACAAAAGTCATACCCCTTTGCAACTAGAATGCTTATCTGATCTTCAAGAAGCTTATACCATAACGAATAGTATTAAAACTTTAGCAAAAACAGGAAAATTATCTTCTATTGCTATTTTATATCGCACACATTATCAATCACGGATCATTGAAGAAGCATTGCTTAAAGAATCAATTCCATACAAAATGATTGGCGGCATACAATTCTACGAACGTAAAGAAATTAAAGATTTGATTGCCTATATGAGACTGATCGTCAATCCATTTGATAAAGTTTCATTTTTACGTATTATCAACTGTCCTTTACGAGGTCTTGGTAAAAAATTTGAAGAATTATTTTTACATACCTGGCAGCAAGAACCTCTTTTAACTTTTATACAAATCGCTCAAAAAATTATTGATGAAAAATTAACTACTCCAAAACAACGTGCTTCTTTACAGCAATTCATTAGATTGTTTGATTCACTCACAGAACAAAGTGACCCAACAGCTGCGCTTGAATTGTTTATTTCTAAAACAAACTATATAACATATCTACAAGATAATTTTGACAAACAAGAAGCTCAAATAAAAAAAGAAAACGTATCTGAATTTGTACGAGCTGCTGAATACGTAGAACGAACACAACAAGCTACCCTTGCAAGCTTTTTAGAAGATATAGCACTCATGCAAGAACATATTATACAGGATAATTTAGCACAAGATTGCGTACAAATGATGACTTTACATAGCGCAAAAGGTCTGGAATTTGACACTGTTCTATTAACTGGCATAGAAGATGGCATTTTACCAAGTAACCAATCAATTGAAAATGGTAACATAGAAGAAGAGCGTCGCTTATTTTATGTAGGGTTAACAAGAACAAGAAAAAAACTTCTATTGTTGCATAGTAAATACCGTAACACATTTGGTCAAATGACAATTCAACGTCCTTCTCGTTTTTTACAAGAAATTCCAACACATTTGCTACATCAAGAAGGTGCCAAACATTGGAGCAAATCTCAATTTATGACTTTTTTCAACCAGTGGATTTCAAATAGTATCACAACTAATCATACAGCTAATGATTTTAATTTTACTGTTCCAGCACATATAAAAGCAAATGACATTACGAAACAACAGTCTAAATCTTCATCTACTTTTAAACGCTTGCAAAGTGTAAAGCACCCTAAATTTGGTTTAGGAATAGTACAATTTATAGAATCAAAAGGCGATAAAACCTTTGTAACTGTACATTTCACTAACCATGGTAAAAAGAAAATTGATAGTTCATTTTTGGATATAGTGTAACTTCTTCATATTTACAAATACTTTAATGGTGCTTGTAAAATTTTTTTAAGATAACTACCACTAACATCAATCTTCACTCCCAATATGCCTTCTTTAGATTTTAAACCTGCTGAATCATGCAAGACTTTTTCCATATCTGTTTTTTCACCTAAAACGATGTCTTGACCAATTACTTTGCCATTAGCTAAGGTAACTCCATCTCCAGGCACAATATAATAACCATTTTTATTACGTAAAATAATATATTGCTGCTCATGAACTGTTGGATTATCTAACAAATAAGGACCTTTCCAGTTTCTTGGATATGATACATTCATAGCACCTACTTCAGATCCTACAAATTCTTTCACGGTCAAAAAATCAATATAATTTTTGACATGTTCAAAATCTATAATTTTGCAGTCTTTATCTATTTCAATAAAAATTTTATGTAGTTTTTGTAAGTCTTGAACAATAAGAGAGTCTGCAGAATATTTTGTATTTCTAAACAACATAAACACTGAAACAACAAATAATCCAGCGAACAAGATCATTGCTATCAATGGCATACGCGTAGAATACTCTTGTTTATCTTTACTGTTTGATGATTTTGTTTTAGTCGTTTTTTTACGACTTTTAACTGCTTTAGGCTCTTCTACAGCTGATTTTTGTTCATTTTTAGTAACCTTTTTGGTACGTTTTACCATAACCATTCCCCCTCGTTATAATAGTAACTTACCAAAAGTTAATCTAAAAAATAAAGACTTGTTGAAAAAATGCCTTTAAACCAAGCCGAATAGCACTTTTTGCTTGTTATTGATAATCTAATTTTAAAGCTTGCTTAACATGTCGCATTGTTTGCTGAGCAACTTCTCTTGTTTTTTCTGTGCCTGCTAATAACATACGCATCACTTCTGCTTTATCTTGCCCTAGTTCTAAACGACGCTTACGTATTGGTTCTAACATTGCATTAAGTACTTCAAATAAATATTTCTTTATTTTAACATCACCAAGCCCACCAGCCTGATAATGATCTTTTAATTCTTGAACTTTAACAACATCTGGATCAAATGCATCTAAGTAGGTAAATACTGCGTTACCTTCTACTTTGCCAGGATCTTCCACTCTAATGTGTCCAGGATCAGTATACATGCTCATAACACGCTTTTTTAAGGTATCAACATCATCGCCTAAAAAAATTGCATTATTTAAGCTTTTAGACATCTTTGCTTGGCCATCTAAACCAACTAAACGTGAAACTTTTGGAATCAAAGCTTTTGCTTCACAAAACACGTCTGTACTATACGTTCGATTAAATGTTCTAACAATTTCGTTAGTTTGTTCTATCATTGGTAATTGATCATTTCCAACAGGTACAAGATTAGCTTTAACAATCGTAATATCAGCAGCTTGACTAACAGGATATACAAAAAAACCTGCTGGAATAGATTCACCAAATCCTTTTTGTTGGATTTCTGTTTTTACTGTTGGATTTCTTTTAAGACGATTAACTGTAACTAAATTAAGATAAAAAACAGTTAATTCAGCTATTTCTGGTATCATGGATTGAATAAAAACAGTTGTTTTTTGTGGATCTATACCTACAGCTAAATAATCAAGCGCTACCTCTAGAACATTATCACGTACTTTTTGAGGATTAGCAGCATTATCTGTCAATGCTTGTACATCAGCGATCATAACATATTGTTTATATACATCTTGTAGTTTTATACGATTAAGTAATGATCCAACATAATGACCAAGATGTAAAGGCCCGGTTGGTCTATCTCCAGTTAAAACAACGTCTTGCTTTTTCATCAAGTTCCTTTTAGATTCAAAAACATATTAAAACTTCACTTAAATACTACATAAGTTCGTTTTATATTTATTATAACGAAAAAAAGGAGAAATGCATGCTTTATGAACAGTTACTAACACACATTAAAGAATTTGGAGCTGAACTATTAGGACTTTATCTTATTCAAGATTACTTTGAAATAATTTTTTTTATACTTATTACTTATAAATTTCTATCATGGCTAAAACAAGACAATACCCAACAGCTTCTTTTTACTTTTTATACATACTTCAGCTTGATAACAATTACATATTTTAGCTCATGTTCAATTTTATTTT
The DNA here is from genome assembly GCA_002721975.1 of Campylobacterota bacterium. Taxonomy (GTDB): domain Bacteria; phylum Babelota; class Babeliae; order Babelales; family Chromulinivoraceae; genus SP22. The sequence goes on along the minus strand of PBME01000018.1, from coordinate 10,846 downwards.
CTACTTTGTTATACTTTGGGCCTGTTTATATCGTCTTTTGCATTATAGCACACCAAAAACAATTACAAAAAAATTTCGTTCTTCCTTCAAAAAAATATTTTACTCCTACCACAATTCCAGAAAAAAATTGGCTTGCAAGCCTTGTTCAATCATGTTTACAAGCATCTCATAAACAAAAAAATATTTTTTGTATTATTGAAAAAAATTATAATCTTTCTGCTTTATTACAAACAAAATACATGTTACAGCTACCTGTTCAAAAAGATATAATAAATCTTTTATTAACGAGCCAAGATGTACAAAACAATACTCTATTGTGGGTTCATCATTCAGGTCTCATTCAAAGTATTAATGCAAAATGGAATGATCTTATCATTAATGAAATGCTCATAGAGCCAAAAGATACAACAACTTTAAACCATGAGGCAGCCCTCATTATGACACAAAAAACTGATACTTTAATATTTTCAATTGATACAATATCTGATACGCATACTGTATGGTATGGAGGAAAGTGTTTAAAACAAGTATCTGTGCAACAATTATTAAACTTTACTGAAAAAACTCTTTATGATGTTGCAACAAATACTTCTATCATTCAAAAAAGGAATCCTGATGATCAAAAGCAAAAGCATTCTTCTGCATCATAATTTTATTCGCATTATTTCATGTATTATCGGCTATAGCATATGGGCATTTATGGCTCAGAACCAACAAATAAAAACTACCCAAACAATTCCTGTATACTTTTATAACCTACAGCAAGATTTCATAATTAACGCAGCAGAAAAAATTGAAGTTACAGTCTCGGGCACAAGAACAAATATGTATCACTTTGATAATGCCAATAATGCAATTCATCTAGACGCTTCGCAATTTAGACAAGGCAGCAATGAAATTGCATTATCACGAGAAAATCTTTTTTTACCAGATAATATAAATTTGATAAACTTAAAACCATCATATATAACTATCAAAATTACTAAAAAACATGAATAACAATATTTTTAAAAACAGTGGTATTCGAGGAATAATACCTACCAAAGTTACTCTTTGGCATAGAATCAAACATTCATTTTCAAAAGATACATCTGGTTTTTTGAATGACGTACAAAATGTTCATTTTTTGAGCATCGCAATCAGCCATTATTTACATAGAGTCTATAATATGCAATGCAATGTACTTATTGCTACAGATACACGCACATCAAGCAAATGGATCTTAAATACATTTAAAAAAAATCTTGCTATTCATCATAAGCATCAAATATTTAATATGGGAATTGTGCCTACTCCTTTTGTTGCTAAAGCTGTAGGATCAGCGTCAACAACAGATAACAATGAATGCACTCCATTTTTTCAACTAGGTATTATGATCACCGCTTCACATAATCCTCCTGAATATAATGGGATCAAAGTATTTACTCCCAATGGTCCACTGACAGAACAAGAAGAATTAGATATTTCAAGATTTTTTTATGAAACAGTAACGTATTATAAAAACCACATTCCAACAATAAGTGATGTCATTGATTGGTATTGGTATATACTATTTTATACAACAAAGTCACTTGATTATCTCAAGAATTACATCAACGACATGCAACAAACAATTACGCACAAACAATTTGAACCATTCAAAGTTATACTTGATTGTGCCAATGGCGCAACCTATCAAATCGCTGAACAAATATTTAAACAATATGGTATTAACACAGTTGCTATCAACAACACACCAACAGGTAATAACATCAATGAACAATCTGGATGTTCCAATCCACAATTACTCATTGATGCAGTCAATCAACATAATGCAAACTGGGGCTGTGCTTTTGATGGTGATGGAGATCGTGTTATCATAGTAGACGACAAAGGAAGTGTTTTTGATGGTGATGATATTATCATGGTACTTGCACAACACCCACGTTACAAAGATCAAAAAACTGTTGTTGGTACTATCATGACCAATCAAGTTACTCAAAAACATTTTGAACAACAAGATAAACAATTTATCCGTACTGATGTTGGTGAACGAAATATTATTGAAAAGCTGCTTGAACATAATGCACTTCTAGGATCTGAAGCATGTGGGCATATTACTGTACTAGATCATGCACCATGTAGCGATGGTATTTTTGCAGCACTTATGTTTTTTGATACAATCTATACGCAAAACATTGATCTTCACAGCTATAAGAAAAACATACAAATTCATGCTACTCTTTCACTTAAAAACACGACTATTACAGATGAATCTATTAATCAAATTAAAAATAAATATGCTACCCATATCAATCCTGGTAGAATTGTAATAAGAAAATCAAATACAGAGCCTGTTTTACGGATTATGACGGAACATAAAGAAATTAATGAGGCTCAACAAATACTTGATAATATAAAAAATGAATTTACTAACCTATAAAGGAAGCTTATGAATGTATTTAAATTTATAAGTAAATATATTAAAACTTTATTTATTAATGGTCTTATATTTTTACTACCGATTACGATTACTTTTGCATTATTTAGCTTTTTTTTCAATCTTGTCAAAAGCTGGTTAATACCTTTACGTAAATTAAACATTCCTCTTTTAGAGGCTATTCCTCATCATGAAATTTTACTTATTATAATTTTTATTCTATTAATCGGTGCTTTACTCAGATTTTTTATATTGAGACCACTTGTACAATTTGTCGAAGATATACTATCACGATTACCTTTAATAAGAACAGTTTATTCTGGTGTAAAACAATTGGTAAGCGCTTTTACATCTCAGGATCAACTTAGTTTTAAAAAAGTAGTTGTTATCGAATTTCCTATAAAAGGTGCTTACAGTATTGGTTTTTTAACAAGCCAAGTTCCACATCAAATTGCTCCCGATACTGAAAAAATATACGTAAACATTTATATTCCGACTACTCCTAATCCAACAACCGGTTTTTTTGTTATGGTTCCTGAAGGAACTTATATGGAAACTGATTTAACACGACAAGAAGCAACTGCTCTTATTATTTCTGGAGGCATTTTACAACCAGAACGTTATGTAAAAAAACAGGATGTAAAATAGCTATGTATAAACTATGTATATCACTAATTTGTATAATAACTTTTACATCTGAAACATATACTCGATGGTTACATAAAACAAGTATGAAATTCTTAAAAAAGAATGCTACAACTTCTTGTATCGCAACAGCTAATTATAGTAAAAAAATAGATACAGATGAAAACATGGATGATTTTATCTCACGATCTGAACCAATTAAACGATTTACAAAACATACAAATGGTTCAATCACAGTTATAACACTTTGTGGAGAAGAGATAACATATTATCCTGATGGATCACAAATAACTATCTATGAAGACGAATCAGAAGAATATGAGCCACCCAATAACTAATGAAAAGCATTGCTAAAAAATAACATACAAAAAGAATCTAATTGATGTATGTTTCCACCACGTTTTAAAGACAAGTCTATTGTATATAATTTTTGATGAGCGGCTTGTAATTCACGAACATGATACAATTGCCAATCATGTTTTATAAATGAAAATGGCAAGCCAAATAATAATTGTTTTTGATCTGTTGGCACTTGCCCTTGATATCGAATATAAAAACTAGCTTTGAATAATTGTTCTGAAAAGTATGCTGTCCAAAATTGATCTGCATAATACTTACGAATGTCTTGCCATTTACGAAAAAACTCAGAACTTTGTTTTTCAAAAAATAATTGGCTCAAATGAAATAATGATACATCTGATATAATTAATTGTTCTATCCATGTATCAAAAAATTGATTTATGTTTTTACCCAAAAGTGATGCATACTCTTTAAGCAAACACAATTGATCTAGTGAATACTCTTTTTTTAAACGATATAATTTACTATAAAAGTACGCTAAAACTTCAGTTTTTTGATCATCATATAGTATTGGTATTTTTTTTATTTGATCATACTGATAATTTTCTTGTATAACATAGTTCATAATCTCATTTGACAGTGTTGTAATATCAGATTCTGGAATAAAAACTAATAATCGATGTGGACCACTATAATTTTTAATAAAATTAAGATAATCACTTTTTTTCTTTTTTGAACTGATTAATCCAATATTGCTTAACCAATACCAAGAAGTTTGTCCTAAAAATGTCGTCGACAACTGACCTTGAACCTGAGAAATATCACTATCTATATTAATAGTTTTAAAAGAATTACCAGCTTGTTGCTCAATATATTGCTTTAATTTCTCAAAAAATAAAGGTTGATCTGTTTTGCCTGTAAAACATATCACTGGATGCTTGTAAGAAACAATAGAAGAAAAATTGGTAAAAAACTGTGTTACATTCATGAACAAAAACATTATAATTAAAAAATTACCCGTTATCAGTATAACATAAATAGACAATCCTTCGATAAAACTATCAAAAAATAATATTTATCAACAAAAAAGAAAGCGACTTTTAACAAGTCGCTTTCTTTTTTGTAAAATTACTTACTATTTATCTTTATCTGTTAAACCTAATCGAATTCTGCCGGTTTCACGATCATAATCAAGTACTTTAACTTTAAGATCACTGTCTATCGGATAATGCTTATCTAATTGTTGTTGCTTATCTCGTGCAATTTTTGATATATGTAGCAAGCCAGATTTACCTGGTGCTATATCTACAAACAATCCAAAATCAGCTGTACGAGCAATAATTCCATCAAGAATCATTCCTTGTTCAATTTGATCTGCTAATATTTTAACCCATAAAACTGCTTGATCTAAATTTGACCCAGGAGGAGCAAATATAAATACTTCTGATCCTTCAATATCAATTGTTGTACCAGTTTTTTCGATAATTTCTTTAATAATCTTACCACCAGAGCCAATAATACCACCAGCTTTATTTGGATCTATATCTAAAGAAATCATACGAGGAACTAATGGAGATAACTCTGCTTTTGGTGAAGACATTACTTTACTCATTTCATCTAAAATATGTAAACGAGCTTGTTTTGCTTGTTCTAATGCTTGTTCAAATACTTCACGCTTTAAACCACCTTTGTATTTAATATCCATTTGAATAGCATTAATACCTTTATAAGTACCTGCTACTTTAAAGTCCATTAAACCTAAAGCATCTTCAAAGCCAGTAATATCCGTAATAGCTTGAAATTTACCACCTGGTGCATGTAACAATCCCATAGCAATACCCGCAACCATATCTGATATTGGTACACCAGCATCCATAAGTGCCATTGTTGTACCACAAACAGTTGCCATAGAGCTTGAGCCATTTGATTCTAAAATATCTGAAATGACACGTATAGTGTACGGAAAATCTTTTTTATTTGGTAAAACACGTTTAATAGCAGACTTTGCTAAATACCCATGTCCAACTTCACGACGACCTGGACCTCGTAACGGACGAGCTTCACCTACAGAAAATGGAGGAAAATTGTAATGTAACATAAATGGCATATCAACAGGCTCATCTTCCCAAAGATCATCTACTTTTTGAGCATCTTTTCCACTACCAAGTGTTGTACTTACTAATGCTTGAGTTTCACCACGTTGAAACAACGATGAACCGTGCACAGAAGGCATAAGTCCAACTTCTGTTGTGATATCACGTACTTGTTTAAAGTTTCGCCCATCTACACGAGTTGCTCTTGTAACAATTTCTTCACCAACTACATCGTGCAATAATCCATCAAAAATGTAATCCAAACGTTGGTCAAAATCAGCACATGTTTCTTTGGCTTGATCAATAAGATCTTTATGCTGTTCTAGAAAATCTGTTTTAATTGTTACAATTGCATCTTTTCTTGTTTTTTTATCAGCACCATATTTAAATACACTATCTACTCGAGATGGCGTTAAATATGTTTTAACATAATTATGCCAAGTATCCCAGTCAAATCCATCTTTATAAGTAAGATCTTTTTCAATTGTTCCTAGCTCTTTTGCAATTTCTTCTTGCCAAACAACTTGCTGCTTGATAACATCGTGTGCTAAAAACAGCGCATCTATTAATTCTGTCTCACTGACTTGCTCGCAACCACCTTCTACCATGCAAATACCTTCTTTGGTACCTGCTACCATAAGTTTAACAGTAGAATTCATATAATCATCTTTATTAGGATCTACAATCCATTTACCATCAATGCGTCCAACCTGAACAGCACCAACTGGTTCACGAAAAGGAATACGTGATAATGTTAACGCAATAGAACTTGCTAATAATGATAACGGTGCAGCTAAAGCTTCTTTATCAATCGAGTAAACAGTTGTTAAAACTTGCACAGAATTAAAAAAGTATGAAGGAAATTGTGGTCTAATTGAACGATCAATTAGACGGCTTGTCAATATCTCTTTATCTGACGAACGACCTTCACGTTTAAGGTACCCTCCAGGAATTTTTCCAGCTGCTGAAAACTGCTCTCTATAATCAACCGATAACGGCAAAAAACCCGGGAAATCTTTTGATTCCGACATAACAGCAGTTGATAACACAACTGTATTTTTATGTTTTAACCAAGCCGTTCCATCTGCTTGTTTTGCAAATTTTCCGACTGTTAACTCATACCCTAAATTTGGCAACTTAAATGTTTTGACCATTCTTTTGTTCTCTCTTAAAATTTTGTATTACTTTCTAATTCCAAGACGCTTAATAACATCTCTGTAAGTATCTATATTAGTTGTTTTTTGAAGATAAGCCAAAAGACCTTTTCGATCATTTACCATTTGCATCAAACCACGTTTTGAACTGTAATCTTTATGATTTGCTTTTAAATGACCTTGCAAGCGTTCAATTTTTTTTGTTAATAAAGCAATTTGAACAGTTGTTGAACCAGAATCTGTTTCGCTTGTTCCAAAATCTTTAATAATCGCTAATTTTTCTTCTCTTGTTAACATATCTAATCTTACCCTATATATTTAACTATTCTTGTTTCATCAATTTTACTGGTAGGCACGAGCGGAATTGAACCGCTGACCCCTGCTACGTCAAAGCAGTGCTCTACCCCTGAGCTACGCGCCTTTATTACCAATTTAACTATTCACACACATCAGGTCCAAGGTGTTCATCTTTAAAAGACGGTACACCGGTTCCTGCAGGAATTAATTTACCAACAATAATATTTTCCTTCAGACCATATAAATTGTCAACCAAACCATACACAGATGCTTCTGCTAAAATTCTTGTTGTTTCTTGGAATGATGCTGCTGAGAAAATACTTTCAGTACCCAATGAGGCCATTGTTATACCCATCAATACTGGGCGAGCAATAGCAGCTTTTTTACTTTCAGCACGTAACGCAGCATTTACTTCTTTAAAGTGTACTTTATCTACTAAATCACCGATTAAGAAGTCTGAATCACCTGGTTCTGCTACACGTACTTTTCTCATCATTTGTTTTACAATAACTTCAACGTGACGATCATCAATATCAACACCTTGTAAGTTATAAATTTCTTGTATCTGGTTAACAATATATGATTGTAAAGTATCTGGTCCTAAAATTCTTAAAACATCTTGTAATACAGGTAGACCGTTTGTTAACTGATCTCCAGCTTTTATATGTTCACCTTCAGCAACAATTAATTGTTTGTCACGTGGTATCAAATAACTGAAGACATTATCACCTGATGCAACATTAATTTTACGATGACCTCTATGTAATCCACCAAATGAGACTTCTCCGTCAATATCCGAAATTACAGCAGCATCTTTAGATACACGTGCTTCAAATATTTCAGATACTCGTGGAAGACCACCAGTAATATCTCGCGTTTTAGATACTTCTCGAGGAATTCTAACTAAAATATCACCCGATTGAACTTGCTGCTTATCTTCTATAACTAAGTATGAACCATGAGGTAAATAATATTGTAAACGATCATCTTCGTTTTTACCTGTAATAGCTAATGCTGGTTGATACTTATCTGATTTATATTCTAAAACATAAATAGATGTTTTTTGCGTAGATTCATCAAATTTTGCTTGTGATGTTACATTATTAATCAAGTCAATAAATTCAACAGACCCTGTTTTTTCTGCAATAATAACATCGTTGTGAGGATCAACAGTAATTAACTCAGTTTTTGCCTTAACTTTTTGACCTTGCTTTACAAGCATTGTTGATCCGTAAGGCACTTGTAATTCTTGAAGCTCTCTTCCATCTTCTGATAGAATTTTTATAGAACCTTTTCGACTTACAACAATTTCTTTTTCATCGCGATTTGTGACACTACGAACATCTCGTAATTCAACTATTCCTGTATGTTTCGAAGTATACGATGCTTGATCACCTAGGCTCGCTGTACCACCAATGTGGAACGTTCTCATAGTCAACTGAGTTCCAGGTTCACCAATCGATTGAGCTGCTATCACACCGACTGCAACACCAATATCAACTAACTTACCTGTCGCTAAATCCATACCATAACATTGAACACAAACACCACGTTTTGCTTGGCATGTTAACACAGAACGAACTGTAGCTTGTGTCACATAAGCATCTTTAATATTTTCAAATACAGTACGAGTAACTAATTCGCCACGTTTTAGTAGTATTTGACCAGTTAACCCATCTTTTAAATCATTAACGAGTATTCGACCGTATAGTCTATTAACTAACGGACAAATAATTTTACCTGATTCTTTCAAGTCAGTAACTGTAACATAACCCAGTGTTTGACAATCATTTGTTGTTACAACAACATCTTGAGCTACATCTACTAAACGACGTGTTAGATAACCAGAGTTTGCAGTTTTCAACGCAGTATCAGCTTGACCTTTACGAGCACCGTGTGTTGAAATAAAGTATTCAAAAACACTTAAACCACGTTTAAAGTTACTTTTAACAGGTGTTTCAATAACTTCACCAGAAGGACGAGCCATCAATCCACGCATAGCAACTAGCTGTTTAATTTGTTCTTTTGTACCACGAGCTCCAGAGTCAATCGACATGAAAATTGGATTAAATGGTTTAAATTGTTTCTCTTTATTTACATATGAATTATGGTCATCTGACTCATATTGTTCATACATATCTCGTGCTATTAACGCTGTTGTTCGATGCCAAATACTAACAATTTTGTTTTCTCTTTCACCTTTAGTAATTGCACCTGTATGATAAAGTTTTTCGACTTTTGAAACTTTCTTTTCAGCATCAGCAATTATTGTATCTTTTGTTCCAGGCTCTACAAGACCTTCCATAGGGAAAGAAACACCGCCTAAAGTTGAATACTTAAAACCAAATTCTTTAATCTTTTCTAAGAAATCAACTGTTTTTTCATGGCCACATGTATAGTATACATTTTCAACTAAGCGAGTTACGTCTTTTTTACGCAACAATCGATTTACTAATGTTGTATCAGCGTCTTGTGGCAATATATCATACAGTAAAGCTCTACCAACAGTCGTTTCTATAAAGGTGCCATTTTCTAAACGCAATGTAATACTTGCATGAAGATCAACTTGTTGACATTGATATGCAAAAACAACTTCTTTTACGTTAGAAAATACTGAGCCCTCGCCACGTGCATATTTTCTTACTTTTGTCATATAGTACAAACCAAGAATCATCTCTTGAGAAGGTAATGAAACCGGTCTTCCATTTGATGGAGCAAGAATATTTGCAGTTGAAAGCACTAACTTTTCAGATTCTTTTTGAGCTTTACAACTTAATGGTAAATGAACAGACATTGTATCACCATCAAAGTCAGCGTTAAAAGCTGAACAAACTAATGGATGAATTTTAATAGCTTTACCATTTACAAGAACAGGATAAAAAGCTTGAATACCTAAACGGTGCAACGTTGGAGCACGGTTTAGTAAAACAACTTTACCTTTTACAACATTATCTAATGCATCCCATACTTCTGTTGTTGCATCTTCAACCATTTTTTTAGCGATTCTTAAGTTTGAAGCTAAATTACAACGCAACAATTCTGCATACACATGTGATTTAAATAACTCTAACGCCATTACTTTTGGTAAACCACATTGATTCATTTTTAATTCTGGATCAACTACAATTACAGAACGACCTGAATAATCAACACGCTTACCTAAAAGATTTTGTCTGAAACGTCCTTGTTTACCACGAAGCATTTCACTTAAAGATTTTAAAGGACGCTTATTAGAACCACGCACAGGTTGTCCACGTTTTCCATTATCAATTAATGAATCAACTGATTCTTGTAGCATTCGTTTTTCATTTTTGATAATAACGCTTGGAGCTTCGATTTCTAGTAGACGCTGTAAACGAACATTTCTGTTTAATACACGACGATATAATTCATTTAAATCGGAACTTGCAAATCTGCCACCTTCTAATGGAACTAAAGGACGTAAATCTGGAGGTAATACAGGTAAAATATCTAAAATCATCCATTCTGGACGAAGTCCAGCTTGTTTCATTGCAGATAATACCTTAATCCTACGCATAATTTTATGTTTTGCTGCAACCGAAGTTGTATTACTATACGTTTCTTGCAAATGCCCGATTTCTGCATTCACATCTATTTGCTGCAGAACTTCACGCAATGCTTGTGCACCACTATCAGCTTTAAACTCTAAGTCTTCAGGATGATTTGCTAAATATTCTTCATATTCAAGAACTGATAATATTGTTTTGCTTGCAAACGGAGAGTTTCCTTGATGAATAACCATATAAGAGTCAAAATAAACTACTCTTTCTAAATCTTTTACTGAAAGATCTAGAATTAAGCTTAAGTAACTTGGAGTTCCTTTAAGGTACCAAATATGACATACAGGAGCTACTAAATTAATGTGTCCCATACGTTCACGTCTAACACGAGATTGTATTACCTCAACACCACATTTT
>PBME01000017.1 GCA_002721975.1 Campylobacterota bacterium | reverse complement strand
CTCGGGCCGTCGTCGACCGGTATTGCGTGGCTTGCCACAACGAGCGGACGCTAGCCGGAGACCTGAGCCTCGCCAGCCTGGACCTGGCCGCGGTGGGCGACCACGCCGAGGTGTGGGAGCACGTAATCAGACGGCTCAAGGCTGCCGCGATGCCTCCGGCGGGTCGACCGCGCCCTGACCTCACCACCACGAACGCCTTCGTGCACTGGTTGGAGAGTGAGCTCGACGTAGCCGGACTCGCCGATGTCGACCCGGGCCGACCGGCCGTCCATCGTCTCAATCGCGCCGAATATGGCAACGCCATCCGGGACCTGTTCGACCTGGACGTGAATGTGACGGCACTCCTCCCGGTGGACGACGAGGAGCACGGCTTCGACAACATCGCCGACGTGCTATCGGTCTCCCCCACCCTCATCGAGCGGTATCTGGCCGCGGCGCAGCAGATCAGCCGGCTCGTAGTGGGCGACCAGAGCCTGCGGCCAGTTGCCACCATCTATCCGGTGCATGGCTCGCTCGACCAGGACCACGCGGTCAGCCTCGCCCTGCCGCTCGGCTCCAGGGGCGGGCTCACCATCGACCACAACTTTCCGGTCGACGGCGAGTATCTGATCCGGGTCAGCCTGCGAAAACAGGAGTATGGCTACGTCCGAGGACTCGGGCAGCCTCATGCGCTAGACGTTCGACTCGACGGCGCCCGGCTCGACACCTTCACGATAGGCCGCGTGTGGGAGCATGGTCAGCTGCCGCCGATGGGCTACGCCGGCAAGTTCGACCAGGTCTACGACGGCAATTCGTTTCCCGAATGGGAACGTTACGCCCTAAACGCCGACGAGGGCATGGAGCTACGCGTCGACGTGACCGGCGGCCCGCATCAGGTCGGCATCGCATTCGACCGACGGTCCGCGGTCGCCGAAGGCATCCTGCCGCTCCCGGTCGATCGCTCGTCCTATTCGTACGGACAAGACGAGATGCAGGACGGCAACCCGGCCATCTCCGGCGTCGAGATCATCGGCCCGTTCGACGCCAGCGGAGCCGCCGCCCTACCCGGCCGGCATCGAGTGTATGTCTGCCAGCCAGACGACGTGATGAACGACACGACGTGCGCGCAAGAGATCCTCTCGACCCTGGCCGGACGCGCGTATCGTCGCCCCGCTACCGCTGACGACACCGCGGAGCTGATGGCGTTCTTCGATGCAGGCCGTAGCGACGGCGGCTTCGACGCCGGCATCCAGGCTGCGATCGAACGGCTGCTGGTCGACCCCGAGTTCCTGTTCCGGATCGAGACCGACCCGACCGATGTGGCGCCAGGCGCCGCCTACCCGGTCAGCGGCCTCGAGCTGGCGTCCCGGCTGTCGTTCTTCCTCTGGAGCAGCATTCCCGACGACGAGTTGCTCGACCTGGCCACAGCGGGGCGACTGACCGACGACGAGGTACTGACAGCCCAAGTCGAGCGGATGCTGGCCGACCCCCGGTCTCGCGCGCTCGTGGAGAACTTCGGTAGCCAGTGGCTGGAGCTGCGCAAGCTTCGGAACGCGGTGCCGGACACGGCGACCTACACGGCGTTCGACGAGAGCCTCCGCCAGGCGATGCGCCGCGAAACGGAGCTTTTCCTCGAACAGCAGATGCTGACCGACCGCCCGCTCGTCGAGCTGCTACGAGCCGACCATACCTACGTGAACGAGCGACTAGCGCGACACTACGGCATTCCTGGCGTCTATGGACCGCATTTCCGCAGGGTACCGGCCGATGAGACCCGAGGCGGGTTGCTGGGACACGCGAGCATCCTGACCATTACCTCGTACGCCAACCGCACCTCGCCTGTCGTGCGAGGGGTCTGGCTCCTGGACAACATGCTCGGCACTCCGCCCTCGCCTCCGCCGCCAGACGTGCCCAGCCTGCCGACGGCCCGGGGCGACGACAGCGTACCCCCCACGATGCGGGAGCGTCTGGCCCAGCATCGCGACAGCCCGGTGTGCGCAAGCTGCCACAACACCATCGACCCGCTCGGCTTCGCGCTCGAGTCGTATGACGCCATCGGACGCTGGAGAACCACCGACGGCGGCGGGACGCCATTCGACACCGGCATCCCGATCGATCCGTCCGGCACGCTGGTGGATGGCACCGAGTTGCGCGGACTTCCGGGCCTCCGAGACGCCTTGATTGACCGTCGAGAGCAGTTCGTCGACACCGTGACCGAGAAACTCCTCACGTATGCGGTTGGACGTACACTGAGTGCGGCCGACATGCCCGTGGTGCGACAGATCGCGCGACAGACATCCCCTGACGAGCTGACCTGGTCGACGCTCGTTAACGCGATCGTGAAGAGTCAGCCGTTCCTCATGCGCAGGTCAGAATCATGATGATTCCGAAGCGAGCCATTTCCCGTCGGACGGTCCTCCGCGGCGTCGGTGCCACGCTGGCGCTGCCGCTGTTCGAGCGGATGGCCCCCACGACCCACCTCGCCCGCGCGGCGACCGCGCCGGTGCGTCGATTCTGCACCGTGTATGTGCCCAACGGTATCGTCATGGAGCGGTGGACACCGGCAACCGAGGGCACCGGGTTCGACTTCACCCCGACACTGCTGCCACTGCAACCGTTCCGCGATCATCTGCTGGTGCTTAGCGGTTTCGACAACACCGGCGCGCGGTCACGATCGGGCGCCTCTGGTGCGCACGCCAAGCCAGCCGGTGCCTTCATGACCGGCATCGAACCGCTACCGACCACCGGCAGCTCGAGCCTGTCGCTCGGTATCTCGATGGACCAGCTCCTGGCCAACACCATCGGCCAGCAGACGCCGCTCCCCTCCCTTGAGCTCGGGCTCGAGGGCGCCGACACCGTCAACGGCGTCGGCACCTGCGATGTCGGCTTCAGCTGCGCCTATCAGAACCGGCTGGCCTGGAGCGGCCCGTCCACCCCGCTACCGGTCGAGACCAACCCACGGGTCGTCTTCGAGCGGCTATTCGGCGGCGTGGACAGCACAGATCCGGACGTGCGGCGTGCCCGCATGTCCCGTCAGACCAGCATTCTCGACTCGGTGCTGGATAAGGTCGACCGGCTTCAAGACGACCTGGGCCGTCGGGATCAGGCCAAGCTGGATGAGTATCTGCAGTCAGTTCGCGAGATCGAACGACGGATTCAGGTGGCCGAGGACCAGGGCCGTGAGCTCCCGACGGTAGACTCTCCGGCCGGCATTCCCGTCAGCTACGACGAGCACGCGCGACTGATGTTTGACATGCAGGTGCTGGCGCTTCAGACCGACACGACACGGGTACTCACGTTTCAGGTGGGTCGCGAGCAAAGCGGAGCCACCTATCCGCAGATCGGTGTATCAGACTCGCACCACCCGATCTCGCACCACGGCGGCGACAAGAACAAGATCGCCAGCCTGGCGAAGATCAACGCGTATCACGCCAACCTGTTCGCGTACTACCTGGAGAAGCTCGCCACGACCAGCGACGGGGACGCGACGCTGCTCGACAACGTCATCGTGCTCTACGGCAGCGCCATCAGCGAGGGCAATAGCCACGACATCCGCAACCTGCCGATCCTCCTGGCCGGAGGCGGCGCCGGCCTGGTCAAGGGTGGCCGGCACGTCAAGTACCCCGATCAGACCCAGCGGCTCACGAACCTCCAACTCACGCTACTCAACAAGCTGGGCGTCCCGACCGAGACGTTCGGGGACAGCACGGGCGAGCCGATCAACGAACTCTCTGAGGTGTAGGCGGGACCCGTGGACCGGAGGCCCGCGGCTTTGGGCTCTGGAAAGATCGTAGGGCGGGGCTTTAGCCCCGCCCTACGGAATCCGGTCTTCGGACGGTCAGACGATTCGTGGATCGGACGAGTCCACCGATTACCCGTAAGGTTGTCAGCAGAGTTCACCCGACAACCGGCGTCGCGCCAAAGCCCAAAGCCTAAAGCCCAGTGTCATTCAGCGAGCGGATGCGGGCGGAACTGGAACTGGACGATCTCGCTCGTCGTGCCCTTGCCGCCTTCCAGGTGATAGGGCGACCCGGTGTTGAAGCTGGCCCAGACGCCACGGCCCTTCCAGCCGGTGTTCGGATCATCGATCCGACCGTCGAGTCCCCGGCTGTAGAACCCCAGCGGATACGGCACCCGCATCGTTACCCACTCGCCGCTGTCCGGCATCAGCGCCAGGAGAGCGTCTGACGACGTGCCTGTGGCGATCGGCACATTGGCGCCCAGTCCAAGCGAATCGAACTGGTCGACCCAGCTGTAGTAGTGATAGTCGGCGTTCGCCGTCCCCTCGACTCCCTGCATACTCGGGCCCGGCGTCTGATAGAGCGTCCAGCCCTCGGTGCAGTGCTGGCCAGTCGCCGTCGGCCCATTCAGCACCGCGCACTCGTTGCGGTCGAAGCTAGCGAAGTGCCCACTGCCGCCGAGCGCGGTCCAGATCAGCCCGTTGCGGTCGACGTCGATGCCGCGGGGCCCATACCCCCATGCCGACGGGTCACCGGTCGGGTCGTAGGGCGGTTCGTAGACTTCCGACTTGCACGTCTCTGGCGGATTGTCACCAAGCTCCAGCCGGATCAGCTGCCCCGGCACCGGGAACCGCCGGGTGATCCAGACCGACCCATCCGGGTGCGGAATGATCCCGTAGGCGCGCTGGAACTTGTCAAGACTGCCGATGCGGGTATCCCGCGCGGGGTCCACCTCGACCTCGCCATCGGGGGTCGGCTCGGTCCACGGCTTGGTGATTACCCCATCGCCGTTGGTGTCGATCACGGTCGGGCACCAGCCCTGCGAGGTCCGCTCGTCGCCGGTCTCGTCATAGAGCCGGGTATTCAGCCACCCCACTGCTTCAGTCGACCCACTGAGCCAGAGCGTGTCGTCCTCATCGTCGGCAAACTGCAGATGATGCGTGAAGTAGCAGGTGTCGATCAGGACAATCTTTTCGGTGGCCGGGTCGTAGTAGGACAGCTGCCGAGACTCCGCCCGATGCTGGATCGGGTAGTACTCGGCGAACGGATGGTCAGAGCCCTCCAGACACCAGTTCGGCACGTCGTTCGGTCGCACTGCCTGGGTAATCCAGACCCGGCCCTTGCCGTCCATCATCGGGTTGTGGGCGCTTCGACTCACCAGCCCTGACGGCTCGTTCGGGTAGTAGAGCGACGGCACGGCGGTAGACGCGCCCTGATAGGAGTTGCCCCGCGCCTGACGCTCGACCCTCGTCGGCAGATCCATCCGCACGGACTGGCGGCCCACCAGATCGGTGACCACGAGACCGGCGCCCCCCACCCCGTAGATCGGACCGCCGCCATAGCGCGTCGGGTCACGCTTGTCGGTCGACACGTTGTCGTGGACCATCCCCTGCGGGTGGCCCCAGCCCCGCATGCTGAGCACGAGGTTGCGCTCGATGCCCTCCGGTCGCGGCGGCACCGGCGGCAGCTGGCCGGCGGCGATGCGGTCCGACCATTCGGAATACAGGCGAATCGCCCGCGGCCGGCCGATGCGGTTGATCTCGGCCGACATCGCCGGTCCCGCCCCTCCCGCCTGGATGCGGTAGTTCCACGCATCGGCGGTCGAGTCGAACGAGCTGACATCGAGCATCGGCATCTCCCGGGTGGCCTGGTTCCCGATCTGATGACACAGCTGACAGCCGTCCTTCATCCGGTCGATCCAGTCCGCCTTGGTCTTCATTGCCGTCCCGATGCCGTTGCCTCGCGGGCCGGTGCCGGGGAAATCGCTGGCCGCCGGCACCTCGAGGAGCGACATCCAGTAACTCGCCGGATAGATCTCGGCTGCCTCTTCGGGAGTAGCATCCACCACGTCCAGCGCCACCTCATCGCCCGGCGCGGCGCTGACCTTCATCGAATCGCGCAGACCGTAGCCGCGCACCCAGAGCTCGTAGTCTGCCGCGGGCAAGTCAGGAACGAGGTAACGTCCCCCGTCATCGGTGACCACGATCTTCCGGAAGGCGGTGTCGAAGTCGTGAGTCTCGGCGATGACCCAGACGCCCGCCTCGGGCCCTTGCTCGCCAGTGACGACTCCGTGGATGTCGTCGCCAGCGGCACGCGCGCGACCGGCCGACCACGTCATCACGACCGCCATCGCGATCGCCAGCAGTCCTACACTCCACACTCGGCCACTGCTCTTCATGTCTGCCTCCCGGAGCCGTGTTCTGATGTACGAATACCTGCACACTTTGGATCAGCCGCGCTCAGGTTTCAAGCGCGTCAAAGAGACGACCCCGGCCTGGGGGAGGGGGTTACCGACCGTCAGGGTTGGCGTCGTCGCGGCTGCTGACCGCGCCGAGGCTTCTCAGCAATGCCTCGGTCGTGGGGTGGAGGGGGCGTGAGGCAGTGCCGACATCGAGCGGGGCCAGTCCGCGGCCGTCCGCCACACTGACCTCGGCGCCTCGTGCGGCAATCACTTCGATCAGCTGGTTCTTTGCCAGGCGGGCCGCTTCATGAATCGCGGTACGCCCGCGGCGGTCGATAGCGTTCACGTCGATCTCGCGTGCGAGCAACAGTTCCACGATCTGCAAGGCATCAGACTCGGGCGCCTGGCGCGCCTCGTTCTGCACCGCCCCGACAGCAGCCATCAGCGGGGTCGTCCCATCGTCGGCAGGCACGTTCGGATCGCCGCCCGCATCGAGGAGCGCCCGCAGAATACCGACGCTGGGCACACGCGCGGCCGCCGCCAGCCACAACGGGCTGGCGCCGCGAAATCGTCCGTAGGCCACGAAATCGCCCTTGAGCGGATAGGGCGGCTGGGACAGCCGGGCATTGGGATCGGCCCCATGCTCGAGCATGGCCGCCACCAGCGCCACCTTGTTGGTGTCGACCGCGGCGTGAAGCGCCGTGCGCCCGATGCTGTCGGCGATGTCCGGGTCGGCTCCCTGTCCGAGCAGGTAGAGACCCAGTTCCTCGTGGGTGCTCGGCTTCACCTCGAGCCTGTACTCCTCACCACTGATCGCCAGCCGACTCGCGGCAGCGATGAGCAGCGGGCTCCGCCCGGAACTCTGGTCGTCCTCTTCGTCGATCCGGGCATTGAACCCCAGCACCGGCTCGGCGGCGTTCACGTCCGCGCCACCGTCCACGAGCGCCCGTGCCGCGTCAACCGCACCCGCTCGAGCCGCCAGCAGCAACGCCGTGGTGCCATGGAGCGACCGGGCTTCCACGTCCGCTCCCGCGGCGAGCAAAAGCCGGACAACGTCCGTATGTCCCTCGGCCGCCGCCCACATCAGTGGTGTCTGATTCTTGAAATGCGTGGTCGGCTCGACGTCGGCCCCAGCGCTCAGCAACGCCTCGACCAGCGGTGCGCTTCCGGTCCGCGCCGCCGCCATCAGCACCGTCTCGCCGCTGGGCTTTGCCTGATTCGGGTCAGCCCCGGCCCCGAGGAGGGCCTGCCCGACTTCGGCACTGGCATTCAGGGCCGCCCGGGCCAGCGGCACGACCCCGAGCTCGTTCACCGCATTCGGGTTGGCCCCAGCGCCGAGCAGGGTCTCGACCATCTGCAGGTCGTTCCAGTGCGCAGCCCAGTGCAGCGCCGTCGCTCCGTCCGGCTGACCGAGATTCGGATCCGCCCCGTCGGCGAGCAATGCGCGGACGGCCGCTGGGCCCTGCCTCTCGGCCGCGTCAGCGATCCGGGCCTCCTGCGCGCTGGCAATGGTGGCCAGCAACAGCAGCACACCGCTCACGAGCGCCCGAAGCCTGGAGCCTCGAGCCTGAAACCGTCGTGTCATCGCGCCCTCTTAGACCGACAACCCCGTCAGCTTGCCGGTACTGTCGCCGAGCTCGTCGGTGGGCACGCCAAGCTTGTCGAGCATGGTCAGAAACAGATTGGTGTTCGGCGTATCCGCCTCGACCCGGATCTGGCGGCCGCCCTTGAGCTGCCCGGCCCCGCCACCGACGAGCACGGTGGGCAGGTCGTGGTGATCGTGGCGATTGCCGTCGCTCATGCCGCTGCCGAACATGATCATCACCGAATCGAGCAGTGTCCCGTCTCCGTCTGGCGTGGCCGCCAGCCGGTCAACGTAGTGCGCAACCATCGTGGTCAGATACTCGTCCACCTTCTTCAGTCGTTCGATCAGCGACTGGTCGCCGCCGTGGTGGGACAGGGCGTGGTGCGCATCCGGCACCCCGATCTCCGGATACGCCCGCACGCTCGTCTCGTGCCCCATCATGAACGTGATGACTCGCGTCAGGTCCGCCTGGTAGGCCAGCACCTGCAGATCGAACATCAGCTTCGCGTGATCCTCGAACCGTTCCGGTACCCCGACTGGCTGATCCATCTCCGGCAGCTCGGTGGTGCCCTGCCGCTCCGCGGTCTGGATCCGGCGCTCCACGTCTCGCACCGCTTCGAGATACTCATTGAGCTTCACCCGGTCGCGGGCACCCAGCTCGCCACTCAAGCGAGCTGCCTTGGCGGTCACCATGTCGAGCAGACTCCGATCCTTCTGCCGCGCCTCGAGCCAGGCGGCCGGATCGGTGGTGCCGCTTGTGCCGAACAGCCGCTCGAACACGGCCCGCGGATCGCTCTCCATCGGCAGCGGCGTGGTCTCACTGCTCCAGCACAGCGTGTTGGCATACGCACAGCTGTAGCCGGGATCGCATGACCCGGCGCGCGACACCGCGGACTCGAGCGACAGCTCCAGCGACGCCAGCTGGGTTTCCTGTCCCAGAACCCGGGCGGCGAGCTGATCCATCGACACTCCGGATCGGATGTCGGCGCCCTCCGTCTTCCTAGGATGCACGCCGGTCAGAAACGCGCCCGCCGCCCTCGCGTGGTCGCCCGCTCCCTCACCCGGGCGAGCGATGCCCTCTTCGCTGCAGAGGCCGCTGATCATCAGCATCTTGTCGCGATGCGCCGCCAGTGGCTGCAGCGTCGACATGATCTCGAGCGGCGCGTTCTCGATGGTGGGCGTCCAGTTGGGCATAAACATGCCGTTGGGCACATACACGACCCCGAGCCGACGAATCGGTTCGGCCGCCCGCGCCGCGGCACCACCGAACGCCGGCACCATGCTGTCGAGTAACGGCAGGGCCAGGCTCACGCCCATCCCACGCAGAAACGTTCGCCGCGGAAGATGCTTTTTGGTGACGATCATGGCTCTCGCGATCTCCTCATCTGGAACGGTGTGCTTTCGACGACGGCCTGAATGACGGCCGACCATCGGTAGTCGTGCTCACCGGCCGCGCGCGTGATCTGGCGCACCGCCGGGCGATCGACGTGCTCGACGCCGCGACCGAGCGCATACGTCAGCAGCTTCTCGGTCACGGTCTCTGCGAATCGCTCCTCGGCATTCAGGAGCAACTGGCGCAATCCGTCCGGCCCGTCGAACTCCTGCCCGTTCGGCATCGTGGCCGTGGCCTCAATCGGTGCGCCGTTCTCCTCGGTTCGCCACGCGCCCACGCCGTCGAAATTCTCGAGCGAGAAGCCGAGCGGGTCCATCAGCATGTGACAGCTCGCGCACACCGGACTGGTCCGATGCACTTCCATCCGCTCGCGCATCGCCATCGCGCGGCCCTCGTCAGGGTGCTCGGCGTCCGGAAGTCCCGGCACATCGGGCGGGGGCGGGGGGGGCGGCGCGCCCAGCAGGTTCTCGAGCACCCAGAGCCCACGCTTGGTGGGCGACGTGCGATTCGGGTAGGACGTGGCGGTCAGGATGCTGGCCTGTCCCAGCAGCCCCTGGCGTCCCGTCCCCACCGTCGACACCCGTCGGAAGTGGTTCCCGTAGACGTTGGGAACGCCATAGTGATCCGCCAGGCGCTCGTTCATGAACGTGTAGTCGGCCCTGAGCAGGTCCAGCAGGCTCTGATCGTCACGGACTTGACTCCGGACGAAAAGCTCGGTTTCCCGCTCCATCGCCTCGCGCAGGTTCTCGTCGAAGTCGAGAAACGCGTCCGGATCCGGAGCCGCGCTGCCGACATTGCGCAACAGCAGCCACTGCCCGAAGAAGTTGTCGAGCAGTGCGTCCGACTTCGGATCGCCCAGCATCCGGACCACCTGGGCCTCGAGCGCGCCTGCATCGCGCAGGGCGCCGCGGGCCGCGATGTCGGTCAGTTCGTCATCCGGCACGCTGCTCCACAGGAAGAACGAGAGCCGAGACGCCAGCTCGAGGTCGCTGAGCGGGAACGCCGTCCCGGGGGCGATACCCGTCGGGTCGCGCTCGACACGAAACAGGAACTCGGGGTCGATCAGGATACCGCGCAGGGCGAACTGGATACCTCGCTCGAACCCGCCATCCTGCCGTCCCTCGTCGAAGAGCGACACGAGCGGAGCCACATCCTCGTCGCTCACCGGTCGTCGGAACGCCCGACGCGCCAGCGTCGACAGGATCTCCTGTGCGCACGCGTTCTCTTCGGCGCCGGCGTCCGGATGGCAGACGAACACCTGCCGCCGGCTGGCTGAATCCTCTGGTTGCCGCCCCTCGAACGGTCCGCGAATCTCGACACGGTCGAGCGCCATCGCCAGGTTGCGGTCTCGTGAGAACGCAAGACTCGACACCGCCGCCTGCGGCGTCAACTCACCCTCTGCGACGGCGCCCTGCTCGACGAACGCCGCGCTCAGCAGTCTGGTGCCCGCCTTGACCTCAACCCGGATCTGCAAACCCTCGTCCGCGATCTGCTCGTAGAGCGTCGGTCGAGACACGGCGTCCCACGGCGCTCGCACCCCATCGCCTCCCACCGCGAACTCGGCGACTCGTTCCCGATCCAGCCTTAGCTCGATCTCGTTACGCTCGCCCAACCCGCGAATGTGGTTGCCGTAGGCCCGGAGCAGCACGAGCTTGATCTCGTATTCGCCGTCGACAGGAAAGTGATGACGCACGGCCAGACCGCCGCGCGTTCCGAACGGCAGCCCCTCGCTCATTCGACCGTTCTGCCACTTCGTGTAGGGGATGCTGTGCGATTCGATGGCGGGCAGGATCGTGTCAGCGTCACCCATCGCCAGGCGACTGATCTTCTCCGCGGCGGCCATGTAGCGGTCCAAGAGGAGGGGCGAAACCGCCAGGATGTCGGCGATGTTGTCGAACCCGTAGCCTGACTCGTCAGGAGGAAGCAGGGTGGTTTCGTCGATCTCGAGCGCCAGCAGGTCTCGAACGGCGTTCCGGTACTCGGCGCGGTTTAGACGGTGAATCGGAGGCTGTCCCGGGTCGGGATTCGCCGCGGCTGCCGCGTCGAGGGCGGCCTCGAGTGACTCGGCGACCCGGTCATACAGGGCATCCTCCGGGCGCGGACGTCCGGGCGGCGGCATCGCACGGCCACGCAGCTTGTGCGCCACCTTCTCCCACACCTCGACCTCGTCGACGACCTGGCCGATGCGCTCCATGTCCACCGACTGGAGCGTCAGTCCGGCCTGCAGGGTGCGATCGTTGTGGCAGGCCACACAGTAGCGGTCCAGCACCCCCCGATGGGCGGCCGGCGGCTCCTGCGCGGCGACCGGCATCGCCAGTCCCACGGTCAGGACGGCCAGGGCCCCACGCCGTAACGTGCGCATCGGTCTCCTCTGCACCAGTCTCTCCACGGCGGCGGTCACCACGCCGTTACACACACTCCCTCCAGGTGCTCATGGTAACGCCCCTCGGTCATCTCCGCAACGGTCGACAGCGGATGTCTAACCTCGCGCGTGCTAATGAGTTCCTTCCGTCGATGGCCATGCCACAACTGGTCAAAGCTGGACCAGAGACTCGCTTTCTTCAGGGCGCTTCCGGTCCACCCAGCCAAGCGGCAGGGCGCCAGCGCTCCACGAGCCTGAGCGGCTGTCGCTCAGGCCTCGCCCAGATGCCTCAGAACGAAGGCCCACTGGTCGGCGATGTCTTCGATCTGCATCCAGGTCGGCTTCCCGGCGCCATGCCCCGCGCGGGTCTCGACCCGCACCAGCACCGGCTGGTCGCACCCCTGGGCGAACTGCATCGCCGCCCCAAATTTGTAGCTGTGCCACGGAACGACGCGATCATCGTGGTCCGCCGTGGTCACCAGCGTCGGTGGATAGCAGGCTCCGTCCTCCAGGTTGTGCAGCGGGGAGTAGGCGTACTGCGCCTCGAATTCTTCCTCCACCTCGCTCAACCCGTAGTCGGTGTTCCAGTTTCGCGCGTTCGCGCTTGGCAGGTGATAGCGCAACATGTCCAGCACGCCGACCGCCGGCAACGCCGCGCCGAACAGATCGGGCCGCTGGATGAGCGACGCCGCCACCAGCAACCCGCCGTTGCTGCCACCCTGGATCGCCAGCTTCTCGCTCGAGGTATAGCCTTCCTCGATCAGATACTCGGCGGCCGCGATGAAATCGTCGAAGACGTTCTGCTTACGATCCTTGGTCCCCGCCAGGTGCCACTCCTTCCCGTACTCGCCGCCCCCGCGGAGGTTGGGCACCGCTAGGACGCCGCCACGCTCGACCCAGACGAACCGGGAGAGGCTGAACGCAGGCGTCATCGAGATGTTGAATCCGCCGTAGCCGTACAACAACGTCGGATTCCGGCCGTCCAGTTCCACATCGCGCCGGTGAGTGATGAACATCGGGATCCGGGTGCCGTCCTTACTGGCGTAGAACACTTGCGTGGTGACGAAGTCCTCCGGGTCGATGTCGACGCCGGCCCGCCGGAATTCGCTGCTCTCCCCCGTCTCGACGTCGTAGCGATAGATGGTCGTCGGCTGGGCGTAGCTGGTGAGGGCGTAGAACGTCTCGTCGTCGTCGGGCGCACCGCCGAATCCGGACACGCTCCCGACGCCGGGCAGTTCCACGGTCCTCACCGCGGTGCCGTCGAGCTCGAGTACCTCGACGAGCGGCAGCACGTTCTTCAGATACGAAGCGACCAGACGGCCGCCGACGAGCGACACACCGGCCAACGCCTCCTCACGCTGAGGCAGAATCTCCTCCCACTGGTCCCGGTCGGGGTTCTCCACGTCGACCGCGAGCACCCGGTTGCGCGGCGCATCCAGGGTGGTCATGAAGAAGAATCGGCTGCCCTCGTTGCCGAGGAACGTGTAGAGCGCATCCCACTCATCGAGCAGCTTCACGACCGGGGCGTCGGACGTCTCGAGATCGCGGTAGTACACCGCATTGGTGAGATAGCCCTCCTGGACGCTGATCACGAGATAGCGACCATCATCGGTCACCGTCGCGTAGGGATTCCGCCGCGGATGTTCTGGAATCTCGTAGACGAGTTCGTCCTGGTCCATCGACGTGCCGAGCTGGTGTCGGAAGACGCGAACCGCCTTCCCGCCGTCACCTTCGCCATCGGCGCCGATGGGGTAACGGCTGTAGTAGAAGCTCTCCCCGTCCCGGCTCCAGCTCACCCCGGTGAACTTCGTGTGGTCGATCCGATCCGGAAGATCATCGCCCGTCTCGACGTTCCGCACCGACCAGGAGCGCCAATCGGAGCCCCCATCGCTGCGCGCGTAGGCTACGTGCTTCGCCTCTGGGCTCACCACCAGCCCGGCCAGCGAGACGGTCCCGTCCTCACTGAACGCGTTCGGGTCGAGCAGTACGCGCGGCTCGGCGTCGAGCGCGTCGGCGACGAAGGTCACGAAGTGGTTCTGGAGCCCGTCGTTGCGCGAGTAGAAGTACTTACCACCTTCCTTGAACGGCATCGTGAACCGCTCGTGGTCCCACAACGCCGTCAGCCGGTTCTTGACCTCGTCTCGAGCCGGAATCGCCTCGAGCGCCGGCACCGAGAGCGCGTTCTGCGCCTCGATCCATGCACGGGTCTCGGGGCCATCGACTTCCTCCAGCCAGCGATAGGGGTCGGCGACTTCCACCCCATGGTAGGTATCGACCACGTCGCCGCGCGGAGACTCCGGGTATTCCATCGCTGGCTCGGTTTCACCACAGGAGGAGGCGACGAGCGGCACGCACAGCACGACCGCCGCCCACCGACCACCGCCCACCGCCGACACCGTCCTGACTGCGCGCACAGCCGCCTCCTCTGTGACTCACGCCCTATCCGAGCGCCTTGTTCCAGGCGTCGACATTCGCCTGCTGCGAGGCGAGCAACGCCGACGCATCGCCTTCAATCTTGACCGTGGTCATGACGTCGTCCTGCGCGATCGCATCAACCACCTCCTGCCCCGAGGTGACCTTGCCGAAGACCGAGTGCTTGCCGTCCAGATGCGGAGTCGGTCCGTGGGTGATAAAGAACTGGCTCCCGTTGGTGCCAGGCCCGGCATTCGCCATCGAGAGCACGCCGGCGGAGTCGTGCCGGAGCCCGGGGCCGAACTCATCGCCGAAATTGTAGCCAGGGCCGCCCATACCGGTCCCATCGGGATCGCCGCCCTGGACCATGAAGTTGGCGATGACCCGGTGAAACTTCAGCCCGTCGTAATAGCCTCGCTGGGCCAGATTCACGAAATTCGCCACTGTCATCGGCGCTCCCTCGGCCGCCAGGCGAATCCTGATCTCGCCCTTCGACGTGGTGAATACCGCAACCAGTTCGTTCAACTCGCTCGACATCATTGTTCTCCTCTACGCGACCCGCCCCCAGGGGCCGGTCAAACCCCTATTGTCACCGCCTTGCGACCCGATTCAAACCGCCGCAACCCTTACGTGCATCCAACCCTAATGCCTCTCCGTCAGATACCTTCTACCCGCTGGACCCCGCAAACGCTACGGCACGACCCAGCTCTTCGAGTCCTCGAGGGCTGTCATCACTTCGCTGTTGCGCTGGCGTCAGGCAAGGCAAGCCCTATTAGCGCAGGTGTAGTGCCTCCCACCGTGACGGCCACATACTGCCGGCCATCAAGCAGATAGGTCATCGGCGTACCGATCGCTCCACCTGGCAGATCAACCGATCCCACCAGCGCTCCAGTCGACTTGTCATAAGCCACCAGGCGTGGTCCGTCGTCGCTGCCCCCAGCCGAGAGCGTGTAGATCAAGAGCGTCCGCGTCAGCATCGGTCCGTTTCGCCCTGCATCACCACCGAGCGGGGGGAGGTCGAGATGGCGCAGCCGTGGGTGATTCCTAATGCGATCGCCATCGCCGGTGGGCGTCATCCAGACGTGATCGCCGGTGTTAAGGTCGATCGCCGTCATCCGAGAATACGGTGGCTTCCACAGCGGTAACCCCTCTGGCATCTGAGGGGTGCGCACCGGGTTGCCCGCCTCGACAAAGGGCGATCCACCTCGACTGAGCAAATAACGCAGCGTCGCCCTATCTTCCGGGACAGGCTCCCGGAACCGCATGACCGAATGAGCGTTTCGAGACGGCACGTAAATCACACCCGTCTCCGGGTCGACAGCGGCGCCCCCCCAGCTCGCCCCACCGCCGGCGCTCGGCCTGAAGATGGTTCCGCGCAGCGACAGTGGGGTATACAGCGGCCCAAGGCGAAAGTTCTCGACCGCATCGAGCGCCATCCGGCGCACATCCGGCGTGAAATCGATCAGGTCGTCGCGCGTCGCGCCCTGGTACTCGAAGGGCAGGGGTCGAGTCGGAAACGGCTGGGTCGGCGCCATCAGCTCGCCAACCAGATCGGTGTCCGTCTGGACGGACCGCTCCTCGATCGGCCAGATGGGCTCACCCGTCGACCGGTCAAAGACGTATGTAAAGCCCTGTTTCGTCACCTGCGCGACCGCGCGCACGGGCCGGCCGTCAACCACCACGTCCACCAGATTCGGCCCAGTGGGATTGTCGTAGTCCCACACGCCATGGTGGACGAACTGGAAATGCCAGATTCGCTCCCCCGTCTCCAAGTCAACGCACACCAGGCTCTCGGCGAACAGGTTGTCACCGAGTCGATGCCCCCCGTAGTAGTCGGAGGTAGGAGTACTGGTGGCCAAGTAGACGTACCCGAGCTCGGAATCGGCCGTGATGTTGCCCCAGATGTTGCTATTGCCCGAGTAGCGCCAGGCTTCGTTCAACCAGGTGTCGGCGCCAAACGCATCGGCGCTCTGCGGCACGCCGTGAAAGTCCCACAGGTGACGTCCGGTCCGCATGTCGTAGACCCGAGCGAACCCCGGCGCATTCTCGCGGCGCGACAGGTAGTCGTGTACCGAAGACCCGACAATGACCCGATCGCCGACAACCAGCGGCGGCGATCGCGACGGCGGCGGCAGGCCGCTTGGATTCTCCCGCGCGCGCGGTAGCCCCGCCTCGAGGTTGGCGCGCCCCCCATTACCAAAGCCCTCCACGAGTAGCCCCGTCGCAGCGTCCACCGCCGTGAGCGCCCCATCGCCGGTCCCCCAGACCAGCCTGGCCTCGTCACCCTTCGTCCAGTAGGCTGCCCCCCGGTGGTTCCACGGCGCCGGCAGCGGAGGACTGCCCTGCTCGTAGACCCGAGGATTGAAGACCCAGCGGGTCTCGCCGGTCGCAGCGTCGATGGCGGCGGCCTGATAGAGCGGCGTGACCATGAAGAGCGTACCGTCAGCCATCAACGGGGTGGCTGACAAACGACCGATGCTGGGACGGGTCACCCACAGGCCAGGCTCACGGCGCGCGAGCTCGTCGAACACGACGTCGGGCGGGGCCTCGACCACGCCGGTGCCACGCACGAGCGGCAGCGTCGCGTCGGCGGTCTGCCAGCGCCAAGCGACCTTGAGTTGGTCGAAGTTGTCTGCCGTGATCTGGTCGAGAGGAGAGTACTTCGAGCCGAACAGGTCACCCGAGTAGCTGCGCCACTCCCCTTGCTCGGTGCCCTGCGCCGCGGCGGAACCGGAGAATAGGACGAGGACGAGGACGAGGACGAGGACGAGCCGGCCAAACACCGACGTCGTCGATCTCATCCTCGTCCCTCCTGTCGTCAAGCGGACGGCGTACGGCATCACCCCCCACGCCGCGCGGCCGCGGGGCCGAAACCCCATGCTCGTACTAGAAGAGAGCGGTCGGACGACGCTTCCAGTCCGACATGATGCCCTCAAGCGCCTCGACGTGTGCTCCCGCCTGGGTCAGAACGTGGTGCAGGTCGTTGCCGATGCTGATGAAGCTGAAGCCCTGCTCCCGAAACTCACCCACCCGGTCGGTCCCAAAGAGAAACAGCCCCAGGATGACGCTGTTCTTGGCGGCTGCCGCCTTGAGCGCGTCGGTCGCCTCCTTGAGCTCGGGCGAGGTGTACATGTGCGGGAACTCGTATTTCTCATAGAGCCCCATCGACATGCAGAGGTCATTCTGGCCAAGGAAGAGAATGTCAACGCCCGGCACGGCGGCGATCTCTTCGATGTTCTTGATGCAATCGGCCGTCTCTACCTGCAGCGCACAGATAACGTTGTCATTGGCAGGACCGGCGTAGCCGAGCAGACCAGCCTTGTTCATGCTCCGCTGCGGAAAATAGACCGAGCGGGTACCTGCGGTCGGATAACGTGTACAGCTCACCGCCTGGGCGGCTTCTTCCGCTGTGTTGATGTAGGGCACCAACACACCGTCTGCGCCCACGTCGAGCGACTGTTGGATACCGGCGCGGTCACTGTATCCGCCCACGCGAACCAGCGACTTCGCGCCGCCGCTCGACACGCCACAGACCATGGTCGACAGCGTCTCGTAGCCCATTGGGCCATGCTGCGAGTCCACCAGCAGCCAGTCATAACCGCTGTGGGCCAGTTGCTCCACCACCGTAGGACTGTGCGAGTTAATGAACAGTCCCAGCTTCGGCTGGTTGTTCCGCAGCGCCGCCTTGAACTCCGCACCGGTCAAGCTGTCGCTCATGAGTGTTGTCTCCTGTCCAGCGTTTGAAAACCTTTCGAACCTCGCCGTACAACCTGGGGTTGCAGAGTATACCCGCGCCGTCGCTACGGCGTGGCCGTCGAAGGCAGCAGCGACGAGACATTCACCTGCCAGAGATTGGTTCGCGCCTCGATCTGAGCGAAGACCAGCGCGTTGCCGTCCGGCGTCCAGGCGTACTCGGAGACGGCGGCCTCGGGCTGACTCACAATACGACGCTCGCCACCATCGGCCGACACCACGACTAGGTCGCGTGTCCCAGGGCTACCCTCGAGGTAGGCCACTCTCCGCCCGCTCGAGGCCCATCGTGGCTGAGTTTCTTCGTTAGTGCCCTCGCCGAGAGGCCGGGCCACTCCGCCGGAGCGCGCCCGCAGACGGACCCGAAAGTGGACGCCGGTGTGGTCCTGAAAGACGAAGTCCTCTCCGTCAGGGGAGTATTCGCCCACCGCACTGTAAACGCCGTCGGTCAGGGCTTCCGCCTCCCCACCAGCGAGGTCGAACTCCCAGACCCGCATCCGTCCATCTTCGCCCCCTGCCGACTGAAATAGCAGCGAACTCCCGGCTGGATGCCACCGCGGGCGAGTCCCGCCCTGCCGCGTCACCCGTTCCGGCGTCCCCGTCTCCAGAGCCAAGCGCCAGACCTCCGCCTGTCGGTCGGCCCGGTTCGACGTAAAGGCAAGCGCATCTCCAGACGGCGCCCAGGCCGGCTCAAAATCTCGTGAGGGATCGGTTGTGAGCTGCCTGAGCTCTCCCGATGCTAGTTCCACTACCCAGAGATCACTGTTCCCCCCCTGGCTCGATTCGAATACGAGACGCCGCCCGTCGGGGGACCAGCGAGGTGCGGCCGCGCCAGCGCTCAAGCTTGTCAACCGCTCAGTGCCATCAGTCTCGAGATCCAGCAGGAAGAGGTCGTCGTTTATCCCATCGCCAGAGACGTAGGCCACCTGCCGCCCGTCCGGCGCCACATCCGGGTGTCCCACTCGCTCGTCCCCGTCAGTCAACGGGCGCGCATCGTCCCCACTCGCCGATGCCCACCACAGCCGAGACCGCCGGTCAGACCGGCTGAACACGACGCCCGCGCCATCCGGCATCCAGCGCACATGTTCCTGCCCGGCTTCATCATCGGTCACCCGGATCGGCTCGCCACCAGCCACCGGCACAATCCAGACGTCGGACACGTTCTCCTGGATGGAGAGGAATGTCAGCCACCGGCCATCAGGCGACCACACCGGATCATGGTCGTTACCCGGTCCTCGCGTCACAGCTCGCGGCACCCCACCCGATGCCGGCATCACCCAGAGATCCGGATTCCCAGCCCGGTTCGAGACGAACGCGATCTCGCGCCCATCCGGCGACCACCGCGGGTCGTCATCGGCACCCTCGTCGAGCGTTAGCACCGTGGGCTCCCCTTCTTCGGCGGACATCACGAACAAACTTCGCGTTCCGGCGTAGTCACCCACGTACACGACTTGGCGACCGTCTGGTGACCATCGAGCCGCGCCTCGTACCCGTCCCCCGTGCGTCAACTGTCGGGATGAAGCCACAGACTCGCTCCAAAGCCACAGATCGAACCCATCCCCTTGGGCACGCTGATAGAGCAAATTCTCACCTGTGGGTGACCAGTCAGGAGCAGAGGCTGGCCGCTCACTTCCCGAAACCCGGTATCTCTCGCCGTCGACGCCGACGACCCAGACTCCGGTTGGCTCGGTGTGGTCGGAAACGAACGCCAACTTCGTTCCATCCGGTGCCCACTCGGGCGCGACAATAAAGGCCGTGGGAGCAGTGACGGCCCTGGGCTCCCCTCCTCTAGCCGGCAGTATCCACAGGCGCCGCAGCCCGTCATCGTCAGCCACGTAAGCCATTTGCCGGCCATCAGGCGAATAACGTGGGAACGTGTCGAGCGAGGGACCGGTGGTCAGCGCCTGAGGCGTAGGCAACGCCACAGGTACCGCCGTGACCTGCNGGTCGGTAGNAGGGNCCCCGCANGCGGCGAGCATCGCAAACGNACCGACACCCCAGATCCTGTGTATGNACGACACGTGATGATTATCTCAGCGGTTTCGGTACGGCGAACCAACCTTCGAGAAGCACGTCCCGCCAAGCGCCCCAGCCAGCCGCTCAAGGCGGCTACGTGACCACCCAGGGGCAACCGACTGGGCCATCGTGCGCCATAACCACAGGTCTACGGAAGCGTCGCGTCCTTCGGTCCAGTCCCTTGACAACGCGACCAGAGAGAGGTGATGGTGTCGGCTTGCATGTGCATGCGGGACCAACCGATCCCGCTCTGCAAGGAGACGATGACCATGAACCGCAGCCTGCTTCGATCCGTCGCCTGCGGCGGCGCGCTCGCCGTCGGATTACTGTCCGTCGGGACGACCCACGCCTGGGCTCAGCGCGGCGCCAGGGGGCCGGCCGAACACGCCAATGTGACCCCGATCAACAACCTGCCCAATCCTTATGAGACTCGCCGCGACTGGGGCACCCTGCCCGACGGACGGGAGTGGGGCTCGGTCAGCGCCCTCAATGTCGACATAGACGGCGTGCACATCTGGGCGGCCGACCGGTGCGGCGCGAACTCGTGTGCCGAATCGGACGTCGACCCGATTGTCCGACTCGACGACGCTGGGAACGTGGTCCAGGCGATTGGTGGCGGCATCTTTATGTGGCCGCACGGGATGGAGGTCGACGACGACGGTAACGTCTGGGTCGCCGACGCCGCGACGGTGGCCGCCATCGGCCCCTCGCCAACACCGACCGGTCGCGGCCACGTGGTGGTTAAGCTGAGTCCTGAAGGTGAGGTCCTGATGACCATCGGCACTCCCGGCGAAGCCGGAGCACCTCCAACCCACCTCTCTCAGCCAAATGACGTGGTCATTGCCCCCGATGGCAGCATTTTTATTGGCGAGGGCCACGGCGCCCAGTTCGAGGATGAGGCAGGTCCGGAATCGCTGAGCCGCGTCTCCAAGTTCTCGGCCGACGGCACGTTCATCAAGAGCTTCGGCGCCTGGGGTTTCGGTGACGGGGAAATGCGCGGGCCGCACTCGCTCGCGATGGATTCACAGGGCCGCCTGTTCGTGGCCGACCGCGGCAACCGTCGGATCGTTATCTTCGACCAAGAAGGCAACCACCTCGACACCTGGTATCAGTTCAGTCGGATCAGCGGCCTGCATATCACCGACGACGACACGCTGTATGCCATCGACTCCGAATCGGACGACAACTACAACCCGGGCTGGCGCAAAGGCCTTCGGGTGGGCAGCGCGCGAACGGGCGAAGTGCACTACTTCGTGCCCGAGCATGTGTCCGAGCGACCTTCTGGTATGGGCGGCTACGGCGCGATGGGCGAAGGCGTGACGGTTGACGCCGCTGGCAACGTAATTGCCGGCGAAGTGGGTTCGATCCGCGGGTTGACGAAGTTCATCCCCAGGCTCATCCCTGACTAGTCAGGTCGCGGAGTCCGGACAACGCAACGCAAGACACACCAGCGCGTCCAAGCCTCTCCGTGATCGGGCGCAGCGGAGAGCTATATTTTCGGTATCCGGTGAGGGACCTCACGTCGTGCAGCGTGGGGATCCCTACCCCTCCTGTACTCAGGGAAAGACCACCTTCCACCTGGTGCTGCAATTTCAATTGGCCCCAGGAACATGAGGGACGGTCAATCACCCCGTGCCAGAGAAGTCTCGGCCGCCCCAATCACGCTTCTCATTAGGTCTCCAGCCTCGCTCTACGGCGCGGTGGAAGTCATCGATGGCGTCCGCGATCTCCGCGTCTGAAAATGACGCGACCTTCCATAGGTCGTGGCGGCTCTCGACAAACTTAAGGAACAGGTCAAGTTCGTCTTCGTCATGTAGCTTGGCGCGTAGACGAGAGAGGGTCCACTTGTCCTCGAACAGTGCATCCAACGCCCGGCGCTTATTGAGGACTGCACTGAAGTGGCGCACGGAATAGAGCAGGTAGCCAGCGACGAGGACGATTACCCCGGTCGTTACCCAACTCATGGCCACTGAAAACCAACACGGATGCACCAAAAAACGGAATGCGGTTCCTCCTCAGTGATGAAAGCCACCCACAAGACCAAAATATTCGACCTCAAACCCTGCCTCAGCAGCCCAGTCCTTGAAGTTCTTTGACGCTGGGCCAAAGACGCACAGTCGCCCACCATCGGTGCGTTCAAGCACCTTCCCAACGAACTGCCCGCCGGCGAATCTTTCGCCATGAACACGGCAGGCTTCTGAATCAAGGAAGGCCTCTAAAAAGGTTACGCGCGTTTCATCATCGTTCACATAGACGTTGTACCTGAGAGTACCGGGCTCGCCTTCATCATTGAACGCAACCATGTCCCGAGCGAGCTCTCGCACTTCTTCTGCCTTACCGGGAATGATGTTCAATTCATAGACGAGTTGGAGCTGTTCGCTCATGTTCCCTCCGCCGTGTGTGTGCCTTGTCTCATTAGAGAACCAGGCGTTAGGCCTTGACGCTCTGCGGGCACACAATGCTCTTTTTCGATGGCGTTGAGGGGAGGGAGCCGATACCCCCTCCCCCTAACGCTGCTACGTTTACCGTGGACCGTCGACTCTCGCGACAGGGTGATTTGCTAGAGTCCCAGCCCGGCCTTCACGACAGCTCTGGCCTCGTCATCGTCGAGCACCGGAGCGACGTCAATGTCCAGGATTTTGTTCCAGTTGAATGCCCATGCATGCACCGCTGCGGCATCATCGCTCTCGCAAATTGCGAGGCCAGATCCCTGGCCAAGATTGTGCCATCGGCCGATGATGGTCACGCCGGCATGATCAGCAGCATGGTCCGCGTCAGACATTTGAGCAAAGCCTTTGTAGCCTTCCTCTCGAACTCCGGGGGCACTGGTCCAGCTGACTAGAAACTTCATGTCGTCCTCCTTGGTTAATGAGAAGCAATTACCCGATCGTGGCCACATCAATACGCGGGACCGAAATCGAGACACAATCAAGCGTACGCGATAGCCTCAGCACGTTGACGATCTCTGTGGCCTGGCTGAAGCCTTTTCGGCTAGCGTTGCCTCAGGGTCGTCTTCTAGCCGAAGGCAGTCGGTTCTACAGCTCTCTCCGCCGGCGACGCTGTGATGTACTTGGATCCTACTGCGGGCACGCGGGGGGCTCAATATCGAACAGGCGGCCCAGTCAAACCCTCACTCCCAGTCCGGCGTGGGAGGCGGAACGATTAAGCGACAGGTCTCCCTAGCCCGTCAGCCGTCCATCGAACGTGACGCTAGTTGCGACCCTGCTACTCGGAGCGACTATCGGGTTTGGTGCAGAGGCTTGCGCAAGGACCAGGTCACACAACAACAGCTTGGCGCCCAAGGTCGCCAGCAGAGCGGTGCGGAAGCTGGAACGTCGAGCTCGCTCTACCAGCGGTGTGTGGCGGCAAAGATCGCCACCTTAACCAAAGGCCGGCGCGTGCTCTCTCAACCCAGAGGCAGGTGCGTGGCGGAGCCCTAGCCGGGCCCCGCCCTCATGATCACGATGCGATCCCTAAACGTCAGTGCTGCGACGCAGACCACGCCTGGTCAGACCGCCAACAACTGCTAGCGATTACGGTCTCAGCTCACGGCCCAGGCGCTCCAGATTCCGCGCGCCGGCCAGAATTCCGTGGAGGCCAATGTTGCCTTCGTGGCAGGCGTACTCGAAGAGCGGTCCGTCGGTTCGGCGGAACGGCATCATCACCGTATAGGGCTGGGTGTACACGGTCGGGTCGGTCACCGTGTATTCATAGGCCACCGTGTCCGGATCCAGGCGCGTCAGGCGCTCCACCAGATGCATATTGGTCGACGTCAGTCCACTACTGCCCCCAGCATACTGGGTGGTCTCGATGACCAGCGTCTCCCCGTCCCAGTGCGCCCGCGACACGCCGCTGCGCTGATCGAAGGGCGGCTTCGCGGCCTCCTCGGCTCCCGGCTCGGTGATCGGAATGATCCGCGCGTTGTGCACCATCTCGTTCAGGATGGCCACGTACCCGGGCGCCTGGAAGATCATCACGTTGTTGTTGTAGGCACTCGACCGCATCGGCGGACCGGCATTGAATCCCATGATGCAGCGGTCGCCCGTGCTGCGATTCTCATAGGAGTTATAGGCCCGGGCCACTCGCTCCTCGCGGGTCAGCTGCGGCATATCCGAATTGGTGGACTGCGGCACCCGCTCCGGTAGCCGGCCGTTCGAGGGGTCGACAATGAGCGACGTTCGCTTGTCCGACGTCAGCTCGATGCCGCGCTCGTACCAGAACTCGTTGTAGGAGAGCACGCCGCCCTCAGCACGTGGCCGATAGCCTCCGGAGCCCCTCTCAGGATCGAACAGGTCGCGATTCTGCCTAGTCCGCTCAGATGCCTCGAATGCCGCAGCTGTTTCCGCGTCGAGTGTTTCCTGGTCGGCGAACTGCGACGGACGTTGGAACGGCGTGATGGTGCGGAAGGTGAAGATGCCGGACACGTCGGGTTGTCCATCCGGCGTCTGCATAGGCATGGTCCGGTCGGCCTCTTGTGCCACCACCACCGAAGCCAACCCTACTCCGATCAATCCGACGGCGCCGACGGCAAGCCACTTCTTCATCACGGTGCTTCTCCTTCGTGTCCTGTCTGCCTGTCCCACAGCGTAGACCCGGTCGCGCTCGTTCGCAAGTCAAGACCCTTAAACGCCGTACCGGGCAACGGCGTCCTCGTCCCAATCCATGCCCACACCAGGTGTATCGGGTATCTGCAGCGAACCGTCCACTACCGGGTAGGGCTCTTTCAGAATCGGATCCGCCCAACTCTGCCACTCAAGCCAGTGCGCAGTCTCGGTCACCCGCATCACGTGGGCCCCGACTTCCGGATACAGGTGGGTCGACATCGGCACACCCGCTGCGCCCGCGATGCCCGCCGCCCGAAGCCACCCGGTCACGCCGCCGATCCGCATAAAGTCTGGCATTACTAGGTCGCACGCCCGATGGACGATTGCCCGGTGCAGCGCCCTGGGACCGTAGAAGTTCTCACCGATCTGGAGTGGCGTCGACAGCTGCTCCCTCAGCGTCCGGTAGCCATCGAGATCGTCATAGACGATCGGCTCTTCGATCCAGCAGAGCCCGCGGTCGTCGATCTGATGGCAGCGGCGCATCGCCTGCTCCAAATCAAGGCTCTGGTTGTAGTCGACCATCAACTCGACGTCCGGTCCGACCGCCTCGCGAACGCGATCCAGCGTCTCGAGGTCGTCCGCCGCCCGCTCGCGGCCGAGACGAAGCTTCAATGCCGAGAAGCCACCCTCTGCCACCAACTCGCTAGCCTCCTCGGCCACAGCCTTGGGCTCGAGCAGCCAGAGCCCGTTGCTGTTGTAGGCTCGGACTGGTCCGACCGTCCCCCCGAGCAGATCGCAGAGCGGCTGTTCCCGTACTTTCGCCGCGGCATCCCACGCGGCCATGTCGACCCCAGCCACGGCGATGGCCGCCATTCCTTCGTAACCGACAAAGTGCAGCGACTTCCTGGAGTCCTCGAACAGGTCCACCGGCGCCACGGGACGCCCCGACAGCAACTCACCAAGATCCTCAACGGCTGGAACTAGGTACCGCATAGTCTTCGCCGTGTAGGGACCAAGGTAGCTCCGTCCAACGACGCCCTGGTCCGTTTCGAGATCGATGAGAATCAGCGGCCACTCGTGAATGGTCGAGATCCGGATCACCACCGGTCTCGCCAACGGTACAAGCACCGGTCGTGCGCGGATGCGGCGAATGGTTAGCGGTGTCGACATAGTCAGGCCAGTAGTTCGAGCAACGCATCCGACACGGCATCCGGTCGGTGCGCGGGAAGGTCATGACCGGCACCCTCCACGAGACGCCGCGCGACCAGATTCGGGAAGCGACGCTGATCGCCGCTTGGATCAGACGACGGTCGACCGAACCCGCTGTCGAGACCACGGAGCACAATGGCCG
Source organism: Campylobacterota bacterium (assembly GCA_002721975.1). Classification (GTDB taxonomy): domain Bacteria; phylum Babelota; class Babeliae; order Babelales; family Chromulinivoraceae; genus SP22. Next base: position 12,298 of record PBME01000017.1, on the reverse strand, counting down.
GCACCGTGATCGGTGGACGCTCAGCCAACCGGCCCTCGACCTCGAGAAAGCGCTCCTCTCCTGGCGCGTTGACGTGACGATGCCTATACGAATGGATAACGATGTCCACGAAGTCAGGATTATCGAACGATGGGGCGGAGCGGTCGTACACCTCGTCGGTGTACTCCCAGCCGGGCGACCAGGTATCCCAAAGATACCGGACGATATCGTGCCGATTGCTTTCGAGGCCCACCCGACCGCGCTCGGTATTGAAATACCACTGGTACCAGAGCCGAGCCTCGCCCACCGCCCGACCTGGCCGGCCCGGCGTAACGGTGTTCTGTACCGAGTAGCCGCCGATCGCTACCTGCGCCCGCACGCGCTCCGGGTAGAGGATGGACGTGATGCACGCTGCCCGATTGCCCCAGTCGAATCCAGCCAGCGCGCACTGGTCGATACCGAGGGCATCAGCGAAGTCGACCACATCCTGCGCGATGGCCGCCTGCTCGGCCATCCGGGGAGCATCGGGATCAAGAAATCGGGTCTGGCCATACCCGCGGAGATAGGGCACGAGTACCCGATGCCCCTCCGCCACCAGTGGTTCTGGCACGCCGTCCCATGACCGGANGTCGTAGGGAAATCCGTGCAGAAGNATGATCGGAAACCCATCGNCNGGACCATGNTCCTCGTATCCGATCTCCANAACCGGAGTCCGCACGGTCCGCACCCTAGCCTGCATGGCCCACTCTCCAGACATGCTCCGCACTCGGGCGGACTCCGTACCTAGCGTGGCGGCAGTCACCGCACCTGCTTTCAGGAACTCTCGACGTGTTGCGGTCATCCTCGCCCCTCGACCAATGGCCTCCTAGCCCCGTCGTAGAAGCTCGGTGGCGTAGAACGGCTCAAGGTCGTCAATCGCATCGAGGCCCTGACGGTCGACATCCCACTTGAACTGTCTAATCAACACTCGATCCCGCTCGAAGTCGACGAGTGTGAAACCGTGATCCTCGATGGGCGCTGCCGACTCTTCCACATCAAGATGGGCCGGCGGGGGAGCTCCGATCCCACGAACCACCGACGGGAAACCACGAATAGAGGTACCAATCGGGCCACTCAGCACCGCTGTCACCGGACGCGCGGCTAGGTTGACACTTCCCGCGCGATGGAGGCGCCCCGTGCCGATGGCGTGCAAGTCGCCGCTAATGACCAGCGGTGCACGCTCGCGCTGAGTGCCTATCGCCTGGAGCAACCTGTCGTGCTGGCGGAGCCACCCTTCCTGCCAGTACGGTTTCTCGACCGCGGTCGTGAGTTCGCCCCGCTCAGGGTCGAGGACATCCGGATACCACTCGCCCCACTTCCCCGCGCTCCAACCAAAGGGGTTCGAGGGCGCATGCACCAGATGGCGGGTCTCCTCGGTCCCGGTCCGATCCTTAAGCCATTGTTCGACCTGTCCGTCGAGGAACACTGCATTAGGCCCACCCAAGTTCATGGTGCGGCGGACGTCATAGAGCAGCACCTCGGCCAGATCGCCGTAGCGGACGGTGCCGAAGCTCTCGGAGACGTCACCACGGTCGAACGTGCCGGACCACGGCAGCCCCAACGGGCGCCGCGCGTCCGGAAGGAACTCGGGATAAAACAGCCGCTGTGTCGCGCGGGCCAGCTGCAACTGAAACCACGGTACCGGAAAACTGGCGATGAGGTCCGTGACCGCATCGTTCTCCCAATGGTCATGGTCATCCTGCAGGAAGAACACGGGCACCGACCGGAAATCGGCGCCATAAACTGGCACGAACTGCGGCGCAACGGCCGCCTTCATCGCCACCTCGTTGCTCTGACCGAATACCGACGCCGAGAAATCGAAATTCGATCGCCGTCCGCTCGCGCTCAGCTGCCCAGCGTTCTCACCCTGCCAGGTGTGCAGATCCCAATAAATGTGATCGCCATTGGCGACCGCCGCATCGGGGGCAAACGACAGCGCCCGCCGCAGTAGCCGGTTCCGGATGGCTGTGGGCAAGAACCCCTGGCGCTCTCCGATGCCCTCATAGCTACCACTAGGACCACCGGCGCAGGTAAAGAACAGCATCCGAAACCGGTCCGGCTGGCTGTCTGGCGACGGAAACGTCGACAGCGGCCACGGTTCGCAGAGCGCACGCCCGCCTGCATCCGCGAGCGACAGCTCGTAGCGACGGCCCGGCTCGAGATTCCCGACATCGAACTGCCAGTACTCGCCGACGGTGTCGCTCATCTCACCGTCGACCGAAGTCGAACCGACTTGTAGCCGAGGCGCCCGGGAATGCGGCTCACCGAAGGAGGCCTTCACGATGATGCGGGTGTCGCTGACCTGCGGCAGCAGATGGCGGACCGCCCCGACGTCCCAGTCCTGGACCGCGGGCGGGACGCCCTGCTCGGCCATTGCCTCGAGCGGTAGCCGGGAAAAGAACGCCGCGCCCATCGCGCCGGCGCTTTCCGCAAGGAATCGTCGACGATCGACGATTTGTCGGCGAGGCATGGCGCGATTATACGCAGGTCTCGGGCCCGCGTATCATCCGTTGGTACTCACTTCCAGGAGGACGCATGCCAAGAATGGTTCGCCGCCCAGGACGAGGCATCCATAGCGCCACCGCCGTGCTGGGGGTCGCACTGCTACTAGCTTCGCCAACGGCAGTGCAGGACCGCCCCGCCGACGACATCCGCGACGTCATCGAGGGGACGTGGCGGCTGGTCGAATGGCACGTTGGTGACCGGGTGCTCCGCCCACCAGAAATGGAGGGTATGTGGATGGTCCACGACGGCTGGGTAATGGCCACCAGACACCGCCAGGGACAGGGCGACTTCGAGTCGACGGCCGGATACGGCTCCTACAGCTGGGATGCGACCGGGTGGACCTATGGTTACGAACGGTCGGAAGACCGCCGGGGCAGGTCCCCCGAGGATGCGCCCCTCCGCGTAACGGAGATTCCACAACGACGCTTCGCGATCACGAGCGAGGGCGACCACCTGATTCTCGAGGACGACGCCCAGACACTCCGCTGGGACTACGACATCCCGGGCGACACCTTCACGCTGATGGGCCGAAACCGCCGCGTCATCCGGGTCTACGCACGCATCACGGATCTACAGTGATGATGGCGTCTTGCCAAGAGAAGAGCGCGCCATCGCCGGCGACCGCCCGCAAGACGTAGGTACCCGGCTGGTCGAAGGTGGCCGTCACCTCGTACTTACCGTCTTCAGGCACGGGAGGAAGCTCGAACGGCGGCGACCAGGGTGAATTCGCGTACGGCCTACTATCCTGCCAGGTCTTCATCTGGATAGGGTCGAACGTCACCTCCCCCTCGCCGCGATAGACATACCAGGAGAATCGGAGACCGTTGTTGTTTCCGGGCACGATCTGCCGCGGCGGCGTGTACGCCGGGTGCCGGTCCCGACGTGCCGAGCGCGGCCCCTGAGGCCGCAGGGTAACGCCGCTCTTGGTCGAAGACGGGATGCCGTCGTCATCGCTCGCCCAGGCCGTCAACATCAGTGGCTCCCCGACCCTGACCCGCCGCGGTTCGTCCGCATCGAGCCGCACTGCCGGCGGCTCGTTCCACTGCCAGTCCTTGCTGACCCCGCCCCGATTCGCCCCGACCTCTGTCGCGATCGTCTGCTTGTCGACGAGGTAGTAGGTGCGCAAAGACGCATAGGTCCGGTTCGTCTGTCCGTTCGCCGTGAGCGTCCAGACCAACTCCTTATCGCCAAAGTCGGCCGGCACCACGATCTCGAAACGAAAGAGGTTACGCCGGGGCAAGAATCGGGCGGGCTGCCCCTGGTCCGGCCCGCCAGGCTCGATGTTGTTCAGTGGACCGACCGGTACGTCCAGCACCTGCTCCCAGTTGTCGTTCATGTAGCCGAAGAACAGCGTATAGGTGCCGTCTCCGTTCTGCCACCAGCCTTCGAACGCCGGCCAAACGCCTTGGCCCCGCGAGTAGCTCGACTGTGCCGCGGCGTTCGCTGTCACGAGGAGCCCCAGACATAGCGCCCCGAGCGTCCTGACGCCACCGCCGGTGGTCGTCACCCTACTGGCCACCCTCGGCCTCCATCTGGGACGGAAACTCAGCCAGACACAGCGGACATCCAACCACGTAGTCGTTCTTTGTGAGGTTCAGACGTGTCCGGCGCGCCAACATCTCGCGCTCGAACTCCTCATCGGAGAGAGCAATGCCCTCACCCAGATCGATGAACATGTTCGCCACCGACCGGCGTCCTCCACCGCCCCAGTTCCGCGGGTCCGCCACATTTCGATTCGAGGGCGTGGTATCCATGAATCCGGTCAGGTGCAGGATGGTCCCTTCCGGAAGCAGGGGTGCGGCATCGTCAGCATACACGTAGCTGCGCACCCAGTTGTGGTCGTAGCCCGCACAGGTCAGGGTCTCAATCTGGTGTCCCCAGATCGCTTCAAGACACATGCGGATTCCGGGCGCGTGCATATGGGGCTCGAAGGTCAGGATCTTGGTGTTCTGCTGAAGCACGACATAGGCGTGAAGTTCCTGGTCCTTCATGGTTGGCTTCACCGAGATGTCGATGCCGTTTCCGGTGAACCGCCGCACCCACTGCACCTCAGGTTCGTAGCCGACCGGATGCAGCTTGAACGCGAACTCCAGATACGCCAGGGTATCTCGACCGTTCGAGTGGAGATGCGCGGTCTCGAGGTTGAGCACCGAATCGGCCGACAGAATCCGGCCTGCGTTGTCCGGGAAGATGTCGGCGTTTCGTCCCACCTCGTGCACCGGCCAGACCGTGGTCTTGTCGGAGGTGAAGGCGTCCGGGTCCTCGTCCTCGAGCGGGTGCGACGACCAGTTGAGGTGATGGAAGACGAAGCGCCCGCCGACGGTGTTGCTTCCCCCCTCAGCCGGCACGTCGTTGACCTCGCGGATCTCGACCGCCGCGACATACCGATCCTCAGTGAGCCCCGTCGGGACCAGACCGACCGGCTCCCACCGATCGGCGCCGGTCGCGCGCACAAGAATCTCGGGCGACCGCAGCACCAGGTCAGGAGTCCCGATACGCCAAGCGTCCTCGTCCCCGTCGTTGAAGCGGGGCGGGGGCAGTTCGGCCGGATTGCCGCGCGGAGCGCCACTGTCGGCCCAGCGACCGATCATGTCGATCTCCTTGTCGCTGAGCGAGGGGTCGTCCTTGAAATGCTGGATGCCGATGTCCTTCTCGACGAACCACGGCGGCATCGCCCCGCGCTCATTCCGCAGCGCGGTACGCTGCTTGATCGCGCGGACCCACGGCCGGACTTCTTCGTAGGTCAGCAGCGACATCGGCGCAACGGAATTCGGCCGATGGCAATGCTGGCAACTCCGCTGGAGAATCGGAGCGATGTCGCGGGTAAAGGTGACGTCGGTCTGCGCCTGGGCCAACGCCCCAGGAACGATCAGGAGCGACAACGCTCCCGCCACAGTGACGGCCCGGACAACGACTCGACGGGGACTCTGCATGGTGCACTCCCTCGAGAAGACTGGATTGTCAGCTTACCTAAGCGGCGACGGTAGCATGCCCCCAGTGCACCGTCAATCAACCCGGCATCAGCGCCGATCTCACCGTGCGCCGCTATAATCGAGCTACTCTTCGACTGCCGAAAGGACTACCCATGCGCCCGTCCTTCGTTCGCCGTTCCCTGATTGGATTCCTGCTGTCGAGCGTCTTAGGTCTCGCTCCAGCCTCGGCCCAGGTCTCGTGGACCCACGTCGGTGCCGACGAAGGCAACACACGCGCGTCGGCCGCCGATCAAATCACTCCCGCCAACGTGGATCAGTTGCGTCAGGCCTGGAGCTGGCAGCCGGAGGACCGCCCCCGGCCGGAGTACGGCACGACGCCAGGAAGCTTCACGAGCACGCCAATCATGATTGACGGCACCGTCTTCGTGAGCTCCAACTACAATCGGGTAGCTGCGCTGGACCCCGCAACCGGCGAGGAAAAGTGGGTCTTCGACCCTCGGGCGTACGAGGGCGGAATGCCGACGCTCGGTGGCGGCTTTCGACACCGTGGCGTTACGGTCTTGCGCGATGGCGACGACTTGCGCATCTTCCTTGCAAGCCGGTTCCGCCTGTTCTGTCTGGACGCAGCCACTGGTGAGGTCGTGCCCTCATTTGGCGAGGGGGGCATCGTCGATCTTAGTCGCGACCTAATCTGGTCGATCGAACAGAGCCACTTCGAGTTCAACGCCGCGCCGGTGATGTTCAAAGATCTCGTTATCGTCGGCAGCGCCGTCGGCGACCGGGTAATCTATCGCCGGACCCCACCAGGCGACGTCCGAGCGTACAACGCACATACGGGCGCGTTGGTCTGGAGCTTCCACACGATCCCCCAGGAGGGCGAGTTCGGTAGTCAGAGCTGGGAAAACGAGTCGTGGCGCTACACGGGCGCAACCAACGTCTGGGCCGGCGTGACCGTCGACGAAGCGAACGAGCGGGTCTATCTGCCCGTCGGGAACCCCACTAACAGCTACTACGGCGGCTCTCGTCTCGGCGACAACCTGTTTGCCGAGAGCATCGTGGCGCTCGACGCTAACACCGGCGAGCGGGACTGGCACTTCCAGATCGTCCACCACGGCGTCTGGGACTACGACCTGCCGACTCAGCCGATGTTGATGTCAATTACCGTCGAGGGGCGTGACATCGACGCGATCGCGCAACTCACCAAGCAAGGACTGATCTTCACCTTCGATCGGCTCACCGGCGAACCTGTCTGGCCAATCGAAGAACGGGAAGTCCCTCAAAGCGACGTGCCGGGTGAGCGGACCGCGCCCACGCAGCCGTTTCCGACCCAGCCCCCAAACGTGCTGCCCCAAGCAGGGATGACCGGCGACGATCTCTTCGACCTCACACCGGAGCTGGCCGCGGCTGCCCGTGAGGCGATGAACGGATTGCGCACCGGACCGCTGTACACCCCTCCAAGCCTGGAGGGCTCGCTCGTCCGTCCAGGCGGCGGGGGGGCGATCAACTGGGGCGGCGGCGCCTACGACCCCGACACCGGCTACCTCTACGTCAAAACCTCGAACATGCCGGCAGTCTTCACCCTGGCGAAGTTCGATCCTCAAACTACCCGGAACCCATTCGCTGACACCGACGACCCAGACTACGTCGGCTACGACACTGTCACCGGACGGCGGCCGACGTTCGAAGGCGGTCTACCGCTCAACCGCCCCCCCTACGCATACTTGGTAGCCGTCGATATGAACGCCGGCACGATCGCGTGGCGCGTGCCCTTCGGCCGTGGCAGCGACCGGATCCGGAACCATCCGGGACTGGCCGACGTCGAGGTGCCAGACCGGCTCGGCACCCCAGGCGCCCCGGGAGGGTTTGTTACGGCAGGTGGGCTCTATTTCGCAGGGGGCGGCGAAGACGCGTTGTATGCCTTCGACAAAGTGACCGGCGAGGAACTGTGGCATGGCGCGCTCATCGAGCGCTCGACGGCCACGCCGATGACCTACGAAACCGACGACGGACAGCAGTTTGTGCTAATCGCGACCGGCTCCGGCGCCAACCAGGAACTCGTCGCGTTCTCGTTGCCGTAAGCCCGTACTTAGGTTCGGATTGGCGGTCGACTACCCTTGGTCGCCTGGAGGACGAACGCCCGATGATCTCGCAGACCCGAATCGCCTACCTATTCCTACTCGCCGCCAGCCTCAGCCTGGCGCCGCCCGTGGCGGCCCAGAACGTCGACTGGCGCCTGCACAACCTCGATCTCCATGGCAGCCGCTTCTCCGAAACCGACCAGATCACGCCGGAGAACGCGCACCTGCTGACGCCGCGCTGGTTGTTCCAGCACGGGGTCATCGACGGGGTCAGCAACCAGACCACCCCAGTGATCGTCGATGGCGTCATGTACGTGACCGACTCCCGCGGGAGCGTGTACGCCGTCAACGCCAAGGACGGGCACCTGCTGTGGACCTATGACGTCACACAGCTGCTGGGTGGCGGTCGCCAGGAGGGTTACATCTTCCGCCACCGTGGCGTGACCTATGCCGATGGTGTGGTGTACAGCGCGGCCGGCTCATTCATGTTCGCACTCGACGCCGAAACCGGCGATCCCATCGAGGGCTTTGGTGAGAACGGCCAGGCGTCGGTCATTCTGGATATCCTGAGGCTCCGCTATCCGGACACGGAGACCGCCATCTCTATGGGCTACTGGTTCACCAGCGCCCCTCAAATTCATGAGGGTGTCTTGTACGTCGGGGCAACCCGGAGCGAGAGCATGATTCCGGGCGGGTACGTACTGGCCATCGACGCCAGGACCGGCGAGGTGCTCTGGCACTTCAACACCATCCCCCAGGACGAGAACGACCAGGGCTGGGACATCGCCGGCTCGACCTGGGTCGGCGGCGGCCGCAACGGCGGCGGCATCTGGGAAACCCCGTCAATCGATCCGGAACTGGGCCTCCTTTATATCGCCGTAGGCAACCCCTTCGGTGACAGCACCAAGCGGGGGGGCATGAATTTGTTCACCGATTCGATCGTGGCGCTGTCGCTCGAAAATGGTCAGATGGAGTGGTACTACCAGCAGGTGCACCATGACGTCTGGGACTACGACAACGGCCAGCAACCGGTGCTGTTTGACATGGTGGTCGACGGCGAAGCGGTCAAGGCGTTGGCCCAAGCCAACAAGAACAGCTGGCTCTACATCTTGAACCGCGAGACCGGCGAGCCGGTGCACCCCATTCCAGAGATGCCGGTCTCGACCGAAACCGACCGTGAAGGTGAACAGCCCTGGCCGACCCAGCCAATTCCCCACAAGGCAAACGGGGAGATGATGGAACCGGTGTCGCCAGTGGTCCCGACCGACATCGATCCTGAGCACCTCGCGGAAAACACCGTCGTTCCGCAGTACACGCCGCTCGGCCCCAACCAGATCTTTGCACCCGGTATGGGCGGCGGCGCCAACTACGGTCCAATTGCCTATAGCGACGACACCGGCCTGCTATACGTCAACGCCATCGACATGCCCTACAACGCTGGCCGTGGGCGACGGCCGAAGGGCTACTTCTCGGCGTACGACCCGACCACTGGCGAGCTCATCTGGCGGCAGATATTCGACGGCTACGGCCAGGCGGGCGCCGTCGTCACCAAGGGGGGCGTGGTCTTCGTCGGCGCCGGCAGCAATGAAGCCGGTTACTTCTACGCCTATGACGCGAAGACCGGTGAGGAGCTCTGGAAGTTCAACACCGGCTCCGGCATCTTCGCCTCACCCTCGGTCTACATGGTTGATGGGGAAGAGTTCATCACCGTCGCCTCGGGCGGCGGCTCTCGCGGCCGTCGAGGTGGCGACCTGATCCTGAGCTTCGCCCTGCCGCCACAGTAGACATCATGCACTCACCCAAGCTGCGTCTCGTTCCGTCGCTCGTCATCGCCCTCGCCCTCAGCGCGACGGCCTTGGCCCAGCCGCAGGCAGATGCGTCGAACGACACGTTCGTCCCCATAACCGACGCCATACTGCAAGCGCCCGCGCCTGAGGATTGGCTGATGTGGCGTCGTACGCTCGACGGCTGGGGGTACAGCCCACTCGACCAGATCGACAGGAGCAACGTTGACGATCTACGAATGGTGTGGACCCGAGCCCTGAACAGCGGCAACCAGCAGGGCACCCCGCTCGCCTACCAGGGTGTCCTCTACATGCCAAACCCGAATGACGTGATCCAGGCGCTCGACGGGGCAACGGGCAACCTTGTCTGGGAACATCGGCGAAACCTTCCGGACGACCTCAATGCACACATGGGCGGGCTGGTCTCTACTAAACGCGCGATCGCGATTCATGGTCGATACATCCTCGACACCACGGGCGACGACTACCTGATGGCACTTGACGCGGTAACTGGCGAGATGGCGTGGGAGACCCAGATCCTCGACTACACGGTCAATCCCGCGCTGCAGACCTCCGGCCCGATCGTGGCTAATGGCAAGGTCATTTCCGGCCGGAGCTGCCGCGGAACCGCCACCCCGGACGCCTGCGTGATCACCGCGCATGACGCCGTGACCGGGGAAGAGCTCTGGCGGCGCCGCACAGTGCCCGGCCCAGGCGAACCAGGCGACGAGACCTGGGGCAACGTGCCGTTCGAGGATCGTAAGCATGTCGGCACCTGGATGGTGCCCAGCTACGACCCCGAACTGAACCTGATCTATATCGGCACGTCGGTTACCTCACCGGCACCAAAGTTCATGCTCGGTGGCGCCGACCTGGCGCACCTCTACCACAACTCAACGCTCGCGCTCGACGCAGACACCGGCGAGATTGTTTGGTACTACCAACATCTGAACGACCACTGGGATCTCGACCATCCGTTCGAGCGCCTCCTGATCGACACGCAGGTGGCGCCGGACCCAGACGAGGTGAGCTGGATCAACCCACGACTCCAACCCGGAGAGACCCGAAAGGTCATGACCGGCATTCCGGGCAAGACCGGCGTCGTCTATACCCTGGACCGGGAAACGGGCGAGTTCCTCTGGGCCACTCCTACGGTCGCTCAGAACGTCATCAACGACATCGATGGCGCCACCGGCTCGGTGGCCGTGAACGCCGAGGTGGTCTTCTCGGCGCTGGGACAGGAGCTGATGTCCTGCCCCAGTTGGGCGGGAGGGAAAGACTGGGAAGCAGGCGCTTACAGCCCGCTGACCGGCCGAATGTACTACCCGCTCCGGAACGCTTGTCAACGGCTGCTGTCGACCCTGGAAGGGGGCATCACCACCTACGCGCTGGCGGCCCGCCACATCCTGACGCCGGGCACCGACCAGCTGGGGACGGTGCGCGCCATCGCGGTCGACACAGGACGCACTGAATGGCTCTACGAGCAACGGGCCGCCACGATGTCATTGGTCGCTACCGGGGGCGGTCTACTCTTCGGAGGAGACACCAACGGCCGGTTCCGTGCGTTCGACCAGGACACGGGTGCCGTCCTCTGGGAGGTCAACCTCGGCTCACCGGTGAGCGGCTATCCCATCTCCTTCGCCGCCGATGGCCAGCAGTACATCGCTGTCAGTACCGGCACCTCCGGCAACGCATCGATCAACCTCCGCATGACACCCGAGCTTCAGCCGAGCATGGGTAACAACCTGTTCGTGTTCGCCTTGCCTGACTAACCAGATCAACACCGGTCTCGGGGTTTCGGTGTCCGACGCCATTTTCGCAGTCTGGACAAGCCCCGCGCATGTCGTCCCCACAACCGGGCCTCTCTGAGAAACGCCCTGGCACCGCATGCCAAGGTCAGCGGCGTCCCAGGCGCCAACCGGTACAGAGGGACCTGGTAGGCCCCTCTCAACCCCATCTTGGCGCTGCTGTCACGACCAAGCAGCGCGGGTCCGCAAGAGCCATCCAATTAGAACGGCCGGCCTGTCCCTTACGCGAAAAACCTTTGTACAAGAATGTGGCCGCGCCGGAGAGCACTAGCACTCTCCAAGCGCGGCCGGTCATTGCGGAGCCCGAACGGGCTCTAGAAGAAGCGCATCGAGTAACCGAACTTAATGCCGCGTCCGATCTCTGGCGCCAGATCTTTGATGAACGAGGTGTGACTCCGATAAAGCTCGTTCGTCAGGTTGTACCCAGTCACGCTGACGATGTGCGCAACGTGGGGTCTGGCCCAGACATACGAGGCATTGAGGTTGACGACCGAATACCCGTCGGTCACCGTCTCTTCGCCGTACACGTTGTCCTGTCTGGCCGCGACAATCACCTCGGGACTGACCGTCAGTCCCTGATGCGTAAAGTCGACGCTGAAAGTCCCGCGAAGCGGCGGGATTCGTGGCAACGCTTCGTTCGTCGCGGTCAGCGCTGCATCGACAACGCCGACGCCCACATTGGCCCAGACCGCATCACCGACACGCATGCTGGCTTCTGCATCGAAGCCTTTGAATAGACTGTCGGCCTGGAGAAACTCACCTACCGGCAGACCGTCAGCCATGTCGCCGTCTAGCGAGATGAACACGAAGTTGTCGATGTTGTAGGCATAAGTATTGAAGCTCGCACGAGCCCGCGATGTCTGATACCGCAGGCTGACGTCGAGCGCGAGGCTCTGCTCACTCTCGAGATTCGAATTCCCAACTTCAAAGGTAAGGCTGCCCACATGCGGACCGAAGTTATATAGCTCTTCGAGCGCCGGCGCCCGGTGTGAATGGGTCAAGTTCGCGACAAATGACCCGTTGCTGCCGATATCCGCCTGTAGTCCAGCAGACACCGACGCGCCGTTAAAATCACGTGCCCGCGCATCGGGGGCCTCCAGGTCGTCGTGGTCGTCGTGGTCGTCGTGGTCGTCGTGGTCGTCGTGGTCGTCGTGGTCGTCGTGGTCGTCGTG
>PBME01000016.1 GCA_002721975.1 Campylobacterota bacterium | reverse complement strand
AAAAACATAAAGGGTAAATCTATGACTCAAGGTCAAAGTTTAAATATCAGCTCATTCGAAAAAGATAAACTTCATTCTGGCATTAAATACAAAAAAACAATCGTAGGCAACGGTTCTCAAGCACGTCCAGGAGAAACAGCAAAAGTTCATTACACAGGTTGGTTGCTAGATGGCACAAATAAAGTTGGTAAAAAATTCGATAGCAGCAAAGATCGTAATCAAACATTTGAATTTGGTATAGGTCACAACATGGTAATTCGTGGATGGGACATATCAGTTGCAGATATGAAAGTTGGTGAAACTCGTGTTGTTATTCTACCTCCAGAATATGCTTATGGTGCACGTGGAGCAGGACATGTTATACCTCCTAATGCAACATTAATTTTTGAAATAGAGCTTATCGGGCTTTCATAAAAATTTAGGTAGTAGTAATGAAGCAAGATCATCATAATCAACCAACACGGTTAATTTTTAATATCATCACTTTTCGATTTTTATTATTTTTTCTATGTATTTATTTTTTTCTGGTAGGAATACATTCTCTTAGTAAATCGTTTACATTATTTACAGGACCTTTTGCACAATCTCTTTTTGCTGAAATTAAGAATCCATTTGTTGGTTTTTGTGTTGGTGTACTTGCAACTGCACTTATGCAAAGCTCATCTGCTACAAACTCAATTGCTATCACAATGGTAAGTGCACAAATTATTTCTTTAACCCAAGTTATTCCTATTATTATGGGCGCAAATATTGGGACAACAGTCACAAACTCAATGTTAGCATTAACAAGAATTAAACATCACTACTCATTTGAAAGAGCATTTGCAGCATCAACTGTTCATGATTTTTTTAATATACTTACTGCATGTATTTTATTTCCATTAGAGATCAAATTTCATTTTATAGAAAAAGCATCTTTATGGTTTTTTCATATGTTTGTAGGAAATGGTATTAGTTTACAAAATGACTTTAAAAGTCCTATTAAAATAGCAATTGATCAAACAACTAACTACATTCACAGAATACTAGAGTTTTATCCTATATTATATCTTTTTATAAGCATGCTGCTTGTATTGCTTATGCTCATTTTTATATTAAAAATTTTAAAAAATACTTTTTTAACACGATTAAAAGCAAATTTAAATACAACAATATTTCAAACTCCATTAACAGCTTGGAGTACCGGTGCTCTTTTTACTTTTATTGTACAAAGCTCTTCTATTACGACTTCTTTAATTATTCCCTTGGCAATAGAAGATGTTTTAACATTAGAACAAATATATCCATATACAGTTGGTGCAAATTTTGGAACAGGTATTACAACTTTCCTTGCAGCGTTATCTTTAAATAGAGTTGCATTTGTTGCAGCTATAGCTGCACTGATATTTGATATTATTGGCACGTGCATTATTTATCCTATGCCTATCATAGGATCAATACCATTATGGTTTGCTAAAAATCTGGGTAAATCTGTTCGAAAATATAAAATAATTTCTATACTGTATTTACTATTATTTTTTATACTAATACCACTTATTATTGTTTTATTTTAACAAGAGGAAACAACTTTATTTCTTAAATATTCTACTGCTTGATCTACTGTTGTAAATGTTTGATCTTGTTTTTTTCCATTGATAAATACAAAAACTTTTTTTTCATTAAATTTTGTACCATGATTAATGCCATTCCAATAATAATCTTGTATGTAAGTACTGTTTTTAGAAGGATTTACTATCATTACTTTTTCTTGTTCTTTATCAAGCTTGTAATAATAACATATAAAAGAAGGAACAAACGAACCTTTTCCTTTCCACGGATCATTGTAACTTGCAGTAATCGTAGTTGTAGCTAATATTGCTAAAAAAGATATATATAACTTTGGCATAAACCCCTAACTTGTATTACTATGTTTTAAAGTCTAAATCTATATGCACTTTATCTTGATTATCTATTTTTTTATTAACTTGTTCCATTATTCTCGGCAAATATTTTACTACTGATCTATTAGCACTATGAGCAAAAAATTTACCATCTACTTTTAAGCGAATTTGTACAACTCTATCAGATTCTTCAAATGTTCTTTTTGACCAGAAAGGACATTGTTTTGGTGCATCTTTATGAAACTTTTGTATATCAATTCGTTGCATCCAATCTGTATCAGAGTAAAAAGAATAAATTCGTTTCACTGCCTTGTTATTAACATAGTTCCGTGTTGATTCCTGTACAGGGGTTAAAAATAGTATTACTTCTGTATCAACTTTTTCTGTTATAAATGGCATATGACTTATACAATTTAGTATAACATTGCCACCATGCGATACACCAACTAAACGTAATGTAATATGATCATAATCTTTTTGATACTCTTCAAGCAATGTACATAAAGAAGCATACAACTTTGCACCTTCATCTTTTCTTTTACCAGGACGGACTGTACTAGAATGCCAACCATATGTATAAAAGCAGTTACTATTATATTCATCTGGATTTTGTAAAAAAAGTTCTTTTGATAACATTTTAAAGTAATAGTCACTTGGTAACTCTTTTGCTAATGACAATCCTGGTTTTGCATATACTTTAGAACGAATTGGTGAACGTTCATGCCCAAGCAGCTTTAACACCGGATATGTACCATGCACCCATACCGTAATTGTAATAGAATTTTCTTTTGACATGAGTAACCCACAGAAAAAAGTAAGTAATACAGATAAAAATTTATTCGTCATCGAGCAACCCCTCATCTAAATCTTTCACTCTTCCTTTTAGAACATCGATAACATTTACACCATTTAAAAATGGAAAATATTTATCTTCTACATCAAAATAAAACTTTGTAGATCCTTTGATATCGGTTAAAGCATCTAAACGATTCAAGACCGCTGGAATATGTTTATTAAACAATTGAAATAGTTCTAAATGTCCTAAATATGTGCCGTTTACAGAAACACATGCTTGTTTTAACTTATCAACATTATGATTAAAAAATCGCTGAGACAAAACTTGTTTCTTAGCATCACCACGCTTCAAATTACGATAAATATTTAAAGGGTCTGCAACTTGTGCAAAATCATTTAACGAGGAAATAACATATATTTTTGTAAAGCAATCAGCTAATACAAAGTTTTCAGTTTCTGGTTGCACTGGACATGCAATCAATACAAGTTCAACTTGAATATCTTTTGGCAAAAATTGAGCCAAATTCAATGCAACATTACCACCATGAGAAAATGACACTAGACGAATAATAGGCTGTATTCCATATCGTTCTTCATGCTCATGTGCGAGCTTTACTAGTTCTTGCGATAAAAACTTTGCAGACTTTTCACGTTCTTCAAAAGACAACTTACCAGACCAACCAAAAGCATAAAAATTATCGTAGACAAAACGTCGTTTATCGCGGCTACAAAAATCTTGTGCCAAACAACGAGCTACAGCTTTTTCATCTAAGTCTGATACTGGAGTTAAACCATCTGGAACATAGGTTAACTCTGCTGCTCCCGGAATAGAAGCAAATAAATTTCTCCAATTAAATAATGTTCCATGGACATACACAGAAATAACAGACGAACGTCTTTTTATATTTTGCTTGTGTACAAACATTGCTCCAATAAACCCTATTAAGATAATAGCTACAAATGTCTGTTTTTGCATAATATAACCTCCTGAAAACAGTTTTGATTTGCTATTATTAGCCTAACAAAAAAAACCTTGTTTGTCGATCTTGAAAACGCTTTTCTAATCATCATTTTGACAATATATCAGGAATAGAAGTAAACGTTAACTTTTTAATTTTATGAAAATCTTCTTGTAAAATACCATATGCTTGCTCATATAATTTAGCAGTAGGTCCATACATTGCTTTTTGCATGTCAAAGCCTAATTGCTGCGCTACGAGCTCAACTGACTGCTTACTTGGCCCCTCTATCTCTATAAAAGGATCTAGTGCTGGCCACTGATCAAACATTATTAAACAGTCTTGCAGCTGCCAAACTTCACGCATGTTTTCAACATACCGTTGCTTAATAAGTCCTAATTTCTCAAGAAACTCACATGCTTTATCAAAATTTTCTACTCCAAACTCAAGCTCCTGAACAGCATCAATTGTTTGTAATTTATTAAATGTTTTATAACACATCATCACCTTATCACCTTCATCACGAACTCTTATCCAAGCATGAGATTTGTTTTTATCAAGATAAATCCATCTTTTCATAAGATCTAAAGGCTTAACAAGTCTACCTCCTTGCTTTTTAATAGCTTGTTTACATCTATCAAAATTAGTATAAAATTTTACTTCAAATTCAATATTCATAATTATTTCTTATGCATTTAATAAAACAAATTTTTAGCAATCGTAAACCATCTTAAACCATATATAACATCATCTTGTTGATGATAATCATAATCATGTTCAATATAAAATAATCGAGAATCTTGTTGCTGACTTTCAAAGTAAC
The DNA here is from genome assembly GCA_002721975.1 of Campylobacterota bacterium. Taxonomy (GTDB): domain Bacteria; phylum Babelota; class Babeliae; order Babelales; family Chromulinivoraceae; genus SP22. The sequence continues at coordinate 10,875 of PBME01000016.1, read as the reverse complement.
GACAATTAATTTTATTTGCTTCAAGCGATAATTTAATTGCTTTTTGACTAGTAACTCCATCTAAACGTGCTACAAGTTTATGAGATTGCAACACTGAAGTATCATAACCATATTTTTGTAATACTTGCATATATTGGTGTAACAATTTTGACTTTTTTGTTGCAACAATACTCGTTACAGAATTACGAACAACTGGAGGTAATCCATGCAAAGAAGAGACAAGAAACATATAAAATAAAATATATATCGATCTACGTAAGTTCATATGTAATCCTTTTTTATTAGTTACATTTTCAGCATACAACAGAGCAACAAGACAAAATATTGTTTCTATGATACAATATTGAATGTTGAAAGTATATTACTATTTTTTCTAAATGAATTAGGAAGATATGAATCAAAAGTCAATGTATAATCAAGGCTCATTGTTACAGTTTTCCCCGTTCTTAGTGTTTTTGTTTTTATACATGACACTTAGTTTATGCACGACACATGCATCATACGATATTCAAACAGCACAGACAATTCGTTATGGATTGCCAATATTTTCTGCTTTCATAGCTACTATATTTGGATTATTTTTCACTTTTACTGACAAAAAAAACATTCATCAAAAAATTGAAGTTTTTTTAGATGGTGCTGCAAATCCAACGATTTTATATATGTACTTTATCTTCATATTTAGTACAACATTAAGTCATATTTTAGACCTCAGCGGCGGCCTTAATTCAGCAATTAATGTTGGTTTATCATACATGCCTACAACATATATGCTGCCAAGTATGTTTATGCTGACATCAGTATTTTCATTTGCAACCGGTACATCATTAGGAAGCATAGCAGCCTTAATGCCAATTGCTCACGGCATAGCAATTAGTTTACATATCAATCCAGCTTTAATGGCAGCAGTTGTTGTCAGTGGCTCTATGTTTGGTGATAACTTATCTGTCATTTCTGATACAACAATTGCTGCAACACGTTCTACTAACTCTAAAATGACTGCTAAATTTAAAGAAAACATTTATATTGCAACGCCAGCATTTTTAATCACTCTTGGTCTTTTATTTTATATGAGTGATAGTACACTTGATCCAACAATTTTAACTGCAAATATTCACCTAACTCAAATTGATTATATCAATGTATTACCATACGCACTTGTATTACTTCTTGCTTTTGCAGGAGTTGAAGTCCTTGCAGTTCTTGGTGCAGGAGCCCTACTTGGTGCAACAATTGGAATTATACTAGGTAAATTTTCATTTCTTCATGCTACATCATTTATTTTTGAAGGTTTTTATGGACAAAAATCAATGGTACGTATTGTTATTTTACTCATGTTTATATCNGGATTATCAAAAATAATCGAACATAATGGTGGTTTTTCATACTTGCTTAATAAAATGAGTAAAAAAGCTACAAATGGATGCCAAGCCCAACTATTGATTGCTTTTTTAACTATTATCATTAACATTACCATTGCTATTAATACATTATCAATATTGCTTACCGGCCCTATTGCAAAGCAACTTGCTGATAAATTTAATATTCCAGGTGGTAGAGTAGCTTGTTTACTTGACGTTGCTGCTACAAGTACTCAAGGCTTTTTACCTTATGCTCCTATGATGATTCTTGCAAGCACATTATCAAATACTCCAGTATTTTCAATCATGAAATATTTAACATATCAGCCACTATTATTTATCTCTATGATATGTTCAATTATGTTTTCAAAATTTTGCAATTTAGAATGTATAGACAAAAAAGAAGCTTCTCAATAATTGAGAAGCTTCTTTTCATATAACTTTATGTTATTATACCATTGGGCCCATTCCACATGTATTACCAGGTGTCAATGTTACATTATTTTCATCCAATTGACCTGATAGCGTTGTAGCTACAAATGTCAATCCTGTAAATGATCCATTTAATGTATAATTTGCTATTGATATCTGAGGCACACCTTCAACAGTATCAGGCCCTCCTCCTTGATTTGATATTACCCCTTCTTTACACAATTCTAAAGCATCTAAATCAATAGTCGTACCACTTACACTTGTTGCTGTCACACTACCACTGCCATTCAGATCACCTACTGTTAATTCTCCAGCTAACATATTATTTATACCATCATTTGCAAAGGTAAATGTTTCTCCATTGTAGGCACCACTACCAATAATAGTAAATGCTCCAGAAGCAGTTGCATCAAATGCTAAATTTAGAGGGAAAACAAAACCACCATTTGAAATAGTACCAGCAGTAATGTTAGAAGCCGTAAATAAATTTATACTTGATGAACTACCTGTTCCTGATAAACCTGTAAATAGTGCAAAAGCTAATGGAACACTCGTAAATGAATCTGTTAATCCTACAACTGATCCTGGTATACTACCTGCAACCGCACCTGCTCCAGGAATTTGTATCGATGAAAGCGCTGATATTGAAGCACTTGCTCCACCACCTGGTCCACTACCGCCAATAATGGTACTTGGATCACCTATAACGTAAGCAGTCGTTGTTCCTGATGTAACAGTAAATACTGCTGTATCTAAATCTCCCCCATTAATAGTAAATGCAGGCGAACTTGCTAGAGGCATATCAATAAAGACAATCCCTAAAGTTCCAGCTGTAATGTTGCCAGACGTAATAGTATCACCTGTAAATGTACCACTGTTTGTCGCACCCGTTACAGTTGCATTACTTATCGTAGGATTTGTTAAACTCACATTAGTATATGTTCCAGCGTATGTACCAGTTGCAATAGTAACCGTACCAGTAATTGAACCTGTCAAAGCAATTGTTGCTCCAGAATAACTATCAGGAGAACCAGACATATACGTACCATTGCTTAATGTTGCACCGCTCAGATCTTGAGCAGAGAATGTAAATGTCGAACTTGCAGGAAATGGTCCTCCTAGTCCAATAGTCACCGAGGGAGAAGTTTCAACACTATTACCTAACTCGAATGTTGCTGGACCTGATGCAGTAATAGTACCCTGTGTAATTGTACCCATAATAATATCTGTAACATTGAGTGTATTATTTGCTAAAGCACCTTCAACATTAATATTGGTTATTGTAGCACCTGATAATATAGCCATACTATCGACAACAGTGCCATCTGCTTCTTTGAGTACTCCAATCACCTGTCCTGTCTGAGTATACGTATATGCATTTGTTGCACTATCAATAGTAATTGTTCCTTGTAATCCTTTGGCTGTAAATATTCTACCGTTATTTTCTCCAGGTATGATAATTTCAAAAGAATGTTCTAATAAATCACTAATTAAATTAATAGAAAATGAAGCTATTTTTTCTTGAGATACTTTACTCAAGTGAGCATTCCGTAACACATTACCAACTAAGGTTTTAAATCCTGCTCCCACTAACTGAGGATTGGTACCAGAAATATTTTGTGCTTCAGCACTGCTACTTGGAAATGAACTTGTTACCACTTGTCGATATAACTCAGCAAACGATGTAGGACAAGGCTTAAATGCTACATATATTTGTACACCTCCCGATGATGCAACTGCTATTCTATCTCCCTCACCATTCATTGATACAGTTCTATTATTTAATGTTGAGATTACTGATGCAGCATCAATATTATTTCCTAGCTGACCAAATTGTTCGGTTTCTTGATCAATAATAGTACCTCCAAATCGGATTTTAATAGAAAAAATCTCTAAACCATAGATTTTTATAGTATTATTACTAACAGTACTTTGAGACATAAAGACAATACGTTTCCCCAGATCACTTATAACATTACTTTGATCTAAGCTTGTTCCAAGAACATTATTTTCTATATCCCAATCATTATTAACAAAAGTAAGAATATCAGTTGAAACAATACTAGACAATTTTTCAGCTATAGTAGCATTACGCTGAACAGTTAACACAATCTTATCACCTACAAAATTAATTCTAACGCTATCTCCAATTTCTATACTATCAGTATCAGTTCCAAGTGTTTTTGAATATGTATTATCTTTATCTATTCTATTTCCTAACAAACTCCATGTTCCACCACTTTCTTGCCAAGTTTCAACATAACCACTCAAAGGAGCACTAATCACGACACGTGTACCATCTCCATTAAGATCAAGACTTGATCCAAATGAACTATCACCAGTAATAGCACTGCCAACAACATCCCACATTGCTGTTCCAGAATTATATGAATATACTTTCACACTATCTGCAGTTGCTGTACCAACAGCGAGTCGATTACCTTGCGCATTTAATGAAATAGCAGAGCCTTCAGAGGTAATTGTATTACCATAGGATGACCAAGTTTGTGTATTAGTATTATATTGGTACACATATACAGATGGCTCATTAGTCGCTATTGCTACAATATCTCCTGTATCATTAATTACTATTTCTCGAATATCAATATTAGCAAACGTTGCAATAACTCCCTCGTTAGTACCTAATGGTACCCAAGATCCATTTTGTAATGTATATGCATATGCAATATTAGAACCTGTTGATTTATGACCAAAAGCTATAATATCACCTGTATCATTCATTGCTACACTAACAGCACGCAACGATTCTGAATTGACCTGAGTAATGCTATTACCTAAACTAAACCAACATAAATCTAGTGTACTTTTACATGCTGCTAAAAAAAGTAACATTGTAAAACATAGCATCACTTTAGAAAATTTAATTACTCGCATTTTCATACTATCTACTCCCTGATCTAACAAAAAGTGCTATGCGTAAATCATAGCACTTTTTATAACAGTTTATTTGTTATTCATTAAAAGTTTAGTGAACCTTGTGCACCAACTGACCATAATCTCACAGTAGTGTTTGTTGTATTATTTACTTCGACAGAGCCAAATAAACCTAGATGTGGTGTATAATGACAATCTTTAAAAGTATACCCTAGCTCACCAAGTAACCTACCTGTTAATGCACGACCTTCAGCTGCTCCACATACATCAAGTGCATCATGTAAACTTGATGGTATTCTATTTGCTGCAACACGAGCATCCTTAACACCTTCTGGTAAATTTGTAGGATATGTTAATACAGCAGGAGGAACGCCTTCTCCTAAAACAATATTTTCAGACTTGCTAATTGTTGCTTCTGGTTCACACAGATGTAAATCTAAAATTGCTTGGTTATTAGCAAAGCTTCTTGCATCTTCACTTGCTTGACGACCTAAGACAGCATACTCATTTAGATTTGCTACACGATATTTAACAAGTTTACAGCAATCTAACTCTAATTTTTCGCAAGCTCGACCCCAAAACTCTGCTCCTAGCATCATATTCCAATTATCTTTATGATAATCAAAAGCAGCAGCTAATGATCCTTCTGCTGAAAAAGAAGATTTCACAGGCATCGTTGTTACATTAACCGCATGAGTAACAAAAGATGCAAGACGACCTGTAGGGTTATCATCAGTAGGAGTTACAGGAAAATAATGTTGTAACAACATGTATTTAGAACCTTTACCATTTTTTTTCAAATCAAACGAACGAAAGCCTGTACGACCTGAAAATAAATGAACTACTTCACCCTGCATCCAAAAATCTAAATGTTGATCTGTTTGATTATTCCAAATTTCATAACGAGATGATAATTCAGCACCAACACCCCAATGACCTGCTCGACCAACTATTGGTTCAAATATAAACTCACCCTTTGGCACATTGCCTGTAGGACAGGTTACTTTAAACCCAAAATCAACAAACCCTTTATCGCTTGCATACAATTTATAACCGAGTGTCATACTTACATCTGCCATACGAATAGCAGTTTGTTTACAATCAGACAAGCGTCCTTGTGTAATTACTAACAAATTATGGCGCGATGAGCTAACTTCTGCTTCTGCTGTTGCACTACCAGCCTGCCATGCTTCACGAAGTGATTTATAACGTGCACCTTGTGCAGGATATGTCGGCCAAACATCACTAATATCAGTAACAATTGTATTATCACTATTATCTGTAAAAGTAATCGAATCAGAAATAGGAACAGCGACATCTTCTGTAATATTTGTTTCTATTGATAATGCTGCTAAAGGAGCTTTTATTGTAAAAAATAATCCTCGTTCAAATTTATTTCTTGCAAAATGAAGCATCATATCAGCGCCATAATGTTCAACTCGTGGATTAATTGTAATTGTACCTTGCCCTTTGACATCGCCCATACCAAATTGATAAGCATCAACATTAGAATTACCATCATTTATACCGTAAGTCATACTGTTCGTACCAGACCAAAATGGACGAGATCCCAACCCAGAACACTCACCACAATTTTGATTAAAGCTACGCATATACTCAGGAACTACAGAAAACATTCCTTGCCATTCATCTCGATGAGAATCATTGGTATAAAAAGTTTTTTTATGCAAAATATCACGAGAACTATATGCATTAAATGAATGAGGTTGATATGAATTAATACCTTGCAAACAATTACAACTATCTGAAAACAACATTGAACTCATCAAGCTCAATACCATAAGTATATGCTTTTTCATACTACTTTTTCCTTTTTTTGAAAAAAAATATCTTTAATTTTTGATTACTATATTGTAGTACACTATGTAAACATTTTTACAAAATATAATTTATAGTGCTTTGTAAAGATAATAAAAAGAAATAATACAACATAACCATATTTGCACATGTAATATAACATGCAATGTATTTGGTACAACATTGGTACCACGAATAGGCAAAAAAGTATGTGTATTTTTAAAGATAGCAAATTCTTTCTTATGCTCTGACGAACTACCAAAAAAATATGGTACCCACCAAGATAAAATCGTTCCTAGTGTGGTTAATGCATAAAAAATACAAATGTTTCCAGCAACTACCAATGACATCTCTGGATAAGCTATGGTCAAATACAATGGTATTCCAATAATCAAAGTATAGACTAATGAACCAAACGCAATTTTTTTAACTGTAAACTTACTACGTAATGCTTGAATATCAGTAAACGGTCGAGCTTCTATCCAATCGTGTAAAGTAATGTAAAAAAATAAAATAGTTTGTAAAACAATAAAGAATTGATATAACATGCTACATATTTCGTTATTTATTTTTGTATAATCTTACCACCTATAATTTTTCCAACAACACGTGATGCTCGTTGCAAAACAACAGTACCATTACCGCTTTCAAAAACAATATCACCAGCAACAACAGTATCATTAAGCACTATCTTTTGTGAAAAACGAAACAAACCTAACAATCGTAAAAAAATTGATACTTTTTTCATAACAACAGATACAACTTTACAATTTTCAAACTCTATAGCATTAGAAATTACTTCCACTTTATCTACATCAGAATTTTGAAAATATGCAGTTCCTGAAACATGCGCTTTATTTACAACCTTACATTTTGTAAATGCAGATGTTCCGTTTGCTATAACGTTTTCAAAGTTTGAATCAATCGCTTCTAATGAACCATTAATAATAAACTGCTTGGTTACGGTTATTTCTTGTACATCAGCACTACCATTTACTATTAATTTAATAAATGCACTATTTTGTAATTTTGCAGACCCATTAATTGTCATACTTTACTTTCTTAATCAACTTATTTAATCAATTTTATAAAACGTGCAGCAGGAAAGATATACCACTGTAAATCAGATAATGAAATGTATTTTACTTTTTTACTAGTTTTCAAATACTCAAAATACTTCTTTGTATAAAGAATATCCTGCAATAATAATGTACCACCAGGCTTAAGCACTCGTAGCATCTCATCTAACGCTTTATTTCGCTCTTGTTCCGATTCAATATTGTGAATAACTAAACTTGATACAACAATATCAAATGAATCTTTTTCAAATGGTAACTGACGTACATCAGCTGTATGCACTTCTAAACGATTCTGCACCCCTTCTAATTCAGCATTTCTTAATGTAAAACCTGGTGCATTATTACTTAAATCTATATCACTCCAAATATCAATACCTATGGCTCTACCATTCTGATGCAAATGTTTTGCAACGCCTATCAAAAGTAATCCTGCACCACAACCAACATCAAGAACTTGTTCATCACCTTTCCAAGATATTTGCTTCAATAATTTATCTCGTTGCCAAAACTTACTTATTTTACTACTAAAGTACATTAAAATTACCGGAATGATACTTACAGCTAAACTTAAAGCAGGCAACACATGTGCTAACGTTAATAAAAAATTATAATCAAGCCATATGTGTAATAATTTAAACAGCAAATAATAAACGATTGACCAAACAACTCCATAATATAATATTTTTTTTATTTCTGTTGGCGCATCAATACCATAGTCAGGATAATTTTTCATTTTCTATAAAACCTTTAATCTGTTTCGCTATTTCATCTGGCTTATTTTTTTCTGAATTCACAACTAAATCATACGTTATATCCCCATATACTGTATGATAATGACTCCGAGCATGTCCTGATGGCGATGTACCTCGAGCAGATTCACGTTGCTCTAAAACATCAAGTGGAAGTTCAACTTTGATATAATACGTTGTTATACCAGTTAACTTTTTTTGTAAATCAGCAAGCCATTTTTGATCATATGCAATATAATCCACAATCACATTACATCCAGATTTAGCATATTCAGCAATAACACTATTCATAGCATATGCAACTTTGTCACCTTGAGGACCAACATGTATACTAATTACATTATGACCATCTGAATCTTGCGATGTACTTACCCAACGAATTGGATTATCTGATTGCCAATATTGCATATTTTCTGGTGTTATATCAGGCATAACCATATCAAATAAATTATCAATACCCGGCTTTAACCATAGATTGGGCATCATTAATTTCTGAAAGCTTTTTTGAATAGAACTTTTACCTGCGCCAGATGGACCATTTAAAATAATAACTGTACCATAGTTACTTTTTGCTTGTTTATAATACACCATCAAAATAGTTATAAATGCGATCAAGCAAATAAAATATATAAAAAATTTATTCATAGATAATTTTTCCTTATTATCATCATGTTATTTGGAAATTATAGTACCGCCTATTATTTTACCTACAATTTTTGAAGAACCTTCTAAAACAATTTTACCAGTACCACTTTCAAATGTCACGTTACCTTGTATCACAGTATCATCTAAAACAACTGTCTGAGAATCATTCGATGAATTATTAATTTTTTTAATATGAATTGTATAAATCTGACAATCATCAAACGTTACTTCAGCACTCGCCAATTCAACTTTATGTAATTGGCAATCTTGAAATTCTGCTAACCCGTTAACCTGTACTAATTCTGATACGTTACTATCTTCTAACTCAAAAGAACCATTAACTTGTACTTTTTTAAAAATACAATCTGATGCTTGTAAAGAACCGTTAACTTGTAACTGTTTTTCTACTTGAATGTGTTGAAAATTAGCAGAACCATTTACGATTAAGTTTATGTAAGAAGTATGTTCTAAATTAGTAGAACCATGAATAATGGTTTGATTTGTCGACTCTTCTGTTATACATAAAGCTTTTTTTTCTATATCAGATGAACAACTGGCTAAAAACAAAACTTGTAACAAAAACAATAAACTTTTGGCATACTTCATAAAACTCCTTTAATATCAAAAAGTATGTATGAATATGACTTAGCAAAAATAATATACAAAGGCAATAATTCAAAATTTGATCAAATGCAACTACCAATAAAATAAAAATACGTATTGTTTATTGTTCTTTAATCTTTTCTTTTGTGCCACCAATTATTTTTCCTTTAACTTTTGATGAACCTTCAACAATAACATGTCCATTACCTTGCTCAAAAATTATATCACCTTCAACTATTGTATTACGCAAATACACAGTTTGCTTTTTTAAAGATAAGTCACCCTCTAATTGTTTCATAACAATAGATTTAACTTCACAATAATCAAAATTTGCTTCTACAGCACCAACTTCAACATCACTTAGTTCTGCATTTTCAAAATTTGCACCACTATATAAATCTTGCTCCATAGATCCCCCATTTCTTTAAGCATTAAATTAACTATTACTTTCAAAATACCTTAACGAAAAGAAAAAATGCAAGTATTTACCAAACAGATATATAAAATGACTGAAATAAAAAACATGAAATAAAAAAAGATACTTTATATATAAACAAAAATCCCCAACCTAAGTTGGGGATTTTTTTATCCTGGCACTACCTACTTTCCCAGGCCGTCTCCAGCCAAGTATCATGAGCGTTTCAGACTTTACTTCCGTATTCGAAATGGGAACGGGTGTTACCCTGAAACTATAAGCACCAGAAAACTTTTCAAAATTTTTCTCTTGTGATCAATCAAAAACGATTAATCCTTGTGAAAATGTTTGCAATTTATAATCAAAATTACCTGTATTTATATATTAAATTAAAAGTTGGCTAAAACTTTCGACTTATTAGTACTGGTAAGCTCAACATGTTGCCATGCTTACACACCCAGCCTATCAACCTCATAGTCTACAAGGAGTCTTAATAATGTGAGTCATTATATATATAAAAAGCCGAAACCTTAAACATATACTTTGAAACACGGGGGTATCTAATCTTGAAGCGAGTTTCCCACTTAGATGCTTTCAGCGGTTATCTCTAATAAACGTAGCTACCCAGCGTTGCTCTTGGAGAACAACTGGAACACTAGAGGTTTACCCATCCCGGTCCTCTCGTACTAGGGACAGCCCTTCTCAAACACCCTGCGCCTACGGCGGATAAGGACCAAACTGTCTTACGACGTTCTGAACCCAGCTCGCGTACCGCTTTAATTGGCGAACAGCCAAACCCTTGGGACCTTCTTCAGCCCCAGGATGCGATGAGCCGACATCGAGGTGCCAAACCTCCTCGTCGATATGGACTCTTAGAG
>PBME01000015.1 GCA_002721975.1 Campylobacterota bacterium | reverse complement strand
TATTGATGGTTTAGGTGAAATCAAAACTTCTCAATCGCGCTTTGTTGAGCAAGAATGTCCAAGTATTATTGAAAGAACACCTATAAGTGAACCGTTACAAACTGGGGTGTTAGCAATTGATGCTTTAGTTCCTATTGGACGTGGTCAACGTGAATTAATTGTTGGAAATCGAAACACAGGTAAGACAGCTTTAGCAATTGATACAATCTTAAATCAAAAAGGTAAAGATGTTATTTGTGTATATGTATCGATTGGACAACGACAAGGTAATCTTGCACGATTGGTAAGTAAATTACAAGAACATGGTGCATTAGAATACACAGTTGTAATGAGTGCTGATTCTAGTGAAGCTGTATTAAATCAGTATCTTGCACCATATTCAGGTACATCTATAGCAGAATATTTTATGCACCAAGGAAAAGATGTATTGATTGTATATGATGATTTAATGAATCATGCTGTTGCATATCGAGAAATGTCATTGTTAATGCGACGTGCGCCTGGTCGTGAAGCATTTCCTGGAGATGTTTTTTATTTACACTCTCGTTTGTTAGAGCGCGCTGCATGTTTGAAAAAAGGTGGTTCTTTAACTGCATTACCTATAGTGCAAATTCAAGAAGATGATATTACAGCATATATTCCAACTAACTTAATATCTATTACAGATGGTCAAATTTTTGTAGATACTCAATTATTTAATCAAGGTATTAGGCCTGCTATCAACGTTGAGCTATCTGTGTCACGTGTAGGTGGAGCAGCTCAAACTCAAGCGGTAAAAAGAATGTCTAAAGCTTTGCGTTTAGAACTTGCTCAATACAATGATTTATTAAGTTTTGCACAGTTTGGTACAGAACTTGATGAAGTGTCACAGCGTCAATTAAATCGTGGTGCTATTGCAGTTGAAATTTTAAAACAAGCTCAGTTTTTACATTATTCATTTGTAGATGAAGCTCTTATATTGTTTTTACTTCGTTATAATGTGCTAGACGGTATTGACTTAAAAAATGTTTCTTCTTTTATTCAAAAATTTACAAGTTATGTGTTATCTGTTTATCCAGATATGTATAACAAAATTAAAGAAACTAAAGATATTACTCCTGATTATTTAGAAGAATTAAAGCCTATAGCGCAAGAATTTGCAAAAATATTTGAAAAAGAAAAATAATATTTTATAACAACAGTGTCAGCTTAAATGCAGATAGTATAGTATCTGTAGCATTTGCTTGTTGTCTGCTACGTGTAATAATATCCGGTGCTGGCTTGTTACTAATAAATTGTTGCATCGTTGTTTTGTTGGGTAAAATTATATTTTTCGTAGCATTGTTTTCAACTTTAGTAATAAGTTTTTGTAAGTCTTGTTTATTGAATGGCTGATAATTAGGTGAGTTTGGTACCGATTGGTGATAAGGCCAAGATGTTATAAGACATTGATTTGTCAGCATAGTATAACCATTTTTTAACTCTTGTGTGCCAAAATTGTTAGATATAAATATATATACATTTTCATATGTTTTATTGCCGATTATGAGCTGTTTGATAACTACATGAATTGGTTCTTCTATTTTTTGAATAGTAAAAAATTGTTTTATAAATTCATTAATATCTTTATTACTTACTAACTCAATTTTATTAAAAACATAGTTTTGATTAATGTAATTAATAGGAATAAAAGCAGGTATTTTTGTAGCAGTAATACGTAATGTTGCTTCTACTATATTTGCATCCATAAGAATCGTCTGCGTTTGATCAGTTATAGGTATAGTATCTTGTGCTGCTGTGGCAATTTGCGAAAGTTTTTTTACTAGTTGATGAAATCGTGCAGGTGTAAACCAACTGGTATGCGGATATTTGATTAATATATAGTTAGCAAGGTTGTTAGTATTTATTTTGTTCGTGCTAGGGTCATAGATCTGGGCAAATATATTTGCAGCATGTAAATATGATGGTAATGGTTGTTCTATTTTTATAGAATTCGATGCAGGTTTTTTGTTTGGATCGTATGTTTTAAATTTAGTAATTCTTTGTCTTTGTTTATTTGTAATGGTATATTTTTCATATGTTTTTGTTCGGTTAATATAGTTAAAAAAAGTTACAAACACTTCAACGTCATTAGGTTTGTAAGGACCGTATAGTCCTTGATAGCGATAAATATAATTGTTTAGATGTAGATTTTTAAATGGTGGCAATATTGCATACCATAAGTACGTTGTGGTTGTTGCAAGAGTTGTACCTATAAGAATGATAGGATAGGTTATAGACTCTAATAACGGTGCATTAAATTTTGATGTTATATTAAAACTATTTTTAATTTTTTTTCCGCCAGGATAACATGAAGATATTGTTAAGCTTTTAGTATTAATTTGCTTTTCAAAAAAATTAAGAAGTGTCATAAAATCAGATGATTCTTGCTTATATGTATGGGCTGCGTTTAAAGATGTATTTTTTGTTGGTTTTGGTATCGATGTGTTGGTAAATGTAGTAGATATTTCTGCAATAATAGTATCTTTTGTTCCGTGTCCTTTTAAAAAAATGTTAATGTAGGGTAACAAGCTAGTTGTATAGATCTGTGCTTGTTTTTTAAAATCTTTTTTGGTTAAGAACATTTCTTGTATTGCTTTAATTAAGTAAGAGCCAAGTTTTTCTGTTGTAGGGAATTTCCATTGACGAGCTTGTTGCTCTGTGAGTAAGTTGCGATATGGATAATTTGTAAAACTTGAATATTTTAATCCTAGGTTAATATCTTGATTAGTAGAAGATCCATTTGTTTTTAGCATATGAGAAACATTTACATATACTTGCTGCTCTGATAATAAATACGTAGGAATAAATAGTATAAATACCTCAGAAATTTGTTTACATTCATAGTTATTTGCAAGCATTATTCGGTACAGTGTATATGCGGTAAATAGTGTAATAAGATTATTTTCATATATCTTATTATTTTGCCATTCATAGGATGTATTATATTTTTGTAATGCCACATTGATAAGATGAGATATATAGCTAAGAGGTTGTTGTCGCTGTGAAGTAATTGTAGCATTGATTAATTCATACATAGCATGAATTTTTTTAATCATAGAGCTATAAGTTTGTACATGTTGATTGAATTTTAGATCACTAGAACGTGATAGTGTTTGATATTTTGAAATCAAATTTGACTCTGTCATAGTCGCAAAATCATGCCACATTTCACCAAAAAATTGAACATTATGCCATAGTGATTTGGTTGTAAGAACTAATTGATTTGCAGATAGAGCATATAGTAAATCATGTGATGATGCGCTATAACTTCTATTATCGGCAACATTCCACGGTAATGGAAAATCACCTTGTGTATAAAATTCTGTGATATCATTACATATAACAAGATTTCTAGTACGGTATTGTGGTAATGATTCTGTTGTTTGTAGTGATTCTGCTGCATTAAGTAATACTAAGCAGATCAGTATTGCTTTGTTCATGACTAAATCCTTTTATTTTTTATGTTTAGCATACAGATCAGTATTGTGTAAATGTTTTTGTTAGGATATACTACATATATCAATGAATTTCTATAATGTGCCCGTAGCTCAGTTGGATAGAGCAACGGATTTCTAATCCGTAGGTCGTAGGTTCGAATCCTACCGGGCACACCATTCTTGACGATCGTTATATTCTACTATTGAATCAAAGGGCTTTTGTACGTTGTAGACGAGGTTTTTGTCTTTAAGCTCTAAGTTCGATAGTACGAGCTTGATAAGTTGTCTTTTTTCTTCAACTTCAGAACTTTTAAATAATTCGTAGGCTTTGTCGGCTAGAGTTATGACGTACTGAGGGGTAATATAGTAATTATCTTCTGCTTCTTGCAGCTTGCTCAATTGGATATCGACATCTACTTGTTGATCGCGTAGTCGAGTGTAAAATTTGTCATAGTCGCTGTCAGTAATTCTACTTTTCAGTTTATCAAGGTAGAGATTGTCTAACATTTTGGTGGTTTCTTTGTATTCTTTGGTGAGTGTATCGTATTGCTGGTTGTGAAACTCTATTTTGTCTTTATGGAGTTGTTGTAGGGTTTGGGCAGTTTGTTGAGCAACTCCTTTTGGTATTTGCATGTTTTGAAAAACAACGTCAAGTTGCTTTGTTATTTCTTCTTGTACCTCTTGGTAAAGAGTTGGAGTGATGATTATTGGATAAGTATGTGGATATTCTTTGTTATTGTGTGTCATGATGCCACAATAAAATTTTTGTTTTAAGATGTAATTAATATACCCTTTGGACCAGCTAAGGCTATGTTTTTTGTTTCACTAGATCGAGAGAGAATGCTCCAGTTGTGTAGAGTTTATATGTTTTTTTGACGATACAGGCTTTGTATTCATCAATGATAATTGTTTTTTACCATCATCTGTTTTGATATTAAGATAGCTATAAGGTGCTTTTCCGACCCATTCTCCTTTACGTAGCTTTTGTTCATGTGCTCGTTTGACATTGTCACTGATGGCATCTGAATAATATTTTGCTAGTCCAAGGCTAATTCCGAAATGAAACTTTTCTGCTGCAGATATTTTACTCGTGATTACTTGTCCATCTGATACAAAGTGTAGTTCGATTTTATCTTGTAATGCTTTATCGTACAATGTTGAAATTCTTTTATCAAAGATGTTTCTGGACAAACGATCTACTTTGTCATAGCAGAGAGCAACTTTGTCAGATTGTTGAATGATGAATTGAAAGATTTAATTAAATTCTAAGCGTTCATCTGTATAGGCACTTTCATCAAAACTAAAAATTTTGATAACTTTAAAATTATTGTTTTGACAATATTTTTCGAGTCTGACAATTTATGCTGGTAGAGAATTGCTAGCTTCTTTTTGTTCTTCGGTACTTACTCGTGCAACTAAAATAGCATTCATAACCAATCCTTTTAGGTGAGATTCAAAAGATGAGGTTTAGTATAGCAAAAGCATATTTGATTACTATCTCAATATTTAGTTGACTTTAGTTAGTTAGTTTGTTAGTTAGTTTGTTAGTTAGGATGGATTAATATAAATCTTTAAAATAAAGGTGGTAAAAATGAAAAAATATGCATTGTTATTAGTAGCTATAGGGGTAGGCTCAATTGTAAATGCAAAGCATCATGATGATAGAGGTTTAGCAAGTGCTATGGAAAGATGTGAACAAGCTTGTGTAGAATGTACAGCTGCTTGTAATACTTGTTCTAAAGAATGTAATCAGTGTACTGATAAATGTATAACTTGTTCTCAAGACTGTAAAGAATGTACAGCTGCATGCAAAACATGTAAAGATGAATGTATGAAGTGTACTAAAGAATGTGCAAAATGTTCAAAAAATTGTCAAATGTGTATTGAAGAATGCCGTAAATGTGTTGAAACATGTAAAGAGTGTATAGAAACTTGTAAAGAAATGACACATAGCATGAAATAGATTTATAATATATACAGTTATAAATCTATTTTTTTTAAAAAAGGAAAATTAATGATTAATCATATTAATGCATGTAAAGAATGCATTCAAAAGTGCCAAGTATGCGCTCAAGTTTGTCAAGATTGCTGTGATGGTAAAGTTCAAAATCATGACTGTATAAAACCATGTAAAGACTGTATTGATGCTTGTCGTAAATGTATTGATGAATGTAAAAAATATTTACAAAATTGTACTGATCCAGAATATGCAAAACTTCTTCAAGAATGTATTGATAAATGCGAAGCTTGTATTAAAGCATGTGAATCATGTGTTAATGCCTGTTCTGCAGCTGGAGATAATTGTAAAGATATGTGTAAGGAATGTGTAAAAGCTTGTAATGAGTGTATAGATGTATGTAATAAATGTATTGATAAAGCTTGTGAGCTCGATTCAAGCTGCTGCTAGTGAATTACTATAAAATTTAGTTAGTTGTTTTGGAGAGATATTTAATGTAAATATCTCTCCAAGTGTTTTTTATATTTATAATCGATAATTGAAAGATAATGAATGGACAATCAACAATCTTTACGAACCAATCCCTATGTAACACTATTTTTAATAATAAGTGCAATTGTTTGTACAACATTGATAGTACAATTCTTATTTCAGATAACAACGCTTAAAGATTTTATGAGAATTTTTATGGGGTTGTTTTTTATAGTGTTTGGATTTTTTAAGATATTAAATTGGACGGGCTTTGCATATGCATTTGCAGAATATGATATTATTGCAAAAAATACTATTGCATATGCATATTTATATCCATTAATTGAATTTTTTCTTGGTGCAATGTATCTTTCAAATAATGCAACTTTTGTTATACATGTTATAACAGGATTGATTATGTTTATAGGGGCTATTGGAGTAGCGCAATCCTTAATATACAAAAAAGATATTCGATGTGCTTGTTTAGGAACTGTAATTAAGTTACCAGTTTCATGGATTACCCTTATTGAGGATATTGGAATGGGGCTTATGGCTTTGTATATGATTTTTATGTAATTTATGAAAATCTTAAACGAATACCGCCACCAAAATGAAATTCAGAATCATGCGTTATGGTTGCTAGAATATCTTTTGTAAACTCATAGGAAAATGTTGTTCGATACTCTTTGTCAGTATTTACTTCCCATTCAAAAAATAGGCGATTTGTTAATTGCATAGATGATCGAAATTCTGCATATACATGTGCTTTTGTATCAGCTCGAACATCCAAAGTAATCCAAAGTGGTAAAATAAACTCTATACTTGCAACACCAACTTTTCTTGTTTTATCATCATAAAATCCTCTGTCAAAATTAGCACCTACATATATATCAACATAGCGAGAAATATTTCTAGGCTCTTGCCCAGCAGTTGATTTAAAATTTACCAACAATTACTAACATTTTATCATATAAATTTGTATTGCGATAATTAAAGCGAAACTCAGATTCTTTCAAATGTAAAAGAAATTTGTGAGAGGCAATTCCATTAAACTTTGCCAAATGTCTTTTGGCAAAGCTCCAAAAAGATTCTATACCATTCACATGACATTTTCCACGAGCAAATTCATCTTTACTGTGGTGTACTCTATAATGATCATATCCATTTAAAATAAGACCATCGTACGCTTTTCACCCATCACTATGGATTGTTGAACCCTCAAGTACTTTTCCATCTCTTTTTAAAAAGTCCAAATACAGGTGTTTTTCCTGCTGCGCCTCTACCGTGTTTACCTCGTACACGACGTGCTTCAAAATAGCTTTCATCAACTTCTATTTCACCTGATACTTTTTCAAGCTCTTTGTAAGAATAATGTAGAATTTTTTCTCGAAATATATTGTAATATCGATCAATTGTTTTTCTATTCAGTTCTAAAATTTCTACTGTTTTTACTGCTGCTAAATCAGCAAAAAAACACCTCAATATTTTTTTTTAATTTAATTCTCTTGATTTTAACGTGTTTAAGCATATATCCAGCATATCTTTATTTATTCTGCTGGGCAAGAGCCTAAAAATATTATGAATAAGTACAGAGAAAGAACTATTATAAAAAATGAAATTAAGTTCAAAGAAAAAATTGATATAGAGCATATTTTAGAGTTTAAATGTAAATTTAAAGCAGATAGAAGAGCTGGAGGTATAGTTTTAGATATTAAAGGAGGGCATTTGCCTGGTGGTTGTGAGCAGTTAGAGCAGATTGGGCTTGTGAAAATAACCAATAAGGAATTACTACCAACTGGTGCAATTCAATATACAATGGAGGGATGTATAACAAAAGGTAATTTTACAAAAACGGTTTTTCCTAAAAGTTGGACTTCGGAAAAAATTATTTAAGCTGCTTGGGAAACTTATGACCATGGAATAGATAAGTTTTTAGATGAAATTCATTATAAAGTTAATAATGTAGATGATTTTGGAATGAGTATCATTCTTAAACATAAGTTTCAAGAAATAGAAAGTAAAAATCCAAATATTACGAGTATAATAACAGCTTTGCCATATATTAACAAAGGATTACGATGAAAAAAGCTTTTTATGCTTTAGCAGATATTCCAAGTTTGACCTTATATACTAATTACAATGTGTTTAGAACAAGTAGTAAGGGGTTAAGTTACTTATATTTAGCATTAGATCCAATAGAAAGTTTAGAAGTTAATGTTAGTAAAGATGATAAATCCGTTTTAGTTTGGTCGGATGATAGTTTTAAAGAGTCAGCGGTAGATTTTATAGGAAATAGAGAAACAGATATTTTTGAAGAGGCTTATAATAAATATTATGATAAGCGATGGGATGATATGCCACAAATTGATATGTCTTTATCTGATTGGGAGGCATTACAAAAAAAATGGGATCAGTTAAAAAAGAAAAAATATCAATATCTTATTTTTACATTAGATGATTCAGGTCCTTTAGATAAAGTTGATTTATATGGAAAAGATGAACTATCTCAAGAAGATGTTAATTATATAGAGCAAGAGCATGAAAAGTATCTAAAATATGAAAAAGCGCATCAAAAATACATTGTTAATCATCCAGATTATAGTGAGGTGTGGCGTGGGCCGCAAGATGATGAGTATGAAGCAGATATCATGAAATACTATGATAAGGATTGATTACTTAAAGATTAAGATTATCTTTTTAAATTTTATTACTATATACATGATTTTGTAAGATAATTTGTTACTACGGAGTACGCTGTGTCAAAAGATATTAAAGTTATTACTATTCAACAAAAATTAGAATTGTTTTCTGATGTATGGTCTCCTAAAATTATAGCTGAATTGAATAATTCTTATGTTAAGTTGGCTAAAATGAAAGGTGAGTATGTTTGGCATCAACATGATGATGAAGACGAAATGTTTTTAGTTCTTAGTGGAAATTTAAAAATAGAATTACAAGATCAAGTTTTGCAGTTAACTGCAGGACAATTGGTTGTAATTCCTAAAGGAGTTCAACATAGACCAGTTGCAGTTGAAGAAGTTACTGCTATTTTGGTTGAGCTGAAAAGCACATTAAGCACAGGAAATGCTGTAGATACAAAAGATAAAAACACTACGCATGGTACATGGATTTAATATTTGTATTTTACGCCAGTAAATTAACAATATTTTGATGTTTTTTATGTTTTGCAGAATCTAAAGCTGTATTTCCAGAAGAATTTTTGAGATTTTTATTAGCACCTGCATCAATAAGAAGTTTTGCAATTTCTGTATGACCGTGCCAAGCGGCATGCATTAAAGAGCTTACCCCATGGTTATTCTGTACATTTATATTAACTTTACGATGTTTTAAAAGTTGTTTTACAATTTCCGTATGACCACGAGCAGCTGCTTCTAATAATGCAGTAACATTTTCATGATTTTTTATATTTGGATCTGCACCAGCATTAAGAAGAAGTTTAATAATTTCTGGATGACCTTCTATGGCAGCAAGAATTAGTGCTGTATTTTTATAATGATTTTGAGCATTCGGTTCAGCTTTAGCATCAAGGAGTAGTTTAACAATATCTGGGTGGTTGTTTTTAGCAGCAAGCATTAAAGCTGTATAATCAACATTGATTAATTTATGGCGACCAACATTTTCATTGAATGGATCAAGGTTATGAGCAGAAAAAGCCTCTCTTTTTAGATTCGGATCAGCTTTGGCATTGAGGAGAATTTTTACAATTTTTGTATGGCCATGTTGGGCTGCTGTGATTAACGGTGTATCTTCTATATAATGTTCTCTTTTGCTAGGAAAATTAGGGTTAGCTCCTTGTTGTAGCAGTGAGGTAACGCTATCAATAAGATTGTATGCAGATGAGTTATAGATATTTGTTTTAGCGCCATGCTTGAGTAGAAGTTTGGCGATATCTGTATAACCTAGTCTACCTGCTGCATGAAAAGCGTGATAGAGACTATTGGTGTTATATAGATTACGATTAAGTAGTTCTTTAACAATTCCAATATTATTTGTGCGAACAGCTTGTTCGATGAGGTATATGCTAGTATCATTTTTTTCTATTTTATCTGAAAATAGCTTTACTAGTTCTAAGTTGCCAGTTTGTATAGCAATACGAATAAATTCAGAGAAATCAGCTTCATTGTTAAGCATAGGTAACATCTGTTTTACAATGTTTATATTGTTATTCGAGATAGCATGATGTAAAGCAGTTTGGTGATAAAGATTTTTAAGATTTATATTAGTGTTTGGTATAGCTATTATTTCTTGTGCGACATTCGGTTGCTTATGTAACAAGGCAATTATTAAAGCGGTATTGCCTTGTTCATCTTGGTAGTTGCTATTAAAGTTTTGATATTGTATCACTTTTTGTGCTAATGAACTATTTTGATGCATAATAGCTGTTTTAAAAATATCATATAAATTTGCTTCGCTAAGATTATGTTTATGAGAGCCATCAAACATAGCAACGATTCTATCATGATTGTTTTGATCTATTGCTGTCTTTAAGACATGTTTGAAAGTATTTTCTGGCATTATTGTATAGGGCAATTTATCTAGATTTTTTTCAACAGTTTCTTTGATAAATACAAGTAATCCCCAAAACATAGATAGAAGTATTACATAGTAAAAAAATGTACGTAATTTTTTCATATTTTAAATCTTTTATTATTTTACTTCATTGCAACGTCTGTTAATTATATCTGTATCTATAGTAAAGTGAATTTATATGATAAATTATAAGTATTAAATTAGTAATATCATAAGTAAAATTTTTTATTATACAATTGAGAAGGTTTATTATATGTCGCCTCGTTTATATACGATAGCAGTATTAACAGATGAAGATGATGTGTTATTATTGCAGAGAAACGCAACACAAACATTCGGAGCAAACTTATATTCTCTTGTTGGGGGTAAGGTTAATCAGGGTGAAACTGCATTACAAGCAGTACAACGAGAGGTTATAGAGGCAGTTGATCTTGATATTCCGCAATCTGAATTTACGTTGATGCATGTATTGCATCGTCAAGGAACAGAAACGGAATTTATAGCTTTATTTTTTCATGCTGATATTTCAGAGCTTGAACCACAAAACAAGAAACAAGATACATATCAAGAAATAAAATTTTACGATGTCCAAGAACTTCCAGACAATATGATTCCAGCACACAAGCAAGCCCTTGATTCAATTGTAAAATCAATTATTTATTCAGAGCATGGCTGGAAAAAGTAATAACATATATATGAACATAATCTAACGAGTTAAATGTATGAAAAATCAGTACAAAAATTTGATCATTTCTTTGCTGTTTCAAGTACTTACGATTTGCCCATCAGATAATCCACTTACTGCGTGGATAAAACATTGTAAAGAACATAAAAATAGTTCTTCTTTTATGAAAGATGATGGTAAAACGGTAGAAATATTTAACGAAAGTTTAAAAATAAAAAAAATTGGGACAATTGATTCGTATGCTGATGGTAAGCTTATGCTTATAACTTTTAGTTTTAATCCTGAAGAATTTGACAACGGAGGGGAGATTAGAGATTGGTATGATAAAGCTTGGGCTTTTTTAGAACAACAAAGAAAACAACGTCATACTTTTGTAGAAGCAGGTGAATATGGTAGTTTTCGTATTGCTTATGGATATAATAGTGGTTATACGTTAGAAGAGTTTTAACGTTTTATGAGATATGTCGATTAGCATTTTCTCTTAATTGCATAATTAATTCAGGGTTGTGTAAGTATGATGCAAAATAAATGTAAAACTGATAATCAGATGTGTTAGAAATATCACCTGAAGCTATATCATATATAGAATTACCAAATCGTTGCTTGCATGAAATAATTCTAACATTTTTATTGCCTGCCATAGTAGATTCTAAAAGCATATCATTGCCAATGTATAACATAACATGATCAATATGTTTGAGGTTGGCACGTCGTAGGTCAGGTATTGTTGAAAACATGATAAGGTCACCTGGTTGTAAATCTTTGCCATATTCAATTTCTTGTGCTGCTAAAAATTGCTCATGAGACATTCTTGGAATTTGTAATCCTTGCGTAAGATAGCTTAAATGTACTGTTGCTGAACAATCAACACTTGATATAGGTAATGTGTTGTTTTGTGCACTTCTTCCTCCCCAAGAATAATCACTACCCAAAAACTTTTTTGCTTGTTGCACGATAGTGTCACGTAAATTATTTTCTGAAATATCCCAATTTTCATATAATTCATTAACGTCATTGTTATGAATATAAGCTTGCGTATTATCTGGTAATGTTATTAGCCAGTAGTCAGATGATGACTCTTTTATTCCTTGCAATCGTGTGCCAATTGATATTTGATACAGCTGATTGTTGTGACTATCGAATATTGGTGCAAGTAAATTTTTCACAACCAAATTATAGATAGGAAATGATGAAACTTCAAGAGCTTGATTTGCTTGAATCCAACCAGGATATCCTTGCCAGCCATCGACTTCGTTATACATTTTTTGTTGTAATGCATCGACTCGTAACCATGTATTTCCTTCTTTATCAATTGTTGTTTCATGAGCGATAATATATTCACCTAATAGCAATTGTGAAGTTTGTAAAGGATTATCAGTAGGTGAAGCTGGTAGTGTTATATGAGCAGGCACTGGCTGTGGTTGTTCTCGTAAATCAGCTACAATTGTTGAAATAATCATTTTTTGAGGAAATTGAGTTTGTATTGCAAAAGAGATAGATGTCATAATTATGACAGAGATAACGTTATAACAATATTTCATGACGATAATTCCTATATTACATGTAACGATTACTTTACGCATAGTGTATGAAAAGTAAAAAAAGTAATTCAATAGCTTGGCATTGTATATAGCGTAAATAAGTTAAGATATAGACCATTTCATGGTAATCTAATAACAAATTTTTATAGTTTTTTTGGAGTAGTACATGAAAATACCTTTTTTAAGAATCATATTAGTAGTTATGCATATGACATTAGTTAATGCTCATAATTGTGACGACTATGTAACAATAGCAATTTTGGCAAAAGATAAAGAAGCTACATTACCGTTGTATTTATCATGCATAGAAGCTCAAACATGGCCAAAAGAAAAAACATATATTTATATTAGAACTAATAATAATCGCGATCAAACTGTTGAAGTTTTACAAAAATGGATTGATAGAGTAGGGGTGCAATATGCTGGTATATATTTTGATGCAAGTGATAATGTTGAACATCATCAAGATTATCAAAATCATGAATGGGACGGACATCGGTGTAAAGCTTTAGCGCATATTCGTCAATTATCTATTATTTGGGCTTTTGAAAAAAAATCACATTATTTTGTTGTTGATTGTGACAATTTTATTAAACCTCATACATTAGAACAATTATTACAAGTACATGTTCCTGTTGTTGCACCTTTATTAAAACTATATGATACATCATGTTATGCTAACTATCATGCTTCTGTTGATGAACATGGTTATTTAGCAACATGTAATGAGTATTTCACCATATTGCAACAAAGTATTAAAGGATTAATTCAAGTACCTGTTGTTCATTGTGCTTATTTAGTTCGATACGAAAATTTGCCGAATGTTTTATACGATGATGATAGTTATCGATATGAATATGTTATTTTTAGTGACATGTTACGTAAGCAGAATATACCTCAATATATAGATAATCGTGATATGTATGGTTACGTTAGTTTTGCAGAAACAAGTGAAGAATTATATCAAGAGCCATGGATTAAACATGTGGAATCTTGGGTAAACACTATCAAACAATAAAATATATCATGTATTACTTTATGTATTTTGCAAAAGATTATGTTGTTTCAAGTAAATTTTAATTTTTTTTAAGGAAACAATTGTGTTGCTTTTTATAGAATCATGCGTTGGTTCTTGTGTTTCAATACAATGATGATTGAGGTTGAGACTTTCTGATAATTGCCAAAAAGTACTATCATATTGATTCTGAAAAATTTCTATGATGCATGTATTCGGCTGACAAAATATGATATTTGTTAAGGCTGATCCATGAGCAGCTATAATATATTCTGCTTGGTGAAATAGTTGTACTTGTTCAATAAATGATAGCTGTGATAAATTATAACGCTTAAAACCCTTTTTTTCGAAGTAAGAAAAAACAAGTTCTTCATTTAACATTTTTCTTTGTGTAGCGTCATGGCGTGAAATAAATACTTTTTTTGAAAAGTTTTGCTGCGATTTATTGTTGTGAGCAATAGGTAAAAATGTTGTTCGTAACCAATTGATATTCCATAACGGGCAATACATAACACATGGGTGAAACACATATTGATCTGTTGGTAACATTCGAGCTGTTAAGGATGGAATAATAAGCTCCTCTGCCTCTATATGTGCATATTCTCCGAAAGGTTGAATAATTTTGTTGTGATCAATGCCTAACAAGGTAAGTGTTTCTTTAATATATGGTTTGTCGTATGGTACATATAGCCAATCGTATGTAATATTATGTATAGTCATGAGATGTAATCGTCCTAAAAACTCTCCAATCCAATGACCATAGCAATCGTAATCAATTCTTGTAAGGGTGGCTACACGTCCTGGAATTTTTTTGGGCGTAATGTTGTCAAGATTAATTTGATGAGAAATAATATCTTGATGATAGGTGGGTAAGTAATTAGTAGGTAAAAATTCTTTAATAAGATAGTTATTACTGTGAATATAGCCAAAATTAGAGTAACTTGTACCATTTTTAATGATAAAAACACCGGTTTGGTCAAAAGTGCCTTGATACGGATGGTATTCTGAGTAATGTGCTACGGGTAATTCAGAATAGTTAAATGGAATAGATTCATGACATTTATAAAATTGTATCTCTGTATCTTCTTTCATAAGATCATAGATAGATGCAATTGGTGATGTGTATATCACAGTATGAAAAGTTGTGAATAGTTGTACGAAGAATAAATATTTATGTATTGTTTGTTTCATGAATTATAAACTTGGTATATGTTGTTGTACATAGTTATTAATAATATCTAAAGAGATAACTGTACTGCTTGCTACATCTGATGTAGATCGTTCTTGAGTTTTAATACAGTGATGTTCTAAAGCTAAGTCATACGACAGTTGCCAAAAAGTTGGATCAAATTGATTTTGAAACAACTCTATAACGCAGGTATCTTTATTACAAAATATGATATTTGTTAAAGCAGAACCATGTGGACTGACAATATGTGTTGCTTGATGAAAGAGTTCTATTTGTTCTAAAAATGTCATGTTTGATAAACAATATCGCTTAAATCCTTTTGTTGCAAAATAGTTAAAAATGTCATCTTCGTTATCAATATTGCGTATTTTTGCATCTTTGCGAGAAATAAAAACTTTCTTACAAAAATTAGTGTCTTTGTCTTTAATCAGTGGTAAAAATGTTTGTTGTAACCATTTTTTATTCCAGTTAGGACAGTACATTACTTTATAGTGAGCTTCTGCTATATTTTGTTGATAGGGTATAGGAATAAATCTAGCAGTTAGCGTTGGTACAATAAGCTCATCTGCTTGTATATAATAATGTTTACCCCATGGTTCAATAATTTTGGTAGTATCAACTCCTAGTAAGCGTAAAGTTTCTTTCATAAATGGAATATTGTGTGGAACATATAGCCAATCGTATGCAATGTTGTGCATTTTGATCAGATGTAATCGACCCAAAACTTCTCCAATCCAATGTCCGTAAATTTCAGAGCTAATACGAGTTAATACGGCAACTTTACCTGTAATAGGTTGTAATCGATTTTGTGAGAAATCTATATTTTGAGCAAATACAAGATGACGTATTATAGAATAATTAGTAGGCAAAAATTCTTTAATTAAGTTGTTGTGTTGGTCATGAATCATACCGTACTCGGTACAAGCTTTACCTTGTGGAATAATAAAAACACCTGTTTGATCAAAAAAACCTTTTTGAGGATGAAAAAATGAATATTCTGTTAAGGGAAAGTTTGGATACTCAAAGTAGATTGGATCATGACATTTATAAAAAGTTATGTTGTTGTTTTCTGTCATAAGATCATATATGGATCGTATATTACAGGGTGTCGTATATAGCGGTATATAGATTATGTATGATAAAGTGATAATAAAAAAAAGTATGTTATTGTTCATAAGTTTGGTAAATTTTCGTTTATATATTGTTCAATAGCAGCAAGAGAAACTATAGTATTACTTTTTGCATCTTCAAGATAATGGGCATTTTGTGTT
Organism: Campylobacterota bacterium; assembly: GCA_002721975.1. GTDB lineage: Bacteria > Babelota > Babeliae > Babelales > Chromulinivoraceae > SP22. The sequence continues at coordinate 10,583 of PBME01000015.1, read as the reverse complement.
CTGATACAGTGATGTTCTAGATGTAACATTTCAGATAAGTACCAAAAGGTTGCATCAAATTGATTTTGAAAAATCTCTAATACGCATGTTTTTGGATTACAAAAAATAATATTAGTAAGACCTGATCCATGTGGACTAACGATATATTTTGCTTGATGAAAAAGATTTATTTGTTGCATAAATGACATTTCTGATAAGTTGTAGTGAATAAAACCTTTTTGTTCAAAGTAATGAAATATTTCATCTTCGTTAAGTATTTTTCTATTAGAAGCATCTTGCCGTGAAATAAAAACTTTTTCACAAAAATTATCTACATGATTGTGCTTGCGTAAAAGAGGTAAAAAAGTTTGTTGTAACCATGTTATATGCCATTTTGGAAAATAAAGAACTTTAAAATGTTCTTGTGCATAATTAGCTTGCAAGGGAATAAATTTTGCAGGAGAAGACGGTACAATTAACTCATCAGCTTGAATATAAACATCATCATAGGGATTGATGATTTTTGCTGGATCAACATCAAGTAGCGATAAAGTTTCTTTCATGAACGATGTTGTTTGTGGGACATATAGCCAATCATATTGAATATTTTTCATTTCTAATAAAGCAAATTTTGCTAAAATATCTCCGATCCAGTGTCCATAAAATTGAAACCCTGGACTTGTAATCACTGCTACTTTACCAGTAAATTTTTTAATTTTATTAGAAGGAAACTTGGTATTATGGATAATCGATACATATTTATATAAAGAATTAGTAGTAACATGAAATTCTTTGATAAAACAATTGTTGTGATCATGTACCATACCCCATTCACCGTATGCTTTACCTTTTGGAATAATAAAAATTCCACTTTGATCAAAACATCCTTTATGAGGATGAAAATATGAATGATGAGCTAAAGGAAATGGTTGATATTCAAAAAAAATAGGTTCATAGCACTTATAGTATCTGATCTCATTATTGTGCAGCATTACGTCATATATAGATCTGACTTGCAATGAAAAACTGTATGTTGAAAACAGTAGCATGAATATAAAAAAAGTAATGTTTAATTTCATAGTATTATACATTTGGTAGATATTGGTTGATATAGCTTTGTATTGTATCCATAGATATATGTGTATCAATTTTTCGATCATGAGAAGTTATTTCTTGAGTTTTAATGCAATGATGATCTAGGTGTAATGTATCTGAGATATACCAAAATGTAGGGTCAAATTGATTTTGGTATATTTCTATGATGCAAGTGTTTGGTTTACAAAAAATGATATTTGTTAGTCCTGATCCATGTGGACTGACAATACATGTTGCTTGGCTAAATAAACGTACTTGCTCTAAAAAAGATAATTCTGAAAGTTGATATCGATGAAATCCCTTTTTTTCAAAATATGAAAACAGTTCATCTTCATTAATTATTTTTCGATTATCAGTATCTTTTCGAGAAATAAAAATTTTATCTTGATATATGTGAGCTATTTTTTGCTCTGCTAGAGGAATAAATAATTGTTGAAGCCATTGTATGTGCCATTGAGGAATATATAAAACTTGATAGTGTTCGTTAGCATAGTTATGGTCATTATGCATAGGAATAAATCGAGCAGGTAAAGAAGGTATAATAAGTTCTTCTGCTTGTATATCGTAATTATGTAAAGAATCTTGGATAATTTTAGAAGAATCAATAGTAAGTAATTGTACAATTTCTTGTATATACGGTTGATTACAAACCAAGTACAACCAGTCATATTGAATGTTTTTTATTTTTAACAAAGCTATTTTTGCTAATATTTCTCCTATCCAATGACCGTAAATATTGCTGCCAATTGATCTGACGACAGCAACTTTTCCATTAATTTTTTTAATGTTACGTGTAGATTGTGAGGTTTTAAAATTTAAGAATTCTATATGTTTGTATAATGAAAAATGTGTACCTAAAAATTCTTTGATAATAGTATCTTGATTATAAAGTATTAGGTCTCCACAGTGATCGCGAATAATTCCGTTTGGAATAGTAAATACACCAGATTGATCAAAGCAACCTTTATTGGGATGAAAAAAATCATGATGAGCTAAAGGAAATTTTTTGTAGGCAAATGGAATAGGATTAAAGCATTTTTGATATGTAATATTAGGATTTTCAGTCATAAGATCATAGATTGATCGTATCGTAAGCGCTGCTGTTAGCTGTGGAGTATACATTAAAGTTACTAAAAAAAAATATATATGTTTATGTTGTAATCGATATGTTTTCATGAATGTATCTTTCTATTATTTCAGTCGGTATAGATGTATCACTTTTTCTACATATAGGTTGTAAATTTTGTGTTTTGATACAATGGTGTTGTAATCCAAGTGTTTGTGATATATACCAAAACGTGCTATCGAATTGGTTTTGAAAAATTTCTATAACAGTAACATCACGATTGCAAAATATAATATTGGTCAGGCCAGCACCATGTGCACTTACGATATATTTTGCTTGATGAAAAAGTTCTACTTGTTCTAAAAATGACATACCTGCTAAATTGTAACGTTTAAAACCTAATTTTTCAAAGTATGTAGATAATTCATCTTCATTAAGAATCGCACGTACAGGAGCATCTTTACGTGAAATAAATATTTTATCATGAACGTGAGTTTTGTTATAAGCTTTGCTAGCTAGTGGTATAAATGTTTCTCTTAACCAGTCTACATGCCACTGTGGAATGTATAGTGTGGCAAAATGTTGCTGTGCGTAATTGTGATAGTTTTGTTGAGGGATAAATCTCGCTGGTAAGGATGGAACAATTAACGTATCTGCTTGTATATAATCATTATGAAGTTGTATCAATTTTGAAGTATCAATATTCAGTAAAGATAATATCTCTTTACAAAATGTTGGTTCATAAGGAAAGTATAACCAATCATAGTTTGTATTACTTTGGCAAAGAAGTTGTAATTTTGCCAATATTTCACCGAGCCAGTGTCCATAGTTTTCATATGCAAGACCTGTGATTACAGCAACTGTACCAGAGATTTTAGTTGGCTTAGTATTGTGTACTTTTGTAAAGTCTACATTATTTAGATGTGTTATTGGTGCATAACTTGTCGGTATAAATTCTTTAAGTATGTTATTGTCCGTGTCAAAAATAAGGTACCAATCAGCTATATATGCTTTGCCTTGAGGTATACTATATACTCCACTTTGATCAAAGCATCCTACATGAGGATGAAAGTATGAATATTCTGCTACAGGAAGTGGTTCATATCGAAATGGTATAGGATTATAGCACTTATAAAATTTAATATTGCTATTCTCGGTGTTGTAAACATCGTATATTGATTTTATTGGGTAATTATTTGCAAATATGTGATGTGTTACACATAAAGATAAATAAAATAAATGTTTTATATACATATGCTATAACTGTGGTAAATGTTGGTTAATATATTGTTTGACGTTTTTTAAAGATACTTCTGTATTTACTTTTAATCCTAAGTGGTTACGTTTTTGAGGTTTAATACAATGATGATCAAATTGTAAAGCTTGTGATATATACCAAAAGCTACTATCAAATTGATTTTGAAATATCTCTAAAATAGATACATGATGATTGCAAAAGATTACATTAGTTAATCCAGCTCCATGCGGACTAACAATATAGCGAGCGTGATGAAACAAATGAACTTGTTCTAAAAAAGACATTTCAGATAAGTTATATCTTGTAAAACCTTTAGATTCAAAAAATGTGAATAATTCATCTTCATTGATGATAGATCGGATTGGTGCATCTTTACGAGAAATAAATACTTTTTCGCTGTACTTTGGACGAGTGATTTGTTGTTCTGCTATTGGAATAAAGGTAGTGCGTAACCAGTCAAGATGCCACTGTGGAATATATAAAGATGCCCAATGTTCTTGAGCGTAATTATGATTGTTTTGTTGTGGAATTAATTTAGCTGGTGTTGAAGGAATTAGTAATGTTTCAGCTTGTATATAATCATAATGAGGTTGTATAAGTTTTGCGTGATCAATGTTAAGAAAAGAAAGAATTTCTTTACAAAATGTTGGTGCATGAGGGATATATAACCAATCATATTCGATATTTTTTATACGTAATAATTGAAGTTTTGCTAAAATTTCAGTTATAAAGTGAGCATAGTTTTCATATGCAAGTCCCGTAATAACAGCAACTGTACCTGGTATTACTTGCAGTTGTTTTGATGAAATTGCTTGAAAGTCAATATTTTGGAAGTGAATAAATAAAGAATAGTTCGTGGGTAACACGTCTTTTATCAAATGATTATCTTGGTCTGTTAACATATAAAAATCAGAAATGTATATTTTACCGTATGGTATGCTAAATACACCAGTTTGGTCAAAGCATCCTTTGTTGGGTTGAAAATATGAATATTCTGCTATTGGAAAAGAATTATATTCAAACGGTATCGGGTCATAGCATTTATAAAATTTGATATCTTTATTTTCTGCCATAAGATCGTATATTGATCGTAAAGCAACTGGTTCTGTTGCTGTAGTACAATATATGAAACTTAGTGTTAATAGTAGTTTAAATCTCATAGAACTTATTGTAGGTCAGTTATATGTTTGTTGATGTAATTAGCTACGATATTAATTGGTACATATGTATGGATATTTGCATCATCATATGTTCTGTCTCTTGTTTTAATGCAGTGATGATTTAATTGCAAATCTTGTGACCAGTACCAGTACGTACTATTAAATTTGTTTTGTACAAGTTCTATGACACATGTGTTAGGATTGCAAAATATAATGTTTGTTAAACCTGATCCATGTGCTCCGACAATATATTTTGCTTGATGGAATAGTTTAACTTGTTGTAAAAAAGACATCTCTGCTAAACGATATCGTTTGAATCCTTTTTTTTCAAAGTAAGCAAATAGTTCATCTTCGTTTGTGATTTGTCTTTTACCGGTATCTTGTCGAGAGATAAATACTTTATCACAAAAATCATTATCTATAATTTGGTGATTTGCCATAGGAATAAATGTTTCTTTCAACCATGTAAGATTCCAAGGAGCGCAATATGTAACTGCAGGGTGACCACCTATATAATCATTATCTCCTGGAGCTGGTAGGTAACGGGCTGGTAATGATGGTACAATAAGTTCGTCTGCTTGAATATAATAATTTTCATACCATGGTTGTAATATTTTTGATAAATCTACTCCTAATAAAGATAATGTTTCTTTCATAAAGGGACATTCATAAGGAACATAGAGCCAGTCGTAACTAATGTTGTGTTGTTTGAGTAATGCTAGTTGCCCTAAGACTTCTGAGATCCAGTTACGATATGATGTTATGTTGATACGTGTTAATACAACAACTTTTCCATAAATTTTTCGTAAATAGTCATTATTAAAATCAAGAAAAAGTGCATATTCTAGATGTTTGCTAATATCCAGTTCAGTTGTAAAAAACTCTTTAAAAAATTGGTTCTTGTCATCATGTATATATGCAAAAGTTGACCACGCTTTGCCTTTTGGAATAATAAAAACTCCTGCTTTGTCTAGTATTCCTCGATGAGGATGAAAGTATGGATTTTCTATAATGGGAAAAGGTTTATACTCAAATGGAATTTGATTATGACAAGCATGAAATTGTATTTTTTTATTGTGCCATAATTCTTCGTAAATAGATGCAAGTGTAAATGGTGTTGTGTATATGGATTGAAATATTGTTAAAGCTATTATTGTTAAAAAACAAGCTGTTTTTTTCATGTATATAATCCTTTTTATAATTCTGGTAATGTTTGAGAAATATAACGTTTAATAGTATCTAAGCATGCATCTGTGCTGATATATCGATCACCAGATATGCTTTTGGCAACTTTAATACAGTGATGTTGAAATTTAAGTTGTTGCGATATAAACCAATATGAGCTATCTAACTGATTTTGAAAAAGTTCAATTATTTGTGTATCTGGATTGCAAAATATAATGTTTGTCATATTTGATCCATGAGTGCCTATAATATGTGTTGCTTGATGGAACAGTTGTATTTGTTCTAAAAACGATAGATTGGTAAGTGTATATTTTTTAAATCCTTTTTGTTCAAAATAAGCAAATACATCATCCTCGTTATTAATTTTTCGAGCAGCATCATTGCGAGATAAAAATACTTTTGTGCAAAAGTTATGATTACTACAATGTTGCTGTGCTAGAGGTAAAAATTTTTCTCGCAACCAAGATAAATGCCAACTTGGAGCATATAAGCTCATCAGATGTGCTTGAGCATAATTGTGATTATTTTGTGGTGGTATAAATCGAGCTGGCACAGATGGCACAATCAGTTCATCAGCTTGTAAGCATTCGTAATCAAGTATTGGTTCAATGATTTTTGATGCATCTATTCCTAGAAGCTGTAAAGTTTCTTTCATATATTTATGATGATGCAATGTGCAAATCCAATCATATTCTATGTTTAGTGTTTGTAGCATTGCTACTTTTGCAAGAGTTTTGATCATCCAGTTTGCATAAAAATCACTTGCTATGTCTGCAATAATCACAACTTTTCCAGAAATTTTTTTGGCAGAATTTAAAGGATATTTTTTTAGCTGTAGTCTTTCAACTTGCAGCAGTAAAGAGTGGTCACTTCCTAAAAATTCTTTAATCAGATTGTTGTTTTTGTCATACGTATAACAAGCTTGAAATGCGGTAATTTTATTATCCGCTGATAAGTATACACATGGATGAAATTTGCCATGAGGAATAATAAATATGCCACTTTGATCTAATGCACCTTGATGAGGTTGCCAGTAAGATTGTTCTGTGAGTGGAAATGGTTGATATTCAAATGCAATAGGATCATGTAGTTTATAAAATCGTATAGTATCGTCTTGTAGCATAAGATCATAGATTGATTTGATAGAAAAAACAGTAGGTTTTATTGTTGTTGAAAATAAGAGTAAAACGAAAAAAAATTGGTGCTTCATATATCCCAACAATTAAATTGTGTTTTGATAATTGTCTATAGTTTATCGTAACTTTTCAAAAAAATATATTACCGTTCTTGTATATAAAAATTATAAATTAGGTAGTTCTTTTTGTACGTATTCTTCTATCATTTGTAAGCATGCAGTTGTGCTTATATAACGATCTCCTGGTATAGGGTGAGTAGTTTTAATACAATGGTGTTGTAACTGTAATTGTTGAGATAAATACCAAAAAGTACAATCAAACTGATTTTGAAATAACTCTACAACACATGTTTCAGGCTTACAGAAAATAATGTTGGTCATATTTGATCCATGAGTACCTACAATATGTGTTGCTTGGTGGAATAGCTGTATTTGCTCCAAAAATGATAAATCAGTAAGTGTGTATTTTTTAAATCCTTTTTGTTCAAAATAGGCAAATACTTCGTCTTCATTGATAATCTTTCGAACAGCGTCTTTACGTGATAAAAAAACTTTAGGATAAAATTTGGAGTTATTATGTAATCTATCTATCAGAGGTAAAATTTTATTTCTGAGCCAAGTTAAGTGCCATGGAGGTGCGTACAGCGTCATAATATGTGCATTTGCATAATGATGTTCGTTTTGCATAGGAATCACTTTTGCTGGAATAGATGGTACGATTAATGTTTCTGCTTGTATACATTCATAGCCATTATATGGTTCTATAATTTTAGATGCATCTATTCCTAAAATTTGTAAAGTTTCTTTCATATAAGGTTTATTATGCAAAATATAAAGTAAATCGTATGTGATATTTGCTTGTTCAAGGAGTGCTATTTTTGCAAGTGTTTTCATCATCCAGTGTGCATACATTTCATTGCCAATATCAGTAATCAAAGCAACTGTACCAGGAATTTTTTTTACTAAATCATTACATATGTTTTTACGATGAATTCGTTCTATTTGCATATATAATGAATGATGTGTGCCTAACAATTCGTGCAGTAGTTCGTTATCTTTATTAAAAATACTGCTGCCATGAAAACTTATAATGTGACCAGATTCTGATAAGCAAAAATCTGTATAAGCTTTTCCATTAGGAATAACAAAAACACCACTTTGATCAAAACAACCTTTATGAGTATGCCAATACGACAACTCTTTGATTGGAAAATTGGGGTATAGAAATGGAATAGGGTCGTGACATTTATGAAATATAATATTTGTGTCTTCTAGCATCGCATCGTACATTGATCGAACTGTAAAAGAATCTGTGTATACATTACTGTTTGTTATAACAAGTAATAATAATGTTTGTAAAATAGCTTTTTTATGAGCTATCAAGCTTTTAATTATTGTCGCAGTAGTGGTCGTGTTAAACATGTTGCTCCGCCTTCTGCTTTTAAAGAAAGTTCATTTCCTTTATAGGTGTATACTTTGCAACCAGCTTGCCGTAACAATTCAATAGTTTTTGTATTGTTTTCTAGCATGATAACTACATTCGGTTTGATTGCTAAAATATTTGGAGCCATTGTTGCATATTCATCATCAGGGACGACAATCAGTTCTATATTGTTTTTTTCTAATAACTCAACAAATGCAATAGGCATATCTTTTAAAAAGACCACAGCTTTTTTGTAATCAACAAAGCTAATTAATGATTGTAAATGTAAACAGGCAACTTTACCTTGATCGTATGGCAGGTCAAACTGTAAAACATCAACATTATATGGTGCAAGAGCTTCTCTTATTTGATTAATACCTTCTTGATTTGTACGGTAACTTCTACCGATTGCAAGTGTATGCTCATTGATCCATAGCATGTCACCGCCTTCAGCAGTTGCGGTTCCATGAAGCTCATGCAAAATTGGGATATTGAGAGAAAGTAAAGTTTGCTTGATTGCTTCTTCTTCACCTCGGCGTAGAGTTTTGCCCATTTGAAAGATGATTGCACCATGATCAGTAACAATAGCAGCATCGTGAACAAATGTTGCATCAGCATGGAATGGAAGTGCTATATCATGATGAATTACTTCAACACCTTCTTGTTCAAGAGCATCAACAATCATTTGATGTTCTTGTATAGCAATGTCTAAATTGGGCTGAGATGTATAATGCCAGACTTCTGTGTCAGCACTGCCGAATGTTTGGTCAGGTGCTCGAACGAGTACTTTTTTGAGAGGGGTTACCATGCTTTGACCACCATACTCTTTAGTTAAGTTGATGTTTGAGTTGCATAGTCCGAGTAAAACAATAGCGATTAATTTTTGACTTTTCATACTATACCTTTTTATGTAGCAATATTGGTCATTTATGATGAGTATAATATGAAAAAAAAGTTACTTAATCAATGCGCTGAGCCATATAATGTTGGAACGGTTTATCAAGAAGTATTTCAAGCTGCTTACCTAAATCTTGGATATAAGGCTTTGTGAATTGTTTTTCATGGTCTTGCTTGCTTGTCCATGATTCATACAAAACAAATTGTGCAGGATTGTTGATATCTTCATGTACATCGTATGAGATATTGGTATTTTCTTCTCTGCTTAGATTACGTACTTTTAACAAAGCTTCTTTGAGTTCTTGTTCCTTGCCTGGTTTAGCTGTCAATGTAACGATAACGTAATGATTGTGTGTCATAGTGTCTTTCGTGTTTATAGAATTTTCACTTAATATTAATGTGAAAAATAGTGTAAGTAGGGAGATTTTTTTGATCATGAGTAAGTTTTTTAGATTTATAATTTTAGTTTTGTGTTTATTTTATCAAAAAACATGGTAATTGTCATTTTTGTGTTTTTTGTGCTTGTTAGTTGGCTTACACCAAGCTGGATAAACTCGTAGTGCTCGTTTACCACTATTATGATTATTAGAAATTACGTTGTTTTTGAGTAATGTTTCTTTGTTAAATGTAAATAATCTTGATTTATCATTTTCTTGTACAAGAATTATAACCAGATCAAATTTATCGCTTGTATCATATGGAACAATGGGACCTTGAGAGCTTCACTTCTATAATGTGACAAATTGACCTTCTTTAGTAGGTGTAATTTTCGCCTTGCGAAATAGAATTTGTTTATGGTTGAGCATGAAAGAGCATGCTCAATATTCGGCGCTGTCTTTGTCCATTTTAAGATTTGAGTGGTTTAAATTACATTGTTTTAAGATTTGCTGCGTTTTGTCTAAAAAATTTGAATAAGAGCTTTGCGTTGATTTATCCTTGGCTTGAGATTTACTAAGTAAGTATATATTTTTGTGAAAAAACCACGAGAGCTGTAAACTGTATTTACTTTGTGCGCAACGATGTATGTACTTAGTTGTATAATATGTACAAACTCGTGACATTGTTAAGGGGTGCTCAATGTTAAAAAAAATAGTCAAATATGGGAATAGTAATGCTTTAGTTCTAGATAAAGCTATTTTAGAATTGCTTAATATGGGTGAGGGTTCAGTTGTTAAAATTTCTACAGATGGAAAATCTTTAGTGATTACGCCACATGAAAAAAATGTGGTTGAACGGGTTCATGAGACATTTACGTCACAGGATGCAATAAAATTAGCAAATATTCGAAATAGTTTTAAGGGGACAGATTTAGAAGGTAATCAAGAAGCTGAAAAAGAATTGGAATCTTTATTTGAACAAAATGCGAGTTTGTTACAAGAACTTCT
>PBME01000014.1 GCA_002721975.1 Campylobacterota bacterium | reverse complement strand
TAAAATGACTTTTAAGGAGTTTGTTGATGACGTCTTGTATGTTGCTTAAAACGGCTACCCTATACTTTTGTATCACAATAGACGCATTCCATAGCTTTTCTGTCCATATATCAAGCTCAAGCTTATCAATATGGTATTGGGACAGCAGCGCATTTCTATGTTGCACTATTTTTTTAAAAGAACGATACATATCCAAGTATCCAGGCTCTAAAAACAATGCCGCCTGATCTATGAATGATCGACGAGCCGTTGGATAACCACGTATGAGATTGATATCATCTTCTAAAAGCGTAATAACCTGAAAAATTTTAAATATTTCTTTATAGGTAGTTACTGCTTTGTTGTCTAGCTTGATCGCTTTTTTATTACCTGCATAACCTACTTGAATTGTATGAGATATATCCTTAACTACTTCTGAAGTAAATGAACCTTTTAAGAAAAAAGAGTCTGATTCATGGCAAACAAGATCACCAATTGAACTGCAACGAAATGATTTCATATAACACAAATAATGAATCGCTTCAGCTAACGAAGTCTTACCTGTGCCGTTATTACCAGTTACCAAAGTAAATTGCTTATCAAAGGTAAAACGCTTTTGCGTAAAACAGCGAAAATTTTTAATATCTAATTCATGTAAGAACAAATTCTATCCAAGTAATCGTTAGACATTATTTGCAGACACCGGCATTACTAAATAAGTTAAATGGTACGCATCAGTATCGCTTTTAAAAATAATTGGTTTGCTATTACTTTTCAAAAAGCATGTTAAATTTTCTTCTTCAGAAAAAGACTGTAAGCCTTGTAGTAAATATGGCGAATAAAAGCGCAATTCTAAATTTTCTGCTTCAAAACCTTGCATTGGTAATGTTTCATCTAAGTTACCAATATCAGAATTTTTCAGCGACACTTTTAAGCTTTGCTTGCTAAATTTAAAGTTCGTAGCCAAAAACTGCCCAGACAGCAAACAAGACGAACGACGTAATGTTTTAACCAAATCTGATCTATCGATAGTTGCAGGTGTAAATGAATCATGTTGTAAGATTGATTCGTATGCTGGAAATGGATCTGCAAATAACTTAGTAAAGAAATTAAAATGATCTCCTGAAAATACTAATTGGTTATCACAGGTGCCTAAAAATATTGCAGGCGCATTGCTGTTTTCTAAAATACGTTTCAATTCAAAGATTGCACGTCGAGGAAGTAACCATTTTTTTTCTTGCTCAAGTGTATATTTATTTGAAGTTACCTGAGCCAAACAATGCCCATCTGTTGTTGTAAGTTTAAAGTCTTGTGGAGAGATCTCTAGGTATAAAGCATTTAATGCAGGAGTTGCATTGTTCTGAGGAATCAAAAAAGAAACTTTGCTTAACATCGTTGATAAAAATGAAGCATCTATCTGCATCAAATTTTCAATACGTTCTGGTAAAGGAGGAAACTCTTGAGCATCTTTAATGTTAAAAGATATGTTAATCTTTTTTTCAGCTTGTAGCGTTAATTGTTTATCATCAAAAATACATTCTATGTCGCCACTCATCTCTTTGACAACATCAAAGATCTTTTTACCCGGCACAAGAAATTGAGCTTGTTCTATTGAACTTTCTTTTAACGGACATGTATACTGCAAGCTTATTTCCAAGTCAGTTGACTTTAAGATTAATTCTTTGTTTAAAATCTGAAACAATATGCATGATGTTGACGAAATAGTTGTTTTTTTAGTGCAAATCGATTGCATAAAAAACAAAGTTGCCAAAAAATCTTTTTGGCTCAATATAAATGAGTTACTCATCAAAGACCTCTTTTTACAAATTTTATTTTTGTTACGCAAAGATACTCTCACATATAGTAAAGTATACGCTATAAAGATTTTTTAACAATCTGAGAATGAAAATTACAAAATACAAAACCAACTGTTAATGCAATACGGATGCTAGCTGCAATCCTTGTACTAATTCTTTTTGTATATAGTGATCACTTAGCAAATTAATATTTTCTTTTTTTAATTTAGGAAAGAATTCTTTATTAAGTAAATAATCTTTAATAGTACCTTGATATCTTGTTTCTTCATAATTTTTGGAAGCGCCATAGCAAGTTTCAATATTGATTATTAAATCAAGTGTTTCTTGACCCGCTAATACGTGAGTTAAGTTTTTACATCCCTCAAGAAAACGATTTCCTACAGATGTTAATTTTGAAGATAACTGTAAAAATTTTAATTTCGAGCAATTAAAAAGAAAAAAACCATCAACTGATGTTATACTTTGAGATAACTGTAAGTACTCTATGTTATGCGCTGTAGAAAGAAAGCCTTCCCCGATTGTAATTAATCTTTGAGGTAAACGTATAAAAGTTAAATTCTTAGAGTCAAATGCATAACTTCCAATAGTAGTTAACATTGTAAGAAAACTTAAATCTACAGATATTAGTTCTTTACTGTTAACTATAAGTGAACCCCTTATAGTAGTTATATTATGACCAGCAATTATTAGATACTTTACCGTTTTAATGTTTCCGTGAATAATAAAAGATGTTTGTTGATTTGTATCTAAATTAATAATGAGGGTTAAATTTGGATATTCTTTAAAAAGATTATTTATTGATTGATCAAGTTGTCGCAGATCTGTCACATGTGTAGATATATGCGTTATGGGTTGTTTGCTGCTTTGTGAATCTTTAATAAGCTCTATTATCTCTTGTTGATTATAAGGATTCAATGCTATAAAATCTTGTGTTAAAAAAGCGTACTTTTGATCAGGCACTAGCCGCTTTAGAGTTTTATAGTCCATATACTTTTTATCTTCTTTATTAATTTTGTCACCGAAGAGATATCCGCCATCTTTTTTAGCGATATGATCTGACATAGCAAAATAATGTTTATCGCCGATATCTGGTTGCTGCTTTGCCCACAACACAGTATAATTTTCTAGCCGCTTATCTAACCAATCAGGTAGTTTAGGAGTTTTCAGCTTTGGATATGCTTTTATATATTCATAAATATCACGTTTAAGNTTNTTNACTTCCCANNCAGANAATCCCTTGTGATCTAAATCTGGCAAAGGAGTTCCNTCTTTAAGNGCNTTNATNTANTCCATGCCAATTTGCGTCANCATNCGACTCGNTCTTTGTGAAATAACTGCTGCTTGTTGTGGCTCTTTGTTCGACACATAATCCATAGACTTTTTTAAAACAATGCTACTATAAACAACTGTTGGAAACATAAAAAACAAAAACAATATAATCTTTTTCCTTTTTACTAATTTATCCTCAAAGTACCAATAACAATTTGATAAAAGCAATAGAATTTTGTTGTTGCGTACAAACGCCATTTAGTTTTTCAAATTTCTGAGTTATACTGTTTGCATAAGATTCGATTAATAACATGACTAATGAGGTACTATATGAAAGTATATTTACTACAAGATGTATCAAAAATAGGTTTTGCAGGAGAAATCATCAAGGTAGCAGATGGTTATGCAAAAAACTTTTTATTTCCACGTAAACTTGGCGTAGAAATCACTCCAAAAAATGCAAAATTTTATGAATCAAAAGTGAAAAACGTAGAACATCGCAAAGAAGCTTTAGCTTCAGAACAAAGCATGTTCAGTGAAAAGATTAATCATCTTAAATTAACATTAAAGAAAAAAATGCATGATGATAATAGATTGTATGCATCTATTAATGCTTCAGAAGTTGTAGATTTATTGGCAGAGCAAGGTATTAAAGTTGCAAAAAGCCAAGTAAAATTTGATAAATCTATCAAAACAGCTGGTGAGCATACCGTAACAATCAAGTTGTCTTCTAAGTTACAACCACAACTCACACTTAAAGTCACTGGTTTATAAGGCTCAAAGGTAATTACTCGTGCAACACAAAGTGTATTCTCATCAAAAATCAGAAACGACTAGCCAACAACGTGAAAAATTATTGGGCAAAACGCTTCCTGCGCAGATTGAAGCAGAAAAATCTGTGCTTGGAGCTGTTTTGCTTGATGATACTTGCTTTGGTACAGTTGAAGAAACTTTACAGGCAAAAGATTTTTACTTGCCTGGCCATCAAATGATTTATAAGTCTATGTTAGAACTTGCTAAAGCAAATCAGCGTATTGATATGATTACACTGCAAGATACATTAACAAAGCACGGTGAATTAGAGTCTGTTGGCGATGTTTCATATCTTATGGAGCTGCAAGAAAACATTCCTGCATTTGGTATGCTAGAACAACATGTTAAAATCATTCGAACAAAATCTATATTGCGTGACTTGATTAGCTCATCGCTTGATATTATTACAAGTTGTTATGGCCAAAATGAAGAAGATATTGATCATGTTATCGATGAAGCTGAAAAAAGAATATTTCATATTATTCACAATCGATCACAACAGAATTTTGTACAACTTAATATCTGGTTGAAAAAAACTTTTCAACATTTATCGTCTATTAAAAGTTCCAGCAAAGGTGTAACAGGAGTTACTTCTGCTTTTAAAACTCTTGATAAATTCACTTCAGGGTTTCAGCCGGGAGATTTAATTATTTTAGCAGCTCGTCCTTCGATGGGTAAAACATCATTTGCTTTGAATGTTGCTATTAATGCAGCAAAACAAAGTAATGGAGTTGGAATATTTTCTTTAGAGATGGCAGCAGAACAATTAACATTACGTCTTTTGTCTACAGAGTCAGGCATTGATCATCAGCGTATTCGTAATGCTACAATTTCATCTGAAGAATGGATTGAATTAACACACGTCGCAGCAGAGCTAGGAGAAATGAAGCTCTTTATAGATGATGCACCCGGTATTAACATTATGGAGTTGCGCGCAAAAGCTCGTAAGTTAAAAGCTCGTAACGATGTTAACTTACTGGTTGTAGATTATTTACAACTTTTAACATCTGCTCGTCGACATGAAAGTCGTCATTTAGAAGTCTCTGAAATTTCTCGTTTTTTAAAAGCTTTAGCAAAAGAATTAAACATTCCTATTATCGCTTTATCTCAGCTATCTCGTGCTGTAGATAGTCGTACTGATAAAAGGCCTATGCTTTCAGATTTACGTGAGTCTGGTGCAATTGAGCAGGATGCTGACGTTATTATGTTTTTATATCGAGATGTTGTATACAATCAAGAAACAGAAAACCCTGAATTATCAGAGCTTATTATCGGTAAGCAACGTAATGGACCTACCGGAACAGTTCCATTACGTTTTGTTAGAGAATTAACTAAGTTTGAAGATATGGATTAGTTTATTTATTCTTGCTGATTATTAGAATCTGACAAAAGTTTTTTTCATTAAAAAATGTTGTGACGTGCAACTTGTTACACGTCACAACATTTTTGGTAATTTAATATTCGCTTTAACGCAACTTAATTTAACATAGTATGCAATAAACTATTGATTATTTTTTAGCTTTTTTATTTTGCATACGTAATAAAGCTTGAATAGCTTGCGATTCAGCTTGTTGATTAATCGGAGAGTTTCCTGAATTTTCTCGTTCTTCATCAAGTGTGTTTTGTGCTGTATATTTTTTTTCGCCTTTGCTGCTAAAAGAGTCAGACAAAGAGCGATCTATTTCAAACTCAGATGTTTGTGAACTTGTTGATATATAACCAGTTATAGTAATTAAAAAAAGAAATATATTTTTCTTCATATATGCCTCCTCGTAGTAAAACCAAATTACAATGAAGTTGTGTTCATGATATTGCAATATGTCTTTGATAAAAATATAATATGAACCTTCATGTTTTGGTACATTATTTTTAGTAACAATAATTTTTTTGATTGCATCATCTGATATGTGCAATCAAAGAATTTTCCATATTAATTTTCTATATGAAAAAATCCTGACAGGTAGATAATATCATTGAGAAATAGAAAAGTCTACTCAAATAAGCTGATGCAATCAAAATATTCGTAAAGAATGTATATTTTTATACTTAAAAAGTAGCAAGTCGTTTGGCCATTTGTAATATATGATATTTGCCATAATTAATGTGAGGCTAAGATTGATTTTTTATGTAGCACGTGTATAAAAAGTAATAGTTGTATTTTTATAAAAAAAAGGAATTTTGTAATGAATTATGGTAAAAGTACGAAATATTTTTTACTTACTTTATTATGTTTGCAAAATCATGTACAAGCAAACGTGCAATATAAAAATAAGTTTTGGGGATTTAACAGTTTGTTAAGCTTATCTCCTACAGAAGTTGCTAAAAATTTAATTAAACAAGTTTATTCTCCATCTCAACCAACATCGTCTGTACAGGTACAAACGATATCAAATTTATGTGAAGCTGAGCAAAATTATATACATAATCGCATGCCAATTATCCAAGATAATTTATCTCGTTATTTCAGTATAGATAAGCCTTTGAAAGTAGGTTTTTGTTGTAGCGGTGGAGGCAATCGAGCTATGATAGGATCTCTTGGTTTTTTACATGGAGCAGCAAAGACTCATATACTTGATTCTTCTTTATATTTAGCAGGTTTATCTGGTTCTACATGGTTAATATCTCAATTATGTTATCTGGCTGCAACAGCTTACAAAGAACAAGCATATGAATATATTTTACAAGCAATTAAGCAGGATTATAAAGAACGTTTATCTGATTACAATATGGTTGGAATTAATGGTATATATGGTCCGCCTTTAATTTCATTTGAATCTACAGATGATGTTTCGATTGAAATTGCAAAAAGATTTGCTCACGGACAAGATATGTCATTGGTAAATTTATTTGGTGCTGTAGTAGGTGATTATGCACTTGGTCTTATGGGCAATGATCGTTTGTCTGAAAAGTGGTCATCTATCGCTTATGAGAGTGAAAAAGGCAATTTTCCGCTCCCTTTATGCGCTACAATTTTTGAACAGCCTGAATTTGAAATTTTTCCAAATTATGAATGGTTCGAGATGAGCCCTTTGCAATGCGGAAGCAAAGAATTAGGCTATATTCCAGTAGAATATTTAGGCTCTGGTTTTGAAAACGGTTACCTTAAGCAAGATGAAATTTGTTGCGAATATCCATTAAGTTTTTGTCTTGGCATGTATGGGTCAGCTTTTGCGATTACACTACAAGAGTTAGTAGCTATGCAAAGAATTATGAGACATCCAGTAACAATATTTAAAGATAGCGCTTTAGAAGAGATGAAAAAGCGCGGTTTATTAACAAATAGTTTTGTACAAACCATAGTTAACGGTCAAATAGAAGAACTATTAACATCTCGAAATACCTTAACATATGCTAAATTTCCTAATTATTCTAAAGGCTTAGAAACAAGCTTATTAAAAGATAGAGAAAATTTTGGTATGTTTGATGCTGGTATAGATTTTAACATTCCTGTTCCAACATTATTAGATAGAACAGAGCGAAATTTAGATGTGATATTTTTGTATGATTCTAATCCTGCAGAAAAAGAGCAACTTGATGCTATAGCCTTGTACTGTCAACGTAAAGGTATAGCATTTTCAAATATTACAAATTTGAGACAAGAAGAGCTGCGAGACAAAAGTATGACTGTTATAAATGACCCAAGAAGTGACGATTACGATGTAAACATTTCGACATATTTATATTTTCCTTCTAATAGTATTAATGTTGATTCAGCTCCATATACAACATTTAATTTTAAATATAGTCCTGAAGAGATTGATCATTTAACTGCTACAACTGAAGATTCATTACTTTCAAACATAGAAGAAATCAAAGAGATAATGACACTAGTAGCTCAACATAGACACCCAGATCCAATGTTAGAAGAGCAGCAAGAAGTAATAGACGTAGAAATCGCTGAAGAAGATCAACTCGTCAATAATGAAGAAGTAGAGTTGCAGAAGTCATCTCTTATATTAGAAGAAAACTTAGAGCATGAATTAATAAATTAACGAAAGTTATTCACATATGATCGTGTTAGGCATTGATCCTGGATTTACTATTACTGGTTTTTCTATTGTTTGTAAAATACAAGGCAAGGATACGGTACTCGATTGCGGGTACCTATCTTTGCCGGCTAAAAAAACTTTAGATATCAGAATTGGTATCTTTTTTAATTTTTTTATGGAAAAAATTAAAAAATTTCAAATTACTGACATTTCTATAGAAACGCCATTTTTAGGAAAAAATGTTCAATCTTTTCTTAAATTAGGCTACTTGCGAGGCGTATTGTATTTGTTAGCAAATCAAAATGATTTACAGCTACATGAGTTTTCACCACGAGAGGTTAAGCGAGCTGTTACAGGATTTGGTGGCGCTCAAAAAGAACAAGTAGCTCAAGTATTATTTATGCTATTTCCTAAATTGCCCAAGCCTAAAAAAGAAGATGTTACTGATGCTATCGCAATTAGTCTTTGTGGCTTATGGCAACAAAAGAGATCGAATTTTTTATAAAACTCTTTATTGCGCATCACTATATTTGACAATATGGTAACGTTTACTAAAGAAGATATAAAAAAGTTGATTAGTATGAAAATAAAATTATGTTTTTTAGTATTGTTATATATTAACAATAGTGTCTTATGTTCTATTTCACAAAAAACAATTCAAGATTTTTTAAACGCTGCTACAAATAATAATGTTACTAAAGTAGATGAGTTTTTAAAAAAACATCCTGATCTTGTAAATAAACAAAATTCATTAGGCGAAACTGCATTAATGTTTGCATCAGAAAAAAAAACATCTATTGATTTGTTAAAATTGTTATTAAAACAACCAAGTATTGATGTAAACATACAGAGGCATGACGATAAAGTTTTTGCTTTATATCTTGCTTGTTTTTTTGGTAACGAATTAGCAGTACAAGCTTTATTAGAGCATAACGATATCAACATTAATCTTGTCGAGTCAAAAAAACATTTTCCCTTAATGGTTGCCGTAGGCAAGCAACACATTAATATTGTTCGTGATTTGTTGTACCATAAAAACAATGCTGGTCAGTTTGATATCGCTATTGATCAAATGAATAAATCTGATCAAAATGTTTTACTTTATGCTGTAGGAAAACAAGACGAGGCTATTTTAGAATTATTACTAAAGTATATAGAAGAACACAAATCGCCTTCGGTGTTAGTCTCGATGATTAACAATCAAGATAAGTTTAGCGAAACATCTTTAATGCGATCTGTTATAATTAATGCTCAAAAAATATTGAAAATGTTATTAAAATTTGAAGCAAATCCAAATCTGCAAAATAAAAAAGGCTTTACAGCTTTGATGTTAGCAGTGCTACAAGATTCTGTAAATTATGAAATCATACAATATTTGCTAGAACATAATGCTGATCCCAATGTAGAAAGCAATGAAGGGGTAACAGCTTTAGAAATAGCTTTTAATAATAATGACACAAAAAGCATAGACTTGTTGTTACAATATGGAGCGAAAATTAATCAAAGCTTACAAGTAAAAATAGATAAGATTTATCAACAAAAAAAAGAGAATCTAGCTTTACTTGAAGAGCAATTGCGAGATTTATTGTTAAGTGATGAGCAAAGCGATAGAGATGTTATTTACAAACAAGAACCATCTTATCAACAGTCTCAAGAATACCAAGAATTATTGCAAAAAGAAGAGCAAGAATTTGATAGATTATTTCAATCATATAGCTTAGAACTTGAAAGATTGCGTAAAGCACAAGAATTTATTCAAAAACAACGTAGACAATTCATTGACAAAGAGTCAGACGTTATTCGCAAAACCATAGAAAAAGAAGAAGATGAAGATGTATCTAGAATACAAAAAGATCTTGAAAAGCTATTAAAGCAAGAAGAACAAAGAAAAAAAGCTATTGAAGCAGAACGACAAAGACAACAAAAACAACAAGAGCAGCAACAAGAAAAGTTGTTGCTTTATAAAAATGATACGATCGAAAATTATAAGAATAAATTCAGTAAAAATAATGGCTTTAGCAAAAGAGAAGTGCAGTATCTACAAGAATTATTTCAAGCTATTTTACATGCAGAACGTACAAGTATATCTCAGGCTGCTCCCATCAAATTAACAACATTTTCTGCTTTTCAAAATGTATTTATCAATTGGAAACATATAGTTGATATTGATTTTGAAATTAAACGAATCAAAGAAGATGTATACACCTTTGAATTTGCAGGGGGTCATACAAAAGAAGCTGTCAACAAGCTTTTAAGTACAGGATTAGTGAAAAAAATTGGTGAAGAAAATTGGACTCGTGGTGGTACAAAATATACGTTGCAAAATATTTTAACAAATCAAATATTTATCAAAACGGTATTTCCAAGTACTTGGAAAGCTATAAATATTTACAATGCACTTGAAAAAGGTAACGTTATTACTAGTCAAATCAATCAGCAAGGTTTTCATGAAATGACAATAAATTATAAATACGAAGCTGTTGATATAGATATATTAATTATTATTTCACAAAATGGAACAACTGTAGTTACAGCTTATCCTGTTGCCCAAAAAGCATCTGAGCCTGCTGTTGCAACAGGTACTGCTTTTGTGTCGACAGGGTTCTCTAGTGCTGTGCCTGTTGAAGCTGCAAATACAGCGGCAGAGATTTTACAACAAAAAAATCGCAAGGCAAAGACAATTTCTATTGGCAAAAAATCATGAAAGCTGCATTCTGATTTAAGCATGTATAGACCTTAAAAGTATTAGGGTACTGCTAATAATATGTTTGCAAATTTGACTCGAACATCTAAAGCGTTGACAATTAAAAGCAGATCAAAAAGTAACAATTAATTAAAAATTTAATGAGTTTTGCAATCCAATTGACCATGAATGCAGCTTAAAAGTACCGTATTTTGCAATTTCTACGCCTCCAACTAATTTTAAATTGGGAGAATACTGATTATTTTTCCAAGTATATCCTGCATATGTAATGTATTTATAACTTATAGATTGAGGTTCACTAGCTCCTGCAATATCTAATGCTTCATAAAAATTTTGTGGGATACGATTTTCAGACAATCTTGCATCTTTAATGTTGTTGTCGTACATGTTTGGAACTAATCTACGTGGTTCTGACTTGTTAATACGTGCACGAGGCTCACAATAAAAAAGATCCTCTGCAATATTTGCAGAATTTTCACTAATTTGTCTACCAAGAACAGCAAAGTCATTAAGATTAGGACTACTTTCTTTAATAAGTCCGCAACAATCTATTGTAATCTTTTCACAGCTGCGTCCCCAAAAATCTATTCCCAGTCCATAATTCCAGTTATTATTATCATAATTTATTATGCATGCGATTGATCCTTCTATGTCAAACGATGAAATCACTGGCAATGTTGTTAAGTTAACAGCTTGAGTAACAAAAGAAGGTATTCTTCCTGTGTTGCTAGGGAAATAAAATTGAGTTAATAAATACTTAGATCCAGGTCCATTTTGTTGTAAATCAAAAGACCTAAAATTTGGAGATCTTCCATGAAATAAATGTAAGAAATCTGTTTGCATCCATATGCTAAATTCTTTTGATTCTGCCAGTTGCCATTTATAAAAACTTGTAATTTCTCCTCCTAGACCCCAATGGCCAGCTCTTCCAAAAATAGGTTCGAAAATATATGTGCTTAATGGTATTGTGCCAGTCGGTAACGTTGCTTTAATACCAAAAGATAAAAAATTATTTTCGCTATGAGATAAAGTTAAACCGGTAGACAGTGCTATATCAGCTAGTCGTATAGAGGTCATCTTACCACAAAATAATTTTCCCTTTTCAAGGGTAAGAGATTGGTGCAATCGTGATTTCAGAGTTATTTCATTTTGACTACTTGCAGAAATTGAAGCACCCATCCAAGCATCAGTTAAAGAGTTAAACCTGCTTTCTGGAGAAGGGTAAGAAACCCATTGTTCATCAATGTTTTTTTCAAACTGAGCATTTTTTTCATGAACATGCAAACTGCTAATCATTGCTCCAAGTGGTGCTTTTACTTTTAAAAAAAATCCTTGAATAGGTTTATTGTATACTGCATAAAACATAAAATTGCCACCAATATGCTTTATGGTAGGTGTTATAGATAATTCACCAATTGTTTTTGCATTACCTAGTCCAAATTGGTAACCATCAACATCTGCTGGCAAAGCTAATATCGGCACTTGTCCATTTATTGAAGTATATCCATTAGTATCGCTTACTCCGTTATTTCCTATAGTCATAATATTGCTTTGAGACCAAAAAGGCATAATTCCTAAAGAGCAATCATTGTTGCATAATGTGTTAAAGCTTTGCATGTAATCTGGGTGAAGCATGCATGAAATTTGCCATTGATTATGATGATAGTTTGATCCGTACACAGGCTGCATCATGACAATATCTTGATAACCATATGAAGAACATGGCCTAGGTTGCCAAGTGTTTTTTCCTAATTGTTTACTTAAACAGT
The DNA here is from genome assembly GCA_002721975.1 of Campylobacterota bacterium. Taxonomy (GTDB): domain Bacteria; phylum Babelota; class Babeliae; order Babelales; family Chromulinivoraceae; genus SP22. The sequence continues at coordinate 6,584 of PBME01000014.1, read as the reverse complement.
TTACTTGAAAGGTAAAAGTAACAACTAATAAAAAAGATAATAAAGTAGTCCTTTTTGTCATAATGTCCTTGGAGGCTGAAGATGTAAATATTAATAGTTTTATTATAAAGCAAATTAATCTGATATTAAAGATGATTTAACTTTGTAAAAAAAAACATTAATTTTTCTTTGAAAAAACTATTGACTGTTTTTTCTGATTTTTTGTACAGTATAAAAAATTTACAAAAAACACGGTAAATTTAGGAGAGAAAGAATGAAAGAATTTTCAGAGCCAATGTCATTGATCAGTGATAAAAAATTCACTGCAGGCGATGCTCGAAAGCCAAAATTTTTTGACTTTCCTTTAAAAGATTTAAACATAATTGAATTGCAAAATTTATTTATGACGCCAAAAACTCATTATTTAAAAAGCAAAGATATTGTCACCGGAAGAAATTTAATCTATACCGTTTTGAAATCTTTAAATCATTACCATCATGTTGGTTGCGTAACAGCAACTAAATCAGAATGCCTAGATCAAAACATTTTAAATTTAAGTCAAATACGTGTAACCAAAAAATCTTTCATAGAAACAGTAGAAATATTTTTGGTGGAAAATCCGAATATAGATTTTGCTTGGGTTGAAATCACAGCAGAGTTATATATTAAATTTCCTGAGCATCATTTAGTTAAATTATTAGAAGTGCTTAGCGCTAATCAGCAGACGCCGGTTATCGTCATGCAGTATGTTTAATTTAGTTAAAGTTCGCATAAGACCTATTATGTAAACTTTAACTAAATTAAACATAAAGAAGCCATAGATCTTATGATACAAGATATTAATAACAAAATTTGATAAATAATAATTATTATACTGAACTTCAAACCTGTCCTTATTTGTCTGTTACAATTGTCAAAAATTTATAAAAAATTTTCTGGTAGTTCTAACATTGCAACTCCTGATTCTTCATCAAAATTAAAGAACTTTTTCACAGGCTGCCTAGTTAAGATTAGACCATGATACATTTTATCTTGTAATAAAAATGGAGCAATTGCATCTTCTTTTTTTGTATGTTTTTTTTCGTCACAACAAGATATTTTTTGTTCGCATATATCGTATTTATATAGCAAGCATTTTTCTGATTCTTGATCATAGTCAACAAAATAAATTTTGTCTTTTCTTTCATAATTAGGCAAAAAAGGACAAATAGAATCGTATACCCTTTTTTGCGAATTTCCGATCAAATATTGCGTTGGCAGTTTAAATTGAAATAGACATTTCGATTCCCAGTTATTTGTTGCTTCTTGTTTGCATGAATAACAAGAAAAGCTTAAAAGTCCATCGCTCTGTAAGTCTTTATTCGTTATATTACATTTTAAAAAGAATCCACTTTGGCTATCTTTCATATAAAGAAAACATAATGGATCAAATGATTCAAATAATATGTCAAATGATTCATTATTATCTTTCGATTCAGTGCTTTCAAATTCGTAAGGCTTAAAACTCCAGTCTTGCTGAATAATATAATACTTTTGCAATCTATTTTTAGTAATGCTAAATAGTTGATTATCTATTTTGCAAGGATACAAGTAATCCATGTTGGTTGCTTCGTGTAACTGGAATAATTCAGGATTTGCCCTATCAGCAATGTCGCAAAAAAAGACTTTGTAATCTTTATGGTGCTTGCCAACAAAATAAAAACTATCATCATCTATCCAATATATCGACAAAATTGAGCTGATAGGCTCTAAAAAATCTATTGTTTTAGGAGCTCGTTTTTGAAACTTCTTGATTCTAAGCCTGCCTCGATCTATAAAGCTAAATCCTTGTTTGCTTGGCAAAACCTTAACGTCTGAAGGTAAAAACATAGAACTTAATTGCTTAGTAGCTACCTTATTATGCACATCCCATAATAATAACTCTACCTCATCAATAGATTTTTGATGTACTACGAATATGTTATTATCATCTATTTTAGAAACAGGATAAACAAATTCTTCAGAAAAAGTGCTTTGTGATAGCAATAAAAAGCAGATCGCTACAACTATTTTTTTCAATATAGATCCTTTTTTTGTCTACTTAAAGAGCTTTTATGTGTACGCTCTTTTTTTGGCAGATAGTTGAGTCTGTTATTGACTTTGCAATCAATACTATTTCTTACCAAGCAAAGCGTATCTTTGTCAAATAAATTCTTAAAAAGCTTATTTTCCTGTTTTATTGATAGGATTTGAAGAACCATATTTACAACGAGATCTATTAATTTTTGTAAACTTGAAGCATGCTGCAAGATATTATCTTTTATCTTTAATAGCTTTACGTTTGGAATTTCATGCAAGTTATTACAATACAATATCACTGTCAGTATCTTATCAAATTGCTTATTAAAGCAGCGATGAGAAACGGCTTTTTGTATCTGTGCCAAAACTTGGACACAAAATAAAGCTGATCTCATATCTATAGCGCCTAAGGCTACTTTTCCTTGCCATACTTGTTGCTGTATACAAGTAGCTTGTATAACTCTAATTATTTGATTGTAAGATAATTTATTTTTACATTCAGGTATCAGCAGCGCTAAAAAACCGGTTATAAAAGCTGCAGAAATAGATGTTCCAGAAACTACATAATAAATAGTTTCTTTATCGGTATGTATTGGACACAGTATATCTAATCCAGGAGCAGCAAAATTAGGTCCAATATTTTTTGTATACTGGGAAAAACTACAAATATTATCGCGCCAATCAATTGCCCCAACACTAAAAAAAACATGAGAAGAACTTGCAGGATAAGCTTCTTGGCGATCTTGGCCTTGATTACCTGCTGGAGCAACCACATAAGAATGCTTACATAATTCTTGTTCTAGATCAGATTGCATAACTGGCTCAATTATTTGCAATCCTACATGAATAATATCAAACGATTCTGGTTTTATCTGCTTTATTTCTCTAAGCAAGCTATGCTCATCAGCAATACCTTGTCTATTTACTACAGGAACAATATGTATACTAGCATGTGGTGCAATTTTTTTAATTAAACTTATGGTAACTAAGTCATGATACATGCCCAAATTTACATTTTTATCAGAAAAAAACTCACTTGCCATTTTAGAGTATGAGCAAGCTTTAAAGGGTTCTTTAATACCGTGACAGCAATTTTTTAAATTGCGCTCCAAAGAAGAATCTTGGCTTTTCTGGTCAAAACGATTCATTTTGTCACTGTGGCAAAAATCCAGACTAGCTGCAATTGCTATCTGTGAAGATTGGTGCTCTTGATAAAAATCTTGCAACTGAAAACCCCAAGCAAGTTTTTTATCAGACAAAACTTTCAAACCAAGACATACATCTGACTCATACCATAGTAAATTGCTTCGTTTTTGCCATACATGTTGTAAGCGAATTTTATCTTGTTGAGAATGTTGGCCCAAGATTGCTTTAAATTCTTGAGGCCCTTGCAAAATAGCTTGCAGCTCTCTTTCTGTGCACCATAACAAAGATGGTTTTTCAAATAAGCCACACACAGTGTTACACAGCAATAATAATAGCACAAAGTATCGCATACTACCCCTTTATACTAAAGCTATGAATACTATACTATGAAACAACTACAAACTGTATAAAAAAATTTCCACCGCACTGATATGAATATCAATGCGATGGAAAAAAGGAGAGTAGTAATGAAGCCTAATTAAAATTTGAATTCAACTAATTACAAATGGTATAAAAACCTTAACTATTGCAATCGTTTAACTCAGTAACAATTCTACCACTTCTTGCTTTTCTGTCAATAGCCCTAGTAAAAAAAAATGGTAATTTTGCACATTTGAATTATTCAAAAGACATTGATAAGACGTCTGGCTCAGCTTTTTGCATCATTTTTTTCATTTCAGAATCGTATACAGGAGTAGTAATAATTACCTGATTCTTGCATGATAGAAATAAGTCTATAAGTTGATTTAGCCTTATCTTGTCAAAATCAGCTATAAAATCATCAATAATTAATATAGGTAAATAATCGTTTTGAGAAGCTAATTTAATCAATGACAGCTTGCAGAGAAGCGATACGAGCTTTTGCTGACCCCGAGAAGCAAAAAATCGTGCTTTTTGACCCTTTAATTCTATTGCAAAATCATCTAAATGAGCTCCAAATAATGATCTTTTCATAGACCGCTCTTGTGCTAATATATGTCCCAACCTAGAGCAGAAGCTTGCATAGTCCTCATTGAGTAATATATGCTTTGATTCATACTGTATAGTTACCTCATATACGTCGTTAAAATGACTTTTAAGGAGTTTGTTGATGACGTCTTGTATGTTGCTTAAAACGGCTACCCTATACTTTTGTATCACAATAGACGCATTCCATAGCTTTTCTGTCCATATATCAAGCTCAAGCTTATCAATATGGTATTGGGACAGCAGCGCATTTCTATGTTGCACTATTTTTTTAAAAGAACGATACATATCCAAGTATCCAGGCTCTAAAAACAATGCCGCCTGATCTATGAATGATCGACGAGCCGTTGGATAACCACGTATGAGATTGATATCATCTTCTAAAAGCGTAATAACCTGAAAAATTTTAAATATTTCTTTATAGGTAGTTACTGCTTTGTTGTCTAGCTTGATCGCTTTTTTATTACCTGCATAACCTACTTGAATTGTATGAGATATATCCTTAACTACTTCTGAAGTAAATGAACCTTTTAAGAAAAAAGAGTCTGATTCATGGCAAACAAGATCACCAATTGAACTGCAACGAAATGATTTCATATAACACAAATAATGAATCGCTTCAGCTAACGAAGTCTTACCTGTGCCGTTATTACCAGTTACCAAAGTAAATTGCTTATCAAAGGTAAAACGCTTTTGCGTAAAACAGCGAAAATTTTTAATATCTAATTCATGTAAGAACAAATTCTATCCAAGTAATCGTTAGACATTATTTGCAGACACCGGCATTACTAAATAAGTTAAATGGTACGCATCAGTATCGCTTTTAAAAATAATTGGTTTGCTATTACTTTTCAAAAAGCATGTTAAATTTTCTTCTTCAGAAAAAGACTGTAAGCCTTGTAGTAAATATGGCGAATAAAAGCGCAATTCTAAATTTTCTGCTTCAAAACCTTGCATTGGTAATGTTTCATCTAAGTTACCAATATCAGAATTTTTCAGCGACACTTTTAAGCTTTGCTTGCTAAATTTAAAGTTCGTAGCCAAAAACTGCCCAGACAGCAAACAAGACGAACGACGTAATGTTTTAACCAAATCTGATCTATCGATAGTTGCAGGTGTAAATGAATCATGTTGTAAGATTGATTCGTATGCTGGAAATGGATCTGCAAATAACTTAGTAAAGAAATTAAAATGATCTCCTGAAAATACTAATTGGTTATCACAGGTGCCTAAAAATATTGCAGGCGCATTGCTGTTTTCTAAAATACGTTTCAATTCAAAGATTGCACGTCGAGGAAGTAACCATTTTTTTTCTTGCTCAAGTGTATATTTATTTGAAGTTACCTGAGCCAAACAATGCCCATCTGTTGTTGTAAGTTTAAAGTCTTGTGGAGAGATCTCTAGGTATAAAGCATTTAATGCAGGAGTTGCATTGTTCTGAGGAATCAAAAAAGAAACTTTGCTTAACATCGTTGATAAAAATGAAGCATCTATCTGCATCAAATTTTCAATACGTTCTGGTAAAGGAGGAAACTCTTGAGCATCTTTAATGTTAAAAGATATGTTAATCTTTTTTTCAGCTTGTAGCGTTAATTGTTTATCATCAAAAATACATTCTATGTCGCCACTCATCTCTTTGACAACATCAAAGATCTTTTTACCCGGCACAAGAAATTGAGCTTGTTCTATTGAACTTTCTTTTAACGGACATGTATACTGCAAGCTTATTTCCAAGTCAGTTGACTTTAAGATTAATTCTTTGTTTAAAATCTGAAACAATATGCATGATGTTGACGAAATAGTTGTTTTTTTAGTGCAAATCGATTGCATAAAAAACAAAGTTGCCAAAAAATCTTTTTGGCTCAATATAAATGAGTTACTCATCAAAGACCTCTTTTTACAAATTTTATTTTTGTTACGCAAAGATACTCTCACATATAGTAAAGTATACGCTATAAAGATTTTTTAACAATCTGAGAATGAAAATTACAAAATACAAAACCAACTGTTAATGCAATACGGATGCTAGCTGCAATCCTTGTACTAATTCTTTTTGTATATAGTGATCACTTAGCAAATTAATATTTTCTTTTTTTAATTTAGGAAAGAATTCTTTATTAAGTAAATAATCTTTAATAGTACCTTGATATCTTGTTTCTTCATAATTTTTGGAAGCGCCATAGCAAGTTTCAATATTGATTATTAAATCAAGTGTTTCTTGACCCGCTAATACGTGAGTTAAGTTTTTACATCCCTCAAGAAAACGATTTCCTACAGATGTTAATTTTGAAGATAACTGTAAAAATTTTAATTTCGAGCAATTAAAAAGAAAAAAACCATCAACTGATGTTATACTTTGAGATAACTGTAAGTACTCTATGTTATGCGCTGTAGAAAGAAAGCCTTCCCCGATTGTAATTAATCTTTGAGGTAAA
>PBME01000013.1 GCA_002721975.1 Campylobacterota bacterium | reverse complement strand
ATCAATAAATTTTGATAGCATCTGAGCTGATCGTATCAACACTAAACATGGCTTACCCGTACGATTCTTAATAGTATTAATGGCATCATAAGACTTCTGAGTCATTCTGCCCAATAATCCGAGTACCGTATCTCCAGAAACAACTGCAACTCTATCTTTATTTAAATTTTCTTTTAAAATTTGTATATCTTGTGATTTTTTCCAATACAACGTCATAGTGATAATATCCCTTTAATAATGAAAAAAAATCTGTTTTTTTACTTGAGTTATAAATTGACATTTACCCCACTCAACTATAGTTTATAACAAATTAAAAATTTTACTTCATCATCTATAATTTTCTTCAGATATTAAATACAGGCGGAGAACCTTACAATGCCACATTCTGAATTGCAAAAACAAAGAAAACAAGGTTACTTAGATCAACATCAGTTACATTACGATGAGATTGTTTCTTACCTTGATAATAATTGGAAAACCTCTACTGCTAAAAACATGCAACAAATAAATGCTGTTTTTAGCAACATTGCTCACAAAACTCCTACAATTACCATCACAGGAACAAGTGGTAAAAGTACTACGATTCATTATCTAACAGAACTACTAAAAACAGAAAATTTAACTGTTGGAGTTTTTTCTTCACCACATTTTAATACCTATAACGAACGCTTTTCTTATAACAATAATTTAATATGCCAAGAAACATTTACAAAATTAGCCAATAAAGTTATTAACACAATCAAAAAAGATAACATTAATGCTTCAACTCATGAAATATTAACAACTATGGCATTATTATATTTTCAAGAGAAAAAAGTTGATGTTGCTATTTTAGAACAACAACATTTAGATGAATATGATCCAACAACCATCTGCGCTCCTACAATTATTGGTATTACTAGAATTGTTATAACAGATGAAATCAAAAGAAATGAAGTTATAAAATCTTTTTTTAAAGATATTAAGCCTCAAACCTATGTTACATCTGGCGATCAAAGCAAAATTTTACTACACAAAATTGCAACTTTAACAGAAGAGTCTGCATGTCAATGGATCATGCCTATAAGAAAACTAGCTCCGTTACCATATCCTTACGAACAGCTACATGGACGTTGCGCAGCTCTTGCTGAGCGGATTGCTCAAACATATATAGAAACAGCACTAAAGCATCAACCTGTTAATAAAAATAGCTTGTTGCGCACTTCTAAGAAACAACGCGGTAGGCCACGCCTTACAGCAAAGCAACAATTATTAAAGCAACCTACAAACAATACTATCGAATACTTTTGGAACCATGTCTCTACAAGCATTCCTAATCGTTTTCAAATTATCAAACAAAAACAAAGTACTGTTTTGTTAGATACTGCTCACAACATAGATGCTTTACAAAATTTATTACTTGGTATTCGTCTTTTAAACTATCAGCAACCTTTTAAAAATATTTTTTTTATAGTTAGTGCTTACAACAATGAATTAAATCCCCATGAATTTATTAAAACAATACGTTACTTTTTCAAAAAAAATCCTGGCACATTAACACTCTGTTTACCTACTACAGATAATCTTTCTATAAAAACATCTTCTTGGAATATAGATAAATTTTTAACATCTGCACATCATGCAAAAATCAAAGTAACAACATACGAAAATTTTCAAGTTGCTTTTCATAGTGTTTCAAAACAATTACACGACCCACAAGATCTATTGGTGATTACTGGATCGCATACTATTATTTCTGAATACTGGAATCAAAAAAACTGAAAGGATATCTATGAATGAAAAAAAACGTAATGAATTACACAAACTATGTATTCTACTTATTGTAATTTTATTATTTACTAACGGTGAAATTGCAATAAAAATACAAAAAAGTGTTTTAGCAACAGTAACTTGGGAGCAAATTATCCTTGGAGCAATTACATTAAGAATCATATACATACTTTTACAAGAATTTGTATTTGGAAATAAAAAATAATGATTGATTCTATATATGCTTCAATTTTTTTAAGTGCTTTTACAGGGTTTCTTTGTGGAATTCTTTTAATTCTGGGTAAACATATCGGGTGGATATATAAAAAACCACATATCGATATTGTTTTTTCTATTATCAGATTCATTATTTTTATCAGTTTTATCTATAGTATATTGCAATTTAACCAAAGCAATCTTATACTTTTGTTAGTAGTATTTTTAGGATCTTATATAAACACAACTATAATGATAACGCATAAAAAATTATAAAGAAAAAAGAAAGGTCATATGGACAATCATGACATGCTACAAGGTCACGTTTGGAAACCATTTGCTCAGTTTGGATTACATGATGCTTTCTGGACAGTTCAAGCAGATACTGTTAGTAGCACATTTTTCATCTTACTGCTTATTACAATAACAAGTATCTTAGTCAATCGTTGCTTACATAAAGAAAGCAGTCTTATAAGATATGTTGCGTTACAATATGTTTATGGATTTAAAGACCTTGTGGAACAAACTTTAAAATCTGCACCAGTAAATCATTTATCATTCATACTCTCGCTGTTTACGTTTATCTTACTATGTAATACAATTCAAATTTTTCCATGGTTTGAAGAACCTACAAAAGATTTAAATACAACTCTTGCTTTAGGACTTATCTCATTTTTCTATGTACAATTCTATTCTTTAAAAGTAAATGGCTTAAAAGCATATCTTGCAGAGTTGGTAGAACCTTTTTTTATTATGTTACCTCTTCACATTGTTGGTAAAGTAACCTCGGTTATTTCGTTATCTTTTCGTTTATTTGGAAATATTTTTGGAGGTTTTATAATCAGCAGTTTATATGGCAAAGTTGTTGCTAGTTCTATCGTACTGCAAACATTTGCATTAATAAGTGGTATCAATCTTGGTATGCTTTTCGTATTTGGAATATTTGAAGGACTTATTCAAGCATTTGTATTTGCTATGTTAACACTCACATACTTATCTATGGAAATTGTTCACGAAGAAGAGCAAGAAGATGCATCTCATACAAAGGTAGAATCATGATTGAATTATTGTATCATGTTGCAGTAGCAATACCAGTTGCATTTTCAGCAATTGGCGCTGGTATAGGACAAGGACTAATTGGCAAAAAAGCTATCCAAGCATTACAAACACAACCTAGCGCTAGTAGTAACATTTCTAAATTATGCATTATTGGCATTGCAATCACAGAAACAACATCTATTTTAGGTGCAGTTTTATCTATTATGCTTATTATTGATAAAAGCATTCCAATTAATCTGTATACCACATTAAGCGTAACAGGTATTGCCTTTGCGATTGGTCTTTCAGGCCTTGCAGTTGGTATAGCGTCATCTGCTCCTGCACAAGCTGCTTGCCAATCAATTGCACGACAACCATTTATGAACAATAAAATTTTAAACATCATGCTTATTACCCAAACATTAATTATGACACCTAACATGTTTGGTTTTATTATTGCCTTACTTATCAAAGGACAACTCGCTCAAGCAACTTCGTTGCCGATAGCAATGCAATTATTTGCTACAGGTTTGAGCATTGGATTAGGTTCTATAGGACCTGCAATTGGTTTAAGCATGTTTGCATATTCTGCTTGTAAAGTAGTTGGCTTTAATAGAAAAGCATTTGGTAAAATTATGACTTTTACATTTGTTAGCGAAGCAATGATTGAAACACCATTAATTTTTGCATTACTTGTATCCTTAACAATTATAACAACTACTATAGATGGTCAAGCTTTTCTTAAAGCATTTGCTATGATTTGTAGTGCATTATGTATTGGCATATCAACATTAGCACCGGGCTTTAGCTCTGGACGCACAGGCGGCGCAACCTGTGAACAAATAGCATATAATTTACCGCAATATTCATCTTTATCTAAAACTGCTTTAATTGCTTTAGCTATGATAGACACATTTCCAATCTATGGACTACTTGTTTCTATGCTACTCATATTTTTTGCTGTATAAGTACGATATAAGGAATTTTTGTGTATCAAAATCTTATTAAATCTATTGGAAACACACCTCTTGTAAAAATTTTTCATGAAATGCCTACACAAGTTTTTGCTAAACTTGAATATCTTAATCCAGGTGGTAGCGTTAAAGATCGATCTGCATCATACATGATAGAACAAGCAGAAAAAAGTGGTCGTCTTTTACCAGGCATGACTATCATTGACGCTTCTTCAGGAAATCAAGGTATAGCTATGTCTATGATTGGTGCTGCAAAAGGATATCCTGTCATTATTTGTGCTTCTGAAAAAAGTAGCGTAGAAAAAATAAATACTATTAAAGCATATGGAGCTCAAGTAAAGCTCTTTCCACCTACAAACACACTAGAAGATCCAAATAGCTATCACGCACAAGCTGTCAAATTACATAAAAATACTCCTAACTCATTTATGCCTAATCAATATTACAATATTGAAAATCGACATGCACATTATCACAGCCTTGGTGCAGAAATTTGGAAGCAAACTGACGGGAAGATTACTCATTTTTTTGCAGGAGCTGGTACAGGAGGAACAGTAAGTGGTGTTGGAACATACCTCAAAGAAAAAAATCCATCTATCAAAGTATTTGCTATTGATTCAAATCATTCATACCGTGCTACAAACGGAAACCCCAAACCCTATTGTCTTGAAGGAATGGGAATAGATTTTACATCACCGGTACTGGATGAAAATGTTATTAATGAATTCCTGGAAGTATCTGATACACAAGGCATTACTATGTTACAATACCTTGCACGCAATACTGGCTTACTAATTGGACCTAGTAGTGGTGCTGTAGCGCATGCTGCACATTCGTATGCAAATCGTATGAAACCTAACGATCTTGCTGTTGCAATATTCGGAGATTCTGGACGAGCATATTTATCTAAAAACTGGTATTAAAAATAAATAATAACAATTAAGGAGTTATATGAAGTTTAAAATTATTATGTATACCCTTTTAACTCAAACAGTACTATATACTTCTGATAATACAAAAAACAGTTTAATTACTATTTTTGAAACAAGCACAACAGACAACTGTACAAAAACATTGTCTCAAACAACGCTTCAAAACCAATCTAAAGAACATCAAGAATTTAACAAAAGCGTACATGATAATTCCTCTACTAGGATTTATCCCAGCTTAAATACGAGCGAATCTTTGATAGTGAAAGAAATAGCTTGTTATCGTGATGTATTAAAAGTATTACATGACAACAATTACTCTTTTTTTAATACAGAAAAAACTTCTGCTCTGCTTGCAGAAAAACGCATGACATTACAAGAATTACAAAACAAGTTAAAAGAAATATTAGCCGAAAACAAAAATAATACTGAACCTGATATTGCATCTATTGCTCAAGCAATATGGACTATTGAACAAAAATAATGTTGCTGGATATTTTAAAACAGAAGACTTTGAGCCTTTGATTCAACAAGCAAAAGCTAATCCATGTCGCTGTAAAGCGCACTCTCAAGACGAACAAAATAAAGAAGTAACATTATTAGATGTTCTTCCACCAGCATTATAATATACATATCACTTACATGATAAACATATACTATTAGATAGAAAATAGGACTGAAAGTATCAGTCCTATTTTATTATACTGCTTTTTGAACAGACTTAATGGTAGAAATAAATTTATAACGAACATCTGTCACTAATTCACCAAATTTTAACAACCTCAACTCTTTTGAAGATAATTCTGACATAAATTCTTGCCATGATTGTTTTAACAAATTAATCGGCGTATAAAAATTATCTAAACCTAAATGAAAAGTACCCCAATGCATAGGGATAAATATTCTTGCTTTTAATTTAATAAAAGCTTTGACTGCTTCACGTGCATCAATATGACTATCTTTCATCCACTTACGTGGCTCACCTGGAGCAATCGGCATACAAGCAATATCAATATTTTGAAATTCTTGTCCAATTTGTTCAAAATGATTACCCCAACTTGTATCACCTGCAAAATAAATTTTATAATCACCTAATTGAATCATCCAACTACCCCACAACGATTTATTTTTATCAAACAATGTTCGCTGTGACCAATGATTAGCTGGTAAAAATGTAAACTTTAAATCTTTAACAAATGGGTCTATAATTTCATCCCACCATAAATGCTCTGACGCATATACAAAGTTATGATAATCAAACCAAGCTTTATCTCCCATAGGAACAAGCACTCTAACCGACGGTGATTGCTGCTTAATATCTTGCAACGTTTTACTGTCCATATGATCTAAATGATTATGAGAAATAACTATATAATCAATAGGTGGCAAATCTTTGACTGTTACAACTGAAGGAACCAATCGTTGAAAAACAAATGATAATGAACCCAGAATAGGATCTGTAATAATGTTTTTTCCACCAATCTGAATTAAAAATGTAGCATGTCCTAACCACGTAATTTTTGGTTCTTGTGATCGTTGAGGAAAAGATGGCTTTTGTACAAATTGTTTTTGTACTTCTTTTTTTAACGATGTGTTAAAAAAACATACCTTTAATGAATGTAATAATGTTCTAAAAACAGGAAATAACCATTTATGCTCAGTGTTATCAACACAAGTAAATTTTCCACAATAACGATTTGGACTTTTTCGTTCCATTTATTTTTGCCTTTAAAAGTAAGTAAATTAAAAACCCCCACCCAGATATAAAATATCACGGATAGGGGAAATGGAGGTTACGCTTGTAGATTTTTTTATAATTCTTTTTAAAGTTACAAATTTAGAATATCGCAATACTTTACAAAAATCAACTTTAATAAAGATTTTACGGTTTTTCTTTATTTTCACTATATTTTATAACCCCAACCGGACATGCTTTACAAGCTTCTTTTATCTCTTTTTCATATTTTTTAAAATCAACTTTATCTTTAACATAAGCTATATCAAGCACTTCAAATACTTCTGGCGCCAAAAATTCACATGTTCCACAAGTAATACACCCTGGAATTATGTTCACTTTTTTCATATGTCTACCTTGAGAAAAAATTGATTGAATTTTCTACTATTAGTATACGCTATTTTTTTAAATTCTTATAGCTAATTTCAGCAGAATATAAATACCTTAAAGGATCTACACGTTTATCATGTTTAATGAGTTCAAAATGCAAATGAGAAGGATCTTTTCCTCGTACATTACCGGTACAACCTACAGTTCCTATCTTTTGTCCTTTTTTTACTTTACTACCTTGTTTAACATCCATAGTATGCAAATGAGCATAGCGTCCAACAAACCCTTTTTTATGATTTATTTCTACTACATTTCCATAGCCTGAGATGTCAGAACAAACTGATACAACTGTTCCATCTGCTACAGATTTGACTGTTGTACCTTTCAAGGCTGCTAAATCAACACCATTATGCATACGATAACCACCAAGAGGATTTTTACGCAATCCATATAACGAACTAATCCAAAATTCACATAAATCAATTGGCCAATCAAAAGAAATTCCTGGATGCTTAATAGTTGTATTTTTAAGAACTTTATTTCTAAATTTAACAGCTGACTCATTTGAATATGCACACATATGTGTTAACTGATGATCTGCAAAGCAGACAGAACTACCCAGCATTCCGATCATCAAAAAGATCAAAAATCTTTTTGAATTTTTCATACCCCCACTCCCCTTTATTTTCAAAAAGAATAGCAATTTTGAAAATAAAAAATCAAGAGAGCAAGGAAAAAATCAGCTTACTTGCCTAAATGAAGCAGGTTTATCGTGTTGTTTGCAACTTGTTTGAGACCCATATAACAAATAATAATATTATAATACTTGCTAGACTTGCATGCACCCATATCATTGGATAAGCATGATACCAAGCTGATGGTATCAAATTTAAAATTTGAGAAAACACGATACTAATTAATAACAATTCAACATTATAATTATAAACATATCGATATATAACATACCAAATAACACCCCAAAGTATCGATGCTATAAAATATTGCCAAACAAGAACATATCCTAGTGAAGAACCAACAGCTGATAAACCACCAACAACAAATAACAATATTTGTAACCATTCACTCTGATAACAACGTGCTATATTCCACAAAGCAACTATAAATATGATAGTCCACAATATTTCTGCAACAAAAAAACTTGTAAGTATACCAAGTACAGGAATTTCAAAATTCATAAAATGATACATTGGTATTTTGGGAACAAGCTGTACATTAAAGTTCGCAACAAAACTCATCGCCCCAACAACACCTGCCCCTAAAGACATTCCACATGGTATAAGACCCATAAGATCTTTACGAATACCCTGCTTACCAAGCATAAACGCAAAAATTATCATACTACCTAGTAATAATCCACCACCTATACCTGAAACAATATATGATAATACCAAACGGCTTAATTGATTAACTAGCGATTCTGATGTGTTCATTGCAAACAAAAGCTCACTCCAACGATTACCTAGAGTAATTAATTTTAAAACAACAAAACTTGCTACAAACAAGCCTAACAGTTTGATATGACTTTTCTGCAAACCGATTTTTTTCAAAGCTAACATTGCAAAACACAACAGTAAAAAAAGCATGATAAAATAACATAATCTTTTAAATAACATTTGCTTTGTCAGCCTATCTTGCTCTTGCCTTGTCCAATCTTCTGGCGGATATACATATCGCATCGAACCTACTACTTTATCACCGCCAATATGTACCATTATTCTAGCTTGTCCTTTATCTAAAGTATAATGAGCAGTATCTTTTACGATGATCTCCCAATCACGACGAGATTCATGTTTGACACTTTCACTTGAAACAAGCTCAAATTCTTTTTGAGATATATCATATGTTTGCTGTATAAAACGATAAGCAATAGCTTGTGCTTGTGATTCTGAAATATCTTTTCCAGGTTGTTCCTCTGGTAACTTATGCCACGTATTTAAGACTTTTCCAGTTGGCGCTATCCACACACCATATTCTTCTGCACGTTGCTCAACTGAACCACTAAATTTTACATAACGCACAGAGTAATACGGAACTTGTACATAAGAGTTTTGTAATTCTTTATATATTTTTTGACCGTATGTTTGATAGATAAATTTATTACCAACCGTATCTACTTCTTCTAAAAATTTAACAACTATCTTCCAATCAGAACCAATATCTTGGAACCGTTTTTGTATCGATTCATGAGCAATATGTTCTGCTTGTTGCTTCGTTATTACTACAGGTGGTGTATCAAAATAAAATTCTTGAGAAAATCCAAACAAAAGTAACCCAATACAACCAAATACATAAGCGTAATTTTTTATATAACTTGGAATAGCACTCCCTTGCTCACGTACAAACTTTTTTGTTTCTGCAACAATATTTTGAGGCTTCCAAGATTTATTATAAGAAGATACAGGAACAACACTAAATCTACCTTTTTGTAATCTACGTATGAGGACAACCCAAAGAGGTATTCCTATACCAATCATTCCTAATATTTTTTGTAACAATAGTTGTGATGTAAAAATTGGCAATAAAAATAATACGACATCATATACCGCATGAGCAATAATACCAGGAAGAAAACCAAAGAAATAATATAAAAATGCAAAGCCAATACTACCAGCAAATACTTCTACTATGCGATAATACGCTGGCTGTTGCGGATAATTTGCATGAGCAGCACCAAACAATAATGCTTGAATAATAAAAATAGCTATAAACCAATAACGTTGTTTTTTAGAATTACGAGTCAACAATAACACACCCGCTATAGGTAAAGCGCGCAAACCTATCTCTTCCCAAAAACCTGCAACAGTACCTAAAACCATTGGTGAAAAACAAGGAACATATGTTGATAATATATTTGGATCTACAATCGTACTTAACGGAAACCATCACCCCCATGATGAAGCAAGCATCGAAAAGCCAACTGCGTATCCTAATTTAATAAACGCAAAACAATATCCCAATACTGTTTGTTCTAAAATCGTATATGATGCAGCAGTATCTACCGACCACAATTTAAAAAATTGTATATGTTTGCCAAAAACATAACGATCTAACCCTTCTACAATCAAACACAATGTCCCTACAAATAATGTTGCTAATAACGTTGTCATAACAACAGAACCAAAATACTCTATAAGAAAAACAAATTTTGAGATATTCGTTGCATAATTATTCCATATTAATGGAAATTTATTTAAAGCAGAAAAAAATACAATACTTGCAAAAACACTCATCATTTTTACATGTTTATCTAACAGTAAATAACGACGTTTATGTAAAAAAAACAGTGCAAACAAACAAATAATAAATAAATAAAATATTGCTTGAATACCTTGACCTAATGTAGCTATTAATTTATTCGCATCATACATTTGAACATATCGTCGTGTAAACTCATCTGGTATTTTTACGTATCGCTCTAAACCAGTCACTTTATTACCTGAAACTATAATTTTCATACGATATAAACCTTTGTTTAAGGCAATATCGTGTCGTTGATAAACAAAAGCATGATCAACTCGATTTCCAGGCTGTACTTGTTGTTCATATTCTAAGAGTTTATAATTCTTTAATTCTACGCGCCAATTCACAGCTTCTTTTTCAGCTACACTTTGTGCTTGCTGCTTAGATATGTTTATACCAGCTTCATTTTCAGGTAGTTTTTGCATAAAACCATACTGATAACCATCTGGTGTAAAGTAAACAAAATATTCAGATATTTCTTTTTCTTTATAAAACCTAACTTGCCAAACATATGGCTGATGATAATTATGCTTTATCATATCTATAAAGGCTTGTTTACCACCACCCTCTAATTCTGTAAAAGCCTGTAATGTACTATCATCCTGAAACGTAACAGCTGTATCATAATCAACTAGATTCCAACCATGTTTTTGTGCTACTTTTATTGCTTCTTTTTCTGCTTGTTGTTTATCCATAGTAATAGAAAGATTTACCAGTGGAATAGCTGTATCAAAATATTTATAAGCAAACCATCCAGAAAATATTGTTAATGAGATAATTAAAGACCAAACAATCTTTCTATTCATATAGTATTTCCTTTTTATAAGATAATCCTGCTTATTATGCTTTTTTAATTTTATACAATGTTTTTGCAATATATATACTTGCATTCAAATATACGTAGCAAAAATGTTATACTAGCAAAGCTATACATACTTAATAAGTACTATCAAAAAATAATTTTTCTTAAAAAGCATAAACTTTTTTCAGAAAAGTTCATATACTAAGTTATACAAAAAAAATACTTTTTATATTAAAAATATATGAAACAAATTAAAGATTTATTACCCAAAATTTCTATCTCTCATACACATAAACAGTGGAAATTTCAGCTGATGCAACAGTGGAGCACCATTATGGGTAATCTTGTATCTAAAGTATCAATTCATAAAATTTATAATAACTCAATTGTTCTAGGCGTTTCTGATTCAAGTTGGATGCAAGAATTATACATGCTTTCTAATCTGATTAAAAAGAAAATTAATGCTACATTAGACGAACCAAGAATTGAAACAATTCGTTTTCAATATGTTGCAAAAAAAGAAAAATCAAAACAACAAGTGCTTACTAGCAAACAACCGGAACAATCAACAAGAACCTTAACTCATAAAGAAAAAAAAGCATTAGAAAAAATTTCAGATCCTGAATTATCAGAAGCTTTACAAAGGTTGCTTACAAAATGTCATCATTAATGTATAACACTCTTATAACTATCTGTTTTGTTGCTGGTAAGTCTGGCGGACACCTACTGCCTTGTATAACTCAAGCAAAACAAATAAAATCACATAATCCTAAATCTGAATTATATATATTTTCGACTGGCAACGAACTCGATAAAAAAATTATTAACAAACATACATATATCAATCATTATATCCCTGCAACATTATGGGATGTACCATATCAACAAATGTGGTTACTACCCCTATTTTGCATCAATGTTGGATGGTATTTTACAAAAAGTTTATACAAATTATGGCAATTACAACCACATAAAGTAATCAGTTTTGGTGGTTTTAATTCTATACCAGTTTGTCTTGCTGCTAAATTATTAGGCATACCTTTTGAATTATATGAACTTAACGTAGAACCAGGCAAAGCTACTAAATTTTTATCATATTTTACAAATACAATCTATACCTGCTTTAACCAAACAAAACAGTATTTCCCTAAACATAACTGTGTTGCTTTTAATTATCCTGTTAGATTTAGTAACACTGATAAAATACAAGAAAAATCTACTTTATTAAAAAAATATAACTTCAAACCTAACCGCACAACAATTCTGATTTTAGGCGGTTCACAAGGATCTACGTTTCTTAACAAAATATTCAAAGAATACATTGAGCAAAATTCTGAAGCAAGAAACACTATGCAAATTATTCATCAAACAGGAGATTCTGATTTTAAAAATTATGCTAATTTTTATCAAAATTACAATATCCCAGCAATAGTGTTTGGTTACCATGAACGGCTACAAGATTTTTATAATATTGCAGATGTTATTATATCACGAGCTGGCGCAGGAACTTTGTTTGAAATTAAATTTTTTGATAAGCCATGTATATGTATTCCTCATGAAACTGCTAATACAAATCATCAAGTTAAAAATGTCTTAGCTTTGCAAGAAGAATATCCTCATCAATTCTCTATTATCAAACAAGCTGACTGTTCTGTAGCTATACTCAAAGAAAAAATTCAAAACTTTACATAACATAGTACATAAGTTTACACAGCAATTATACACTAAAAAATCTATACTTTAGTTGCTTGTGCTTTACTCGTTACTTGAGTAGCAACTGGCGATGGAGTAACATATGTTTTAGGTTGCGGCATGCCTTTAGGTAGTCCTGCTGCTGTTACATTAACAGGTAATGTATGTTCATTAATTACCGTAGACATAAGAGTCGTCCCTTTTAATTTAGTTGCTGGAGCAAGCGTATAATAAAAACAGTTATTCATAACAGGCTTACCTTTACTACTTTTTGAAGATTGACATTGAGCGCCAAGTCCCTGAGATAAAAAAACATCTCCTCCTAATAAATACCCTGTTACGCCTGTGCTTATATCGTATATTGAACCGTCTTTGACATCTAAAGCACCCTGCAATGCTTTAACCAATAACGACTGCGGTACTTGTATTTGTGATTTTGATACTTTAGTTGTTCCTGGCTTAGTAACAAAAACTGTTGATAAATCTTTTTTTGCTGCTTCAAGTTGCTTTTTACCATTACTCTTATAAGCTTTTACCAAAGATGAACCTATTTTTCCTTGCAAAAAACTATCTATAAAAGTCGCTTCTTTATTTGCATCTTGTTCATCTATATACAAAAAATAAAACCATCGCTGCTTCTGACTTGCTGGTCTGGTAAATGTTGTACTAAACGCTTGCCCTGGTTTCATTGGTATTTTAATATCTTCATCATCTACACCTGTTGCTTGTGATATCATCCAAACTGTGCCCGGTAAATTAACATATTGAGAGCTTGAACCACTGATATCCTTAATTGATTGATACCAAAAAGTAACCGTAACAGGAGTTACGTCACGTACTTTGCCTGTAGGGATATCATGCGGAGAAACAAGTCCTTGTATTCCCATCGTAAGATTATTACCTACTTCATACACTTCAACTGTATAGGTTTTCCCGTCAAAGACTGTTTGGGGTAACGATAACACATTCATGGTAGTGTCGCTACCTGATTGAAATATTCCTAATGTACCTATATCTAACACCGTATTTCCACTAACATTTTGCATAGGGCTACGAATTAAAAATGATTGTTTTTCTGCTACCGCTAAAAACAAATTACAATCTGTTTTTGCTAATGATTGTGCTTGTGATTTATAACTATAACCAATAAGTAAATCTTGATTAGTATTGTTATACACAACTAAAGCTGGATTACTCGTTAAAGATGTAGCTAATGTAATAGCATTAGAATCTTTTGGCTTAGCTGAATCTATATAACCTATTAACTCAACTTTTGGAACATGCGCAAAAACACCATTTTGAGGCGTTCTATCTGTATATACATGAAAATAATCTGTTTTTGTTGTATTTTTATCTTTTGGTAACTGAATACAATCTTGCAAATATAATGCACCAGTTGCCTCATAAGGCATACGGCCACTAGTACGATTTTCTTTATCTATTTGTAGTTCAAAATAATACTGTTTTCCTTGAATTCCTGAATAACTACTATATGGTGCAATTTTAGTACTACTCCAACCATCTGATTTTTTAAAATATGAACCCATAAAAGAAGAATATTCTTGTATTCCAGCATATATAGGCTGATCCGTATCATTAACAATCACACAGTTATACGTATAGCCTGTTGGTGCTGCACCAAAGCCACGTGCAAGAGATGGTCCGAGTTCTTTTAAAGTTTTTCCAAAAGATTCAAAGTCATTACCAATTCCTTTGAATATACCTGCTACACTGTCTGAAGATATTTGCCCTACAATGCTAAAGCATAATATCAAAACACTCGTATATATAATTTTCATAACTACCCTTTTTTATTTTTTATGACAAGTTAAGTAACAGTGGAACGACATCTGGATCAGTATAATCATCTGACTCTTGGCCTGTTTTCCAATTTATATATTTTTCTTTCAATCTCGGATCATAATAAAAAGATGTTTTGTTTTTTGCAATAGCACTTTGTACTTTAAACCAAATAGGAAAAGCTGTTTTAGATGCATATATCTTAGCACCTAGCGATTGATTATTATCACAGCCAAGATACATAGCTGTTGTTAAATCTGGGGTAGCACCACAGAACCAACATGTTCGAGAATCATTTGTTGTACCAGTTTTACCTATAGCTTCAGAACCAAACCATTGTGCTCCTAGTAGTTTTTGTAGTCGATTCATAGCAAAGCTTAAAACTCTTGCTACCTGACCTGCGACACATGGAGCCAATACTTGTTCTTTTTTTATACTATTTTTATATATTTTATCTCCAACATTATTTTTAACCCATTTAATATAATGTGGTTCTACATATTTACCGTTATTAGCAAATACATTAAATGCTCCCAAAGTTTCTAATAATGTTACATCAACACACCCAAGAGATAACGAAGGATACGGAGGCATATAACTGACAATATGACAACGTTTAGCTAAATCTATAACGTTATGTACTCCTGCACGCAATAATGTTTTAATGGTGACAACATTGTTAGAAAAAGATAAAGCACACGCACGAGTAATAGGACCTAAATATTGTTTAGTATTATTTTCAGGACGCCAACTTGTTTTATGTTGCATAATTTCTAATGGTTCATCAATTTCTACATCACAAAAGCTTGCTCCCTGTTCTAATGCTGCTGCATACACAAATACTTTAAACACTGAACCCATTTGACGATATGCTTGTAAAGCTCTATTAAATTTTGAAACTTTGTAATTATAACCCCCAACTAATGCTTTTATTTCGCCTGTTGCAGGATGCATAGAAATAAGACCACCATCGATATCTTTATGCAAATTTGCTTTTAATTTTGTTATTTGTTTTGCAAATGCATGTTGTGATTCACGCTGAGTCTCAATATGTAACGTTGTTTGTATTGTTAATCCACCTGCATACAAAACCTCTTTACCTACAAGATCTTCTAAAAAGATACGTATAGTTTCTTTTAAATGCGGTGCTATACAGTTATACTCAACTTCTTGAATAATAACATCTTGTTCTAAAGCATCAGCACATTCTTCTTGATTAATACAACCTAAAGTATGCATAGTTTTTAAAATTAAATTTCTTCTTTTTTTTGCAGCTACTGGTGCATGAATAGGACAATAATGTTGTGGAGAACGCATAATAGCTGCAAGTAATGCAGCTTGATCAATTGTAATATCTTGAATGTTTTTACCCCAGAATCTTTGAGCTGCTGCTTGCACTCCATAAATACCATACCCAAAATAAACATTATTAAGATACGTTTCTAAAATTTGTTCTTTACTACACTGTCGCTCAATTAAAATTGAAAAAATTTGTTCTTTAATTTTACGACGAAATGTTTTGGCAGCATCAAAAAATAGCAATCGTACTAATTGTTGCGTAATTGTACTTGCACCTTGTACTTTACGTCCATAATACATATTAACTAATATAGAGCGTATAATTCCTCGAAAAGATATGCCTGGATGATGAAAAAAATGACGATCTTCTGCAGATAAAAATGCTTGTATTAAATACTGAGGCATAGCTTCTAAAGCAACAAATTTACGCTTATCTAATTGAAACCTACCCCACTCTTTACCTTCGTCATCTAATAAAATAGAAGATTTTCCTTTTGCTTCTTGTTGCAATGAAGACAAATCAATTATCTGAGCATGTAAAATATAAGAAAATGCGCCAAAAAGAACACATACTATAAAAAATAAAATAAAAAGAAATTTTGATAATATAGACATAAGAGTTTAATATATTTCATTGAAAATATGTAACATTATGTACAACATTATAACACTGTCCTAATAAATATGATTATAAATATTGTCGTAACTACTTTACTGTTTTTATTTGAATGTTGTTTATTTCAATATTGGCAACATTACATACCTAACATCATACTAATATGGTTTGCTTACCAATTGCATACAACAACTTCAACAAAATATTTACTTCCTTCGTTTATATACTTAGAACTAATATCATTTTTAAAAATTAATGTGTTTGGAGTAAGCAGCATGATTATAATAAGTTTGCTTCCAACATTAACATATCATAAAAAATTATTTTATTTTCCAGTATTTATACCATCTATTTTTATCATATTATATCAAACTCTATACACGCTCTGTTATATAATATTACACAAAGGACATATGAACTTGTTCCACTTAATTCTACAAATAACAAGTAACATTGTTACATTAATTGTATGTAACTTCATACTAAACTACCTAGAAAAGAGACAAAAAAATAAGAGCCACAATTTGTAGCTCTTATTTTCAAAATCTTATTATTTTATGCAATATCTAAATCGCTCTCGTCAGCATTTTGATCATTGTTTAAAACTTCAGCAGCGTACTTAACACTGTGCTCTACAGCAACTGCTAAAACTGCTGCAACAAGTAAAGCTGTTTTAGGATTAGCTGATACAGCTTTTTCTAATTTTTCAACATTTTTTGAAGGACTTAAGTAATCGCTCCAAGCAGCCTTTGGTTCTTCTTTCTTTCTCGCTTCTACAACACCACTAACAGCAAACATTGCTACTAGAGCTAATACTCTTTTTGCGCTTTTCATAAGGACTCCTATAAAATTATTTAAAATTTTTGTACGGTTTTTCAATTGTATTACCGACTTTCTGATAGTAATCATAGCAAAAAAAGGCCCGCTGTCAAACAAATGTAAATTTAGAAGAACCAGTCCACCTAATCGAAAATGACCTTAGTCTTTGCACCTGAAATCCTTCTATGATAAACTAATAATGTAATAAGGTAGATAAGGCAATCGCTTGTTATTTATAACAAGAGGAAAGTCCGGACTCCTAACAAGCATAGTGCCTTAGAAGAAATAGATTTCAACTAAGGGCAATTGAAAAATTGACGGAAAGTGCCACAGAAAATAACCGCTGCTTTGCAGTAAGGGTGAAAATGTGCGGTAAAAGCGCACAGCTTATATCAGTAATGATATATTCGGGTAAACCCCACTAGGAGCAAGACAAAGTAAGCAAGCATTAAGCGCTTGTTATTAGCTTGCGGGTATGTCGCATAGATAAATGGTTGCCACTATAGTTTCTATAGAACAGAATCCGGCTTATCATCTGCCTTATTACAAGAATACACAAAAGGATTTCTGTGAACGTATCTACTAAAAATCTTCTTTTCATTCTTCCTTTTATATGTTTTGTTCTAGGATATAGCATATGCAACATACTTATCGGCAACAAAACATATACAACACCAAATCTCATAGGTATAACAACATACGAAGCTTTAAAGCTTACTTCTCCACACCAAATTAATATCCGTATTGTCGCTGAAAAAGAAAGCAATCATATTCCAGCTGGAACTATACTAAATCAAAAACCATCTGCTGGCAGATTAGTTAAAACTCATCAACCTATTCTGGTGACAACAACGAAATCCCCTCCTATTATCACCGCTCCTCAACTAACGACTCAAAAGCAAAATTATATCGAAACCACCTGCAAAGATATGCATCTGAAATGTAAATTGTATCACATAGAATATCAAGCTCCTGCCCAAAGCTGTATTGGACAATTGCCATATGCAGGAGACACTGTCGAAGATAATAAAATGACATGTTATATTGCACAAAATAAAGTTAATATGTATATCATGCCTGATCTAACACAACATTCTTTACCAGAAGTACTCAATTTTTTAAATCAACACTCTGAAAGAGTTTCTATTTTTTATGGATCTAAAAAAATTAAAGAACCTTATACAGGTTTTACCAAAGTAATTTCTCAAAAACCACTTGCTGGATCTATTATTAAATTAGATTCAAAATTACACATCTACTTAGAAGTAGCATAATACTATTTACCAACATTTTTATGTGCATCTATTCCATCAAGTACAGTTTGATGCAAGATATCTTGTGTAATATCTGGCCATAAACAATCAAGAAATCTAATTTCTGCATAAGCACTCTGAAACAATAAAAAATTACTTAATCGTTTCACACCACCTGTACGAATAATAAGATCTGGTCCAGGAATATCTCCCAACCATAACGCTCTTGTAAAGCTTTGCTCAGTAATATCAGAACCTTGTGCAACTAATGTTTGGGCTGCTTGTATAATTTCTTGCTGACCACCATAACACATTAAGAAATTACATTGTAAAGCTATACCATGTTGAGTTTGTTGTTCAATCTCTTCACAAACAGCGCGAGTATCAAGAGGAATTTTATCTTTGTCACCAATAAAACGTACCTGTACGTTATTATCTATAAATTTTTGTATCTTATTTTTTGCTTCTTTAATTAAAGCAAACAAGTAATCAACCTCTCGATCACTTCTCTTAAAGTTTTCTAAA
This sequence comes from Campylobacterota bacterium, assembly GCA_002721975.1. Taxonomy (GTDB): domain Bacteria; phylum Babelota; class Babeliae; order Babelales; family Chromulinivoraceae; genus SP22. The sequence goes on along the minus strand of PBME01000013.1, from coordinate 24,467 downwards.
GAAAATGTATACAATGAAACATATCGAATATGCTTATCTAAACAATAATTAATAACCATTTCTACTGACTGTACGCCTTGTCTGTGTCCTAACCATGGCATCAATGCTCTTTTTTTAGCCCATCGACGATTTCCATCCATAATTAAGGCAAGGTGTTGTATCATGCGCAAGCCTTAGATGATGTAACATATTGTTTCATACTTTGTATGATTGTTACACAAAATTTATTAACAACATATATTCCAACCGCTATGAACAATCTTTCATATGCAACAACTGGTATTAATGCTATCCACATTGACGCAGGTATTGCTCCTGTATATAACCAAATTACAGAACCAACTGCATGAGCCGTAAATGATGCTTGTAAAGCACGACTCATCTCTGTCGCTACTACACAAGATAAAGTAACTGGTATCAACCAGTACAAACTATACAACCATGCTTGTCCACCAACAGGATGCAGCACAAACAATGCCATACACAACAAAGAAACTATTGCTGATACTAAATACCCTTTTTGACGTAATGATTGAGCTGCAAAAAACAACGGTAATCTATGTAAACAAGAATATCCTAAGCTCGATAACGAAGTTACTTTTTTCGTCCATACAAACATAGTGGTCCATGCAAGACCACAATGCAAACCTACTACAGGAGCAAATATGCTACTTAGTGAAAAAGCAGCAGCATGAGAACCTATAATCCAATGTATCGGTACTAAACGAGCAAGCAATACTACACAGATAACAGCTAAACTTTTTATAACTTTTTGTATCATTATTTCTACACATTTATATGATATAATTTTGATATATTTACTTATAGAGTACAACGATGCTCATTAATTGTACAGGACTCATACCATGAAATATAAAGCAATTATTTTTGATATGGATGGAACTATTATCAACTCAGAAAACCTTTGGGAACAAGCTGATAAAGAAATGCTATTAACTAAAGGAAATGTAACAGAATCTGAATGCCAAACAGTTCTACCTCAAATAAAAGGTTTATCACTCCATGCTTCATGTACATTTGTTGCTATGAAATATAATACAAAAGAATCTGTACAAGAATTAATGAAATTTAAAGAAGAATTTGCTTTCAAAAATTTTGAAAAATTTACAACGTTTATTGATGGCTTTAAAACATTTCACAATACCATAACCAACCTGGGCATAAAAACAGCTATTGCCACCAATGCTACAATACATACTCTTGATAAGACTAAAAAGTATCTTCCCTTGGAACAATATTTCAACAAGCAGATCTATAGTTACGAACATGCGCATAAAAAACCTAAACCAGAACCTGATGTTTTTTTATATGCTGCTGACCAAATAAACATCGATCCATCTTTGTGTATAGTCATCGAAGATTCTGCAACAGGCATTGCCGCTGCCAAAGCTGCTGGTATGTACTGTATCGGTATTAATACCGGTCATGATCGGTCTCAACTATCCCAAGCAGACCTTATTATCGAACAGTATGAAGATATCAATCTTGATCTAATACTCGCATAAAATAAACTTTTAAAACATAGGCAGGCTGTTGAGGCTTTTTATCAGGATAGTATGATATACACAGATAGTAATAAAATATAATTAGGAGGTTTTACTATGAAGAAAAATATCTTATTAACAATAATGTTAGTAGCAAATATAACCAGTACGGGATTCCTGAAAACATCTGATAACAAGAGTGATCTCAAACAGGTTGTCAAAGATTTTCAAAATCAAAGAAAAGAACAAAGAAATCAAAAAAATGAGTCTATGAACACCAAAATTAATAAATTCATAGAAGATAATCCAGGCAAAACTGCTATATCAACTATATCAGGAATAACACTTGGATTAGCAGCTAGAAGTGCTTTTGATGACAATCCAGTCGAATCTTTTGCGATAAGAAATGTAGCTTTTTATGGAGGTACAGTAATAAGCGCATTGGGATATGAACTTGTGAAAGAAGGAGACAAAGAGCATGACTTACTTACTCCTTTTCTTACTACAACTGGTGCTTTAATGCTGACAGCAGGAGCAAGTATGACAATTGCGAGTGGAGTCGCGCCTTTGAAAGATCTAAAAAAATAATTAATCCTAAAAAAGCCGCAAATATTGCGGCTTTTTTACTGTTTACATAGTACATGTATAACTAGCTTTATACAAAAGTATCTACGTATGCTTCTAGCTAAATAACATCTCTTTTAAAATCCTCTATATCACCTTCTAGTGAGCCTGTTAAATAGTAGTCAGGCTGTTGCGATATTATAACAATATGATATTGTATTTATAGAGTAGTAATAAGTAAAAAAAGGAGGTTCACTATGAAGAAAAATATCTTATTAACAATCATGTTAGTAACAAGTATCATCAATAATAGATTCATCATATCATCTGATAACACAAGCTCTACAAATCAAGTAGTCCAAGATATACAAAATCAAAGATTAGATAAACAAACCACAAATAATGAATCTATAACAACTAAAATTGCTAATTTCATAGAAAATAATATAGATAAAGAAACTATATCAGCTATATCAACTATATCAGCGATCACACTTGGATTAGCAGTAAGAAGTGCTTTTGATGAAAATCCAAAGAAATCGTTTGTTTTACGAAACGTATTATTCTATGCAGGTGCAATATCCAGTGGACTAGGTGTCGCAGCTTTACACAGTGCAATCTACGATGAAAGTAATCACTCTAACAGGTTTCGTTACGGTGATGTATCAGAAAAAATGCTTGCGGATGTAAAATACACTACGCTTCTAACACTTGGTACAGTAGCAACACCAATAGGCTTAGGTTATATGGCTCTAGGTGCAATACCTAATTATCCTTAACATTTTAAAAATAAAAAAGTCGCAAAAATTGCGGCTTTTTTATTTTGTCCTAACTATTAAATTATTTTTTATCGCGTAATTCATAGTGAGCTTTGTATCTTTTTTATTTATTTTGTTACTATTGTACAAGCTTATATCTGTATGCTACGGTACAGATACATAATATGTTTGTTTATAGTTATAACAAGGTAACATATGATTGATTCTACCCTTCTTTTTTCAACCCTTTTTGGGATAGCATGTTTTTATCTTGCAATTGGTATCTGGAATTCGTTTCAAGTCAAAACTCTCAAAAGCTACTTCTTAGCTGATCGCAATCTTGGTGTATTTAAATTAACATTTACACTTGTTGCAACACAATTAGGTAGCGGACTATTATTAGGAACATCACAAAAAGCATATCAAATAGGATTATGGGGTGTTGCTTACACTATTGGCATGAGTCTTGGATTTATTATTTTAGGATGTGGTCTTGCATCACGTATGCGCAGTTTGAATATCACTACAACTGCAGAAATCTTTGAAACCCATTACAAATCTTCTAACTTAAAATTATTTGCTTCTGCATTGTCAATTATCAGCTTATGGGGGATTCTTGTTGCACAAATCATTGCAACCAAAATGTTATTTTTATCCTTAGGTCTCGATGATCCATATATATTAACTGCTTTTTGGGGCTTTTTAATTTGTTACACTATGATTGGTGGATTTAGCTCTATTGTCATCATTGATGCAATTCAAGTAATGCTAATTGTTACTATTTTTATTTACTTATTCTTTAAAAGCCTACCTGTCTCAGTCAACAAACTGGCAAATGTAAAGCTAATGACTAAAATGCAAAATTATTTCTTTTCTAAAAAATTAACATATACCGATTTTTTACCGACACTTATTATGCCAACATTATTCTCTTTAATTGAGCAAGACTTAGCACAACGTTTCTTTGCAGCTAAAACAAGATTAACTGCTACTATATCTGCTTTTCTTGCTAGCTTTATGCTCGTTGGGTTTTCATTTATACCCCTCTTTTTTGGTATATTAGCTAAGATTAAAAAAATATCTATTCCTGCAGGAGCAGATCCATTAATACCAGTTATAGCGGCAATGACCAGTAAAACTTTATTAGTATTTGCAATTTGTGGTATTATTGCAGCCATTACATCAACTGCTGACTCATTGTTATCTGCTATTTCTTCAAATATCGTTCAAGATTTTGGTAAATTCTTACCTCTTGATAAACAAAAAATATTTATGTCACGTACAGTATCCCTTATCACAGGTTGTTGTGCTTTAATTGCTTCATTTTTTATCGCAGGTGACATTATATTTGTATTAGAAAACAGTTACCGTATTTCAGTTATTTGTTTAGTTGTACCAACTGTTATCGCATACTTTACACAAAAATTACACGCTTGGTCTGCATGGACTTCAATTGCATGTGGAGTTGTCGGTTTTATTGGTGCAACAATATTTATTAAATCGCCGATATTAAAAGATGTTATTCCACTCGTGTGTTCATTTATTGGTTATTTCATTGCTCATTTTACTATGCTTCATAAAAGTAAATGCTTTGAACCATCTAACTAATAGGTAAACAATGATAAAAAAACTATGTATAAGTTTTTTATTACTTGCACCATTACTACAAGCAGAATCAAGTAATAACAATACTCATAATATGTGGATTACTGTCTTTATTCACGGTTCTTTTTCTCTTCGTCCACATTTAAATATTAGCAATATCTTAAAAATGCTTAACGATGCAATTGAAGAAACTGTTTATTATCGATCAACCGAAATTAATAGACGAGATCCATTCTTTTACAAAAATCAAGCCATGGGCGAAATGGGATTACATAAGATCGATATTACTAAACCCACAACTATCATGGCAGCACCTACTGTAGCACAAGCATTTGAAGAAGTTGCCCAACTAGCAGGCTACGCGCCATCAGACCAATACTATACATTTGGCTGGAGCGGACTAGTAAGCAATAAACTCCGTTACATTGAAGCAAATTTTTTGTATACAGATTTAGCAAAATTAATCAAAAAGTTACGTAATCAAGGACACAATCCTAAAGTGAGAATTATTGGTTACAGTCATGGTGGTAACATTGGATTACAGCTAGGTGCATTGCATCATACAAAAAACTCACAAGATCAAATTTATATCGATGAATTTCATCTACTTGGAACACCTATTCAAGTAGAAACAGACTATCTTATTAATAGCTCAGTATTTAAACGTGTCTATAACTGGTATTCACGATCTGATGGTGTGCAATCACTTGATTTCTTTTCTTTTAAACGTTGGTTTTCTCGCAAAAAATTTACCAAACGAAAAAACTTTTCATTACCTGATAAATTAACGCAAATTCGTATTAAAGTTTCTAACTTTAAACAAAGAGCTATGAAAAAACAGTTACATCGTCCACCTGAAAACAATAAAGAAATAAAAAAATATTTTAAAGAATTTAATTATGATCCAGGACACTTTGAACTCTGGTTTATGGGTTGGACAATTTTGACCTACCGTAAAGAATTTCCAACTAATCCTTTACCTATCATGATATTTATTCCTTTAATTACTAAATACCTTCAAGAACATCCAAATGCTCCACGCGATTTAGTTGCTGAGATTCAACCATACTTTAACAAAGTAGAACTATACCCTTATCGAGCAAAACATAAAAAACATTTTCATATCATCAAACCTTTTGTAGACGAAAATAAATTACAAGAAATGCGTACGCACGCTCTTAAGTTCGTACCAGATAACTACAACATTGAAACATATAATCGTAAAGTCTATGATGCTATTAAAACAGTTGATCATGAACTCAATAAAATTAGAAAATTAACTAAAATGGAACAAAAAAAAGTTACAAAACTTAATCCGATCATTAACTTACATAAAGATGAAAATATTTATCAAGGCCACTTTTCCACAAAAAAATAAAAGAGGATTTTATGAAACAATTATTACTAATCGTAGCTCTCTTAAGCCCTGTAATAATTACTAACGCTGCGTCTGATCATGTAGATCAAAAAACTCAACCTCAACTTGAACTTTATGTTTATCCAGGATGTCCTTTTTGTAAAAAAGTAATACAGCATTTAGAAGAAAACAATATCAAACAATTTGTTAAAATCATCAATGCTAATGAAGCAATTAATTATCGAAGATTGCAAGTTTTAAGCAAAAGCACACAATGTCCTTTTTTACATGATAAAAAAAACAATATAAAAATGCTTGAAAGTAATGATATTAAAAATTACTTAACAAAAGAGCTTGTTTAAAAATATGTATTTTAAACGATTAGTACTCAGCTGTGCAGCAGTTATATTTTTTTTGCTAACAATTTTTTACAAATATGTTTTAGTACAACAAGAAATTAAAGAAAATAAACTTCAAGTTGTATGCACGACAAATATTATAGCAGATGCAATTAAAAACATAGCTGGTGATTACATTCATTTAGACATGCTTATGGGACCAGGTGTTGACCCACATTTATATAAACCAATTGAACAAGATGTTACCAAAATAGCTCAAGCTGATGTTATTTTTTATAACGGGTTACACCTAGAAGCTCGCATGTCTGATTTGTTTAAAAATATGCAAACAATAAAAACCACAGTTGCTGTAACGCAAGATATACCCGTAGCAAAGCTTATTCGATCACAAGAACATGAAGAGTACTTTGACCCTCATGTATGGTTTGATCCAAAACTGTGGGCTTATGCTGTTACTACTATTTCACAAATATTACAAAAACATGATCCTAAACATAAAAACACCTATCAAAAAAACAGTTCGATATATCTTGAAAAAATAGCAAATATGTACCAAGTAACACGGAAAAAAATAGCAACTATTCCTAAACATAAACGTGTTCTGATATCTGCTCACGATGCCTTTGAATACTTTGCCCGTGCTTATAATTGTCAGGTAATGAGTCTACAAGGAATAAGTACAGCAAGTGAAGCTGGTACAAAAGATATACAAAAATTAGCAAATTTTATCATCTCTCATAAAATTCCTGCAATTTTCTTAGAAACATCTATTCCGCCTCGAAATATTCAAGCAGTGCAACAAAATGTTGCCTCTCACGGCTTAACTTTAAAAATTGGTAATGAGCTCTATTCAGACGCATTAGGTACTTATGGAACAAAGCAAGGAACATATATAGGCATGCTCACTTACAATGTAGCAACAATTGTTCAAGAGCTCAGATAAAACAAATGTATTCATCGATTACAAAAGATCTAGATTTTGCTAGTATAAACATATAATTCTATAATCAATAAACTTAAAAAAATCATATTTTATGCCAAACCAAAACAAGTATATTATATCTGTCAAAGATTTAACTGTAGCATACCAAGAAAACCCTGTTATTTGGGATCTTGATTTTTATGCTCCAGAAAAAACTTTACTTGGTATTGTTGGTCCTAATGGCAGTGGAAAAACTACTTTGCTCAAATCTATTCTAGGTATTATTAAACCAACAACAGGTCTAATTAAAATTGCTGGTCAAAGCTATAATAGATCAACACATAATATTGCATATGTTCCACAAAAAAGTTCGGTTGACTGGAATTTCCCAACAGATGTATTTGATGTTGTGCTTATGGGTAGATACAAACATCTTTCATGGTTTGCACGACCAACAAAGCATGACCATGAAATTGCTATGCAAGCGCTCACAACAATGAATATGGAAAAATTTGCTCATCGACATATTAGTCAATTATCTGGCGGGCAACAACAACGAGTTTTTTTAGCTAGAGCTCTTGCTCAACAAGCTAATATTTTAATTATGGATGAACCCTTTGTTGGTATTGATATCACAACAGAGCAACTGATATTAGAATTATTACAAAAACTTCGTTCACAAGGTAAAACTATCATTGTTGTACATCATGACTTAACTACTGTGAAGCGATATTTTGATTGGACATTTTTAATGAACAAAAAACATATTGCACTTGGAGCAACTAAAGATGTATTAACAGAACAAAATATTACACAAACTTTTGGTTCTTCAAATCTATTAACAGATCGAAACTTATATGATTCAATTTGATATAACACTGATTACTGTTCTTATCGGTACAACACTTGTTGGTATCACATCAGGAATTATGGGATGCTTTGTAATCTTGCAACGAAAAAGTTTATTTGGTGATGCGATTGCTCATGCAACTTTACCTGGATTAGCAGCAATGTTTTTATACACAGGTAGCAAAGCTCCTAGTTTTTTATTTTTTGGTGCAACCTTGTCAGGGTTTATTGGTGCAATATGTATTCATCTCATCAACAAACATACAACATTACAAAAAGAAACAGCTTTAGGAGTTGTTTTATCAACAACTTTTGGCCTAGGTACACTGCTATTAAGTATTATTCAAACATTTCCTAATGCTCACAAAGCAGGAATAAACAAGTTCTTACTTGGCAATGCTTCAACTTTGCTCTGGGACGATTTATGCATTATTGTAACGGTTACGACAATTGTGATTACAACAGTACTACTATGCTGGAAAGAATTTAAAACTTTTATCTTTAATCAAGAATTTGCATTTTCTTTAGGCATGAACACAGAATATATCCAAGCTACACTGACAACGTTAACTGTAATTACTATTATTGTAGGACTACAAACCGTAGGTGTTGTACTTATTAGCTCACTATTAATAGCTCCGGCAGCTGCTGCTTACCAATGGACTCAGCGTTTATCACATATGATTATATTAAGCTGTTTTTTTAGTAGTGTTGCAACTATCAGTGGAACGTTTCTGAGCAGCTCATGCGAACATCTACCAACAGGCCCTACAATTATTGTCATAGCAACAATATGTACGTTCTTTTCTATACTATTTGCACCGCATCATGGAATTGTTTCTCAACATATCAAGACACAACATCAAATTCAACAAATTAACGCTTATCACATGCTTTCTTATTTTATGCTGTTTAATGAAAGCTCAACGCATCCATACCATGCACATGATATCAATGCATTACAAGCAGTTGGTAAAAAATTTACCAATAAAACAATTCGTTATTTAGCTGCAAAAAATTTAATTGAATCTCCTAAACATAACTTTTGGCGATTAACACCTCAAGGATTAACACTAGCAAAAAAAATAAAACCTAAAGCTATTTTACTTGATAGCTCAGGGTTAAAAATTGCGCCTCACAATATGCAGCAGGAAATATCATGAATATCATTTATATACAATTACTTGTTACAGCATGCTTAGTTGCGGTTTCATGTACTTTACCCGGTACCTTTTTAGTATTACGAGGTACAAGCTTAATGAGCGATGCAATCGGTCATGCAATCTTATTAGGAATCGTTCTTGCTTTTTTAGCAACAAAAAATTTACATTCTCCATGGATATTTATTGGTGCAACGCTAGTTGGTATTATAACAGCAGCTGCTACAGAATTATTAATTTCTACAAAACGATTAATGCATGATGCGGCAGTTGGATTAGTTTTTCCACTTTTATTTTCAATAGCTATCATTGTTATCAATCTATATGCAAGCAGCATTCATATGGATACTGATGCAGCACTTTTAGGCGAATTAGCTTTTACACCTTTTAATAAACTAATAATACAAAACATAGACTATGGTCCACTCTCAATATGGGTTATGACTGGTATTTTAATTCTCAACATCTTATGTATTATGCTCTGGTATCCAACGCTTAAAATAACAACTTTCAATCCTGACTATGCTTTTACCATAGGGTATCAGCCACACGCAATTCATTATCTTCTTATGACCTTAACAAGCATTACTATCGTTGGAGCATTTGATACGGCAGGAGCTATATTAGTTGTAGCATTTATGATAATTCCCCCTGCAACAGCATATCTTGTCACACAACGATTATCACATATGCTTATCATAAGCTGCCTGTTTGCACTAATTACAACAATTACTGGCTGTTTAGTTGCACATGCCTATAATGTTTCAATTGCAGGATCTATTGCTACAATCAATGGTATCTTTTTTGGACTAATTTTATCGCATCAGCTTTTGTATAAAAAACATAATTATATACTTACAAAGTAACTCTTAAAAATTATATTAGGCTTTTGAAAAAAGCTGTAATACCTACTATAGTGAATACATGGACAAAACAATAACATAAAGGTGCCCCATGACTCGCATAACTTATATATATAACTTTTTGATGCTTCTAGTATTACATAACGCTATAACACTATGTCATGAAACCATATATGACGTTTCACGATTGTCCCCTGTTACTGTAGAACAGGTTGTAACACCTTCATCAGTTTCAGAATTACAAAGTATCATAAAATCTACAAAAAAACCTATCTCTTTTGCAGGAGGACGTTTTAGTCAAGGTGGACAAATTGCTTGTCCTAATGGCATAGTAATTGATACAACCAAGCTTAATGCTATTGTATCTTGTAACATTGATCAAAAAATTATTACCGTACAACCAGGTACTCGCTGGAGTCAAATTCAAGAATATATAGATCCTTATAATTTATCCGTACATGTTATGCAATCATATAATAATTTTACTGTTGGTGGCTCTCTTAGCGTCAATGTACATGGTAGAGACCCTAAGGGATCATTAATTAAAACTGTAGAATCAATCAAAATTTTATTAGCTGATGGATCCATTGTACAAGCTAGCAGAGAGCAACATACTGATTTGTTTTATGCTGCTCTTGGTGGCTACGGACTCTTAGGAGCAATCGTAGAAGTAACGTTAAAGCTAACAGATAATATCAACATAGAAAGATACACTCATAGTATGTCTATTTCTGAATATGTATCATATTTTTTCACACAAATTTATAACAATGAACAGGTTATATTCCACAATGCTAATGTGTATCCTAATGAATTTAAAAAAGTTTCAGTAATAACATGGTATAAAACAGAAAATAATGTCACCATCTCTCAAAGACTTCAACAACCTGATTTCTATATAAAAGAAATGATTGCTGAACAATTATTACGCAGAATATCACCATTCAAACATATACGATCGTTATTAGAACCTAAAAAAATTAGTAAAAAGCTCGTTACGTATAGAAATTATGAAATGAGCTATTCAACAAAATCACTTGAGCCTATCATGCGTTGGCCATCTACAAGTATTTTACAAGAATATTTTGTACCACTTCATGCGTTAGAACATTTCTTACAACAATATAAAACCATAATACAAAAATATAACGTCAATGTATTAAATCTTTCAATTCGATATGTTCCTCAAGAAACAGAATCTATATTAAACTATGCTCCGCAAGATTCTTTTGCATTAGTAGCATACATTAATGTATTTCGCTCTACAGAACAATATATAGAAAAAAAATGGACTAGAGATATCATTAATGCAGTTTTATCAGTAGGCGGTACATACTATTTGCCATATCATCTATATGCAACAAAACAACAATTTCAACATGCTTACCCAAAGCTTCAAGAATTTTTAAATATCAAACAAAAATATGATCCAAATAATACATTTACAAACTCTTTGCATCAAAAATATATGGTGCCTTAAGTAGTAGCAAACTGTACAACTTGTTTTTGATCTGGAAGTTGTTGCGACATTGAAAGATTGCTTATTATCTGATCAACTGTTTGTAAATCTTTTTTTGTTACCTGATGACGCTTTTCACTTAACAAATGTAACAAAGTTTGATCTTCTTGTTCAAAATAATCTTTATCTTGAACAAAAAGCTGCATTTTCCATGCTTGATAATCTTTATACACTGTTACTTTCGCATACGTATCAAAATCAAACTTTGCACCTAATCCATAATAAGAATCAGCTCCTACGTTAAAGGTCCACACAAGTCCATCATGCATTGGTCTTATTTGATTTTTTTCGTAAGGATTCCATAATTTGTAAACTCCATAAGATTCTTTCAAGCCAACCATCATTGGATCAGTAGGAATATTTGTATGCTGATGCGCTCGTATAATACCACGTATTTTACTAATTGCAGAACTATGTAACTGTAATATGTCTTGTGTTGCTAATTTTCCATACATAAAGCCGCGACCAACTTGATATTTAATTTGCGTAACATTATTATTATGCAATGGATCAAAGTCACTCCACATAAAACCTAAATTATACTCATAATTATCACCTGCCATAGAACTCATTGCTGGATTTGTTAATAATAAATAATTTGGCAAATATATTTCTAAATTTTGTAACAATTGATTATGATAACTTGGTTGCTTCTGCTTGATCTTGTGATACATCGTATTGCTATGCAATACTCCTATTTGTTGGTATTGCTTTGTATGATCATCTAAAAATGGTCTTGGATCATAACCGATTTCTATACCACCATGGCAACATTGTATATAATTTGTGATCCCATTTTGTTGACACCCTAAATAAAATACAACAGGCATAAAATCATTCATACGCCCAATAATTTTATGTTTTCTCCCATTAGGATCGTCAAATTTATGGTGAACTTCTGTTTGAAATCCATACTTAGCTCGAATACTAATATCTTCATGGTTACCACGCACACATACAACTCTATCAGGATTTGCTAAAGATAAACGCATCATCGTATATAAAACTTCACAACCATAATGACCACGATCTACATAGTCACCAAGAAATATAATCCATGCATTTTTTTGTAGCAACTTAAAGTTATTATCAATAATACCGCTTATATACAAATGTAATAACTGTTTGAGTAAAGCAAAAATATCTCCATGCAAATCTCCCCGCATATAAAATTGATCACCTTGCTTTGCAATTAATTTTTGAGCAAATGGTGTAAACGGAATATTTGCATTACTAGGATTAAAAAAAATTTGGCTCGGTATTGTTTCATATTTTTTTTCATTTTTACCAAACAATGTGCTCAAAAAACTTGCTGGTTTTTGAGTAAAATCAGACTGAGCCCATACATTTTCATGAGACAACCTTCCATGTGCCATCATATCAAGCCATGCTGCCAGAACCTTGCTAAATTCTTGCCACTGCTTGTTTTTATCGCCACAAGCATAAAATCCTGAATGTTTTGCAGAGTTTGCTTTCTTTAAATTTTTAGGAGTTTTTTGATTATCTGCAAATTGTTGTAACCATGAAGACAATGTTGGATACATAGATGAGCTTGGGTCATAGATTANATCTTGAGTTTGTACAATATTTAGCAACAAAAATGATGCTAATATTGCACGATACAAATATGCCATACTAGTTCCTTTTTTTAAAAAAATAAATGTACTATACATTACTAGTTAGACTAGTTTTTGCCAAATTTCTAAAAAATCTTGCATGTTTAGCTGCTGAGCACGCTTTTGTAATATATCATCAGATAAAACATTTTGATCATAATGAGATTGAGCTAAATTATTACGAAGAGTCCGACGAGGTTGCAAAAAACAAAGCTTAATAAACTTCCAAAATTCTTCTTCTTGAGGTATAGCAACAATATTTTTTTTGGGCTTAAAATAAAGTAAGCGAGAGTTGACTTTTGGAGGAGGAAAAAATGCTTCAGGTGGAACTTTAGTTAACAATTTCCAGTCAAAAAAATGTTGAAAAAACAATGATGGATATCCATAACCACGACCTGAAGTTTTAACAATTTTTTGANCTACTTCTTCTTGTACCATCACAACACCTTCAAGAAACATCTCACGATGTTGCTTTACTAAATGCAAAATAGGAAATGTAATTTGATACGGAAGATTTGCTAACATAACCCATGGTGTATCAGACTGCAATATCGACCAATCTACATCTAATACATTATTTAGAATTATATGTAATCGAGAGTCAGTTCCATATAAATTGTTAACGTAATCTGCCCACTCTTGATCTATTTCAAATACTTTAAGTTGCTTACAAGGACCTTGTAAAATTGCATGCGTCAAAACACCTTCACCACAACCAATTTCCATAACAGAAATTGTATTATCAACATGTACAGCTTCAAGCATCGGTACAATGTACATACCATTTTTTAAAAAATGCTGACCATGTTTTTTTTTAAGTTCTATACCCTGTCTTTGTGGTTTTTTTCTATGCATTATACCTTAATCCATTAAAGCTTCTTTGAAGAATTCTAATTTTTCTAATACTTTACCTGCACCTTGCACAACACATAACAATGGATCATCTGCTATACGAACAGGTAATCCTGTTTCCTTTGAAAGCAATTTATCAAGACCTCTTAGTAATGAACCGCCACCAGCCATGACAATTCCTTTATCAACTAAATCTGATGATAATTCAGGAGGCGTATTTTCAAGTGCAACTCGTACAACATCAACTATATTAGCTACTGTTTCAAGCAATGCTTCATTTACTTCAGCATCACTTAATGTGATTGTTTTTGGTACACCTGTAACTAAATCACGACCTTTCACTTCTAATGATTGCGATTCACCATCAAGCATAACTGTACCAATTTGCATTTTAATTAATTCTGCAGTGCGCTCACCAATTAATAAATTGTACTTACGCTTAACATAAGAAACAATTGCACGATCCATTTCATCGCCACCAATACGAATTGATCGACAAAATACAGCACCACTTAATGTAATAACAGCAACTTCTGTTGTTCCACCACCAATATCAACAACAAGACTACAAAACGGTTCATGAATTGGTAAACCTGCTCCAATAGCTGCCGCCATTGGTTCCATAATTGTCATAGGCTTATCACGAGCACCTGCTTGTTTTGCAGAATCAATAACCGCACGTCTTTCAACTTGTGTAATTCCTGATGGGACAGCTATAATCATGCGCGGAGCAATTAATGTTCTACGATTATTATGTACTTTTCTAATAAAGTAACGCAACATGCTTTCTGTTAATTCAAAATCTGCTATAACACCATCACGCATTGGACGACATGCAGTGATACTTTCAGGAGTTTTTCCTAACATTTCTTTAGCAGCTTTTCCTGCAGCTAAAACTTTTTTGTTACTATTTTTAATAGCTACAACTGAAGGTTCATTTAAAACGATACCTTTATCTCGTACATACACCAATGTATTAGCAGTTCCTAAATCAATTGCAATATCATTTGAAAAAAAACTAAACCATTTACGAGCAGGTGAAAATTTTTCTATTAACGACTTTTTAACCATTACTATCTCTTTTAAAAATTAACAGTACAACCTAAAGATACTCTATGTGTTTTTGCAAAACCCTTACCTCCAATATGATTTCTTGGAATATCCCAAGTAAACGAAACTATTGGACGATGGTGCCATGTTTTATCATGTCCTATATCATAAAACAAACGTATTGTTGCATATTCACTCACAAAGCTTGATCGAGATTTTATTTCACAAAAATTAGCTTCTAACGGTGATTGAATTGCATTTGTTCTAAAACTGTCTTCTGAATGATACGCTGCAGTATACTTTGCTTGAATTCCAAAGCCTGCACGTAAATCTTCAAATGTTGCATACAATGATCCAGATACTGTTGTTCCTGGATGTACACACACATTATCTACAAATGGTGCAAATAAATATTGCTCTTTACCAATTGGAATTCGTGCTTGAATGTTTTTGTCTAAACGCTTTGTAACTCGAGCGTGCATACCAACTGTTAAGTCTTCTTTTAGTTCTATTTCAAATCGTGGAGCAACAAACCAACCCCACATGCCATTACCACCAAAAGGAATCGATGCTAAATTATATGGATCTTGTTGTAACCCTGTAGGTATAATAATACCTGCCCATACACCCCAATCAAATTTACGCATTTTATATTCATATTCGTGCACATCAAATAGATTCATATACACAACAGTATCACCAGCAGCAACTTCTCGAACACTTGCACACGAAATTCCTACTTGTTTATAAAAATTATGAACCATTTCTGTAAACTGAGCCTGATTACCAGGAACATTCAAAGATAATTTTGTAATTACATCTTGATGAGGAGCAATAGTCACAGCTGCATTAAGACGCATTAACAACGTTGATACACCTATACCAAAATATTTTGTCACAGGAGCATAGCCACTTATCATGAAACCTTGGCCTTCTAACGATGCACACATATGTGATTTAAAGTCAGATAACCAACGCCAATCATCAGGAATAGGATTTGTTTTTCCTGCAAGTTCTAATGATTCACCTACACGGTCAAATGTTAACTCACCAAGTAACTCTGGGTAAGAAACTATTTGTTCATTTTTGTCGGCTCTTGGTTCAATACGATATGCGTCACCACCAGTAACAAAAAAACTTTCCGCTGTTATATAACTATGGCGAGAATCAGACCCTGTATAGAAATGGTCTATCCATGGAAAATATCTATTATCCATGACCATAGGAGAAACTGTATTACATACAAACAATATTATACTGATATATATTAAATATCGACGACCACATGATGCTACGTTCACTTTTTTTATCCTTAAATAATTTGCAAATTACATACACGATAATTGTTTTTCATTTTAAACGATTCTGTTGTNTTTGAAACCCTTTTCTTGAAAAAATTATTTTTTAGGGTTCCATCTTTTTACAAAAAAGATAATATCTTCATAATTGCTTTATCAGTATACTAATTTACAAAAATTGATATAGTAAAAAAATTAAATGTACCGAAGATAAGGAGGTATCATGCCTAATACAATACAAGCTGTTGTCCTTGCAGGAGGAACATCTGAAAGATTTCAAACTAACAAAACAAAATTAGTTGAAAAAATTTGCGGCAAGGAAATGATTATATACCCCTTACAGTTACTACAAAAACTTCATATTCCAACTTCTCTTGTTGTTGGATTTCAACATGAACGCATTGAAACAGTTTTGCAATCACATAATATTGAAATTATGCATATATTCCAACAAAAACAAGCTTTAGGCAGTGGACATGCTGCTAGCCTTACTCAATCTATTTGGGATAAAGACAATATCTTGCTTATGGGAGCAGACACTCCATTATTAACAGAAGATGTCATTACAAAACTTTTAGAAAAACATATCACAACTGATGCTGACATTAGTTTTATCACAGCTCATGGCATCGATACTGAAAATAAAAACTTTTGTAAAATTGTTATTAATGACAGCAAAATTCATGTAGTTGATAATGCAGATCAAACTGAAGATTTTGACAATCAATGTTGTATTAGCGGTGGAGTTTATATTGCTAAACGAAGCTTTTTAGAAAAATATATTGATCAATTAACACAAAACAATAATAACAATGAATATTACCTTCCTGAATTGATACAAATAGCTAGTAATAATAAGTGTAAAATTGTAACATCTCCTGTGTCTATAGATACAATTCGATCTGTTGATACATTAGCAGACTTATGGGCAATCGAACATATTAAACGATCTGAAATTATTCGTTATTGGATGAATAACGGTGTACGCATTTCAAATGCTTTAAATGTAACTATCGATGAAGATGTTATTATTGAACCTGGTGTACATATTGCATCTGGAGTTCATCTTATCGGCAAAACACGCATTAAAAAAAATTGCACCATTGGAGCGTATTCATACATTGAAAATAGCACAATAGAAGATGAGTGTTCTATACAACAACATGTTGTTGTAACTAATACAACAATTGCACAAAACTCTACTATTAAACCTTTTACATACATTACAAACTCTGAAACAAAAGATACTCAACACAGCACTACTACATTTACTGGTGCTATTAAAACACATCATCTTGATAAACAAAAAGACTTATGATTCGATTTATTCACACAGCAGACATTCACTTTGGCATGGAAAATTATGGCAGAATAGATCCCAAAACAGGGATCCATTCTCGCCTATTAGACTTTAAAAAATCACTGGATACATGTATTAATTATGCAATCGAACATAAAGTAGACTTATTTGTCTTTTCTGGTGATGCATACAAAACTGCACATCCAAGCCCAACACAACAAAAACTCCTTATGAATTCGTTCATGCAGCTATATAAAGCAAATATACCAGTTGTGATTACAGTGGGTAATCACGACAACCCTTTAAGTTATGGTAAAGCTAATGCTCTTGATATTTTTGCACATTTACCAGTAGATGGTTTTTATGTTTTTTCTAAACCTGGAAGCCAAATTATTGAAACAAAATCTGGGCCTGTACAAATTGTAGGAATACCATGGCCGAACAGACACAACATCTCACTTAATAATCCTCAATTTGCACAAAGTATTCCAGAATTAACAAAACAAATTTCTGATTCACTTGCTGCAATTATTACTAATTTTGCTGAGAAACTTGATCAAACTATTCCTGCTATTTTAGTAGGTCATCTTACTGTTAGCTCTGGTGTATTTTCTGGTTCTGAAAAACGTGCTGTATATGGACAAGATCCAATTTTGCTTCCTTCACAACTTGCAATAAAACCTTTTGATTATGTTGCACTTGGACATCTACATAGATTTCAAAACTTAAATAAAAAAGGCGACATTCCCATTGTTTACTCCGGTTCTATTGATCGAGTAGACTTTGGAGAACGTAAAGAAGATAAAGGATTTTGCGACGTTACCATCAAAAAAAAATATGCTACCGATCTACAGTTTATCAAGCTTAACACTCGACCATTTATTCAAGTTGATGTTATATTGGTTGATACTCTTGATCAAACAGAACAAATTTTAACAAAGCTAAAAGAAAAACCAATTAAAGACGCTATTGTAAAAATTACTTATACAGTAGCAGCACATATGACTGACAGTGTTGATATCAAAAAAATTCAAAAGTTTTGTCAACAAGCTATGTACCTTGTAGGTATCATACCTATCAGATCGATACAAACACGTACCCATAGAAATATTTTAAAACATGAAATGAATCTTGAAACTTTATTAAATACTTATTTTACATCTCAAGAAAAATTACAAAAACGTTCAAAACAATTAACAGAAAAAGCTTTACGACTTGATGAACTTAAAGAAGTAAAAGAAGACCAAGAAGAATAAACTTCTTTACTATACTTAATAATAACTACCAGTTCTATGTGCATTTGCTGCAAATGTTTCAACTTTAGTTATCAGTCTTTGTATAAAACTCAATGTTTGAGAAGTTAACTTTTTATTATTTTGAAATTCTTTTAATTCACCTATTGAAATACGTTGCGCAAAAACAAGTTTTTTGCTTTGTTCTTCAATACTACGTATATACTCAGAAGAGTCGTTTCCTAAATATGATTTTTCTAAATTATCTGCGACTATAAACTCTTTATCTTTTCTTGCTTCAAGAATTACTAATGCAGCATTTTTATTATATTTGCTATTTTCTTGTTCTCGAAATGAAGGTAATAAAAATACTGGAACCGATAACAATATATATGACAAAGTTTTAATAATATTCATCTAAAAACTACTTTCTTATGTAAGACCTTACAACCATTTTAACCAAACTGTATCTCCCGATTCCTCAGTAACTGTAATGTAATTTTGGACAAAATCATGATACTGTTGATTAGTTTTTAACAGTGCGAGAACTGATGTAAAAGCTTGATGAGAACAAGGAATTCCTATCGGAAAAAAAGTACCTAAACATTCATCCTCACACGAATCATCACTATATAAAATATTAAAATTATCAGCATCACTTTGAGCAACTTATTGCCAATCTCTATGCAATGTATAATAATTTGCAATATAATTAGCAACCTCTGTTTGCTTTTTTTTCATAGCAATAGCAAGCACAATATCGATAACTCGACAATCAGTATGATTTGCTTCTATAGGTAAAAAAGTAAAACAAATAGTTAATAAAAAAAAGCTTTGCTTCATAATTATCCTATTTTTAATTTACTCGCCTGCCATAATAAAAGAATCACTTAAATCAATAATATCAATAAACTTACGTACTTCTTGATTGTAATTTGATAACATTGATTCTAGTTTTTTTCTATTCAATTTATCCGTTATCGAAGAACGTACATCTTCAAGAGGTATTAATGTTGCACTTTTTTTATCGATTAATTTATACAATTCAAAAGTATTGTTAGCTTGAAGCATTGCTATTGCAGATATATCTAGATCAAATATAAATTTTTTATCCGCAACTAATTCATTAACTTTAACTTTCATTGGAGAACTCCAATCAACAGTAAAGCCATCTACTTGTTTACCCTGTATAATTTGCTCAACGTTTTGCTTCACAGTATCTTTAGTTTCATCCGTATAATCAACATAAGCTACTTGTAATTCACACCAACCTTCTGAATACTCAGGATGTTCTTCATAATACTGTTTAATATCATCATCAGTAGCAACGAGCTGTGACTTAAACTTATGGTGCATGAACATTTCATGATAATATTGATCGCTTAATAACCCTAACCCTTCTGTAAATGTTCTTCCCACCTGCTCAAACAATTCTGCTAAATCACTATCAGTCAAGTTATTTTGCTTCTTCATGCTATCGATATATTTGTCGGCAGCTGTTGGGTCTATCGGTATTTTATCAGCTAAAATTTGTTGACTAATGATGTCATTTTGAACTTGATTTTGCAAAGGTACTTTTTGACCATCTAAGTTTCTTTTTATTGTTATGTCTGTATCAACAATAGGTGTATTTCTTTCAGGACCACAGACTACACAATCTATCTGATCAACAAGATACAGTTCTGCCCAACTTACTGTAGGCAGAACTGTTAATAATACTGTAAAAACTATGTTTCTTTTTTTCATACTTTTTCTACTGCAGGTTTATTTTGACTATCTGCTTCTGTATCATTATTTTGACTTTGCTGTGCTGCATATTGTTTTGCTAATTCTTCCATTGCTGCACGCTTTGTTTCTTCTTTTTTATTAAAATAGTCACTATTTTCAACAACATTTAAATCTTTTTTCAATTGATCCATTAAAGAATCTAATTGTTTTTCTTTCTTTTGTTCAACAAGCATTTTCTTTAAGCCTTCATGTACTTCTTTTGATTTTACATCACGATATTCTGCTTTAGATTTGCTAATTGCACAAATTACCCAATATGCATCATCGCCAGCTTTAACTACTTGCACGCTTGGAAACTTTTGAACTCCTAACACAGCATTTTTAATAGCATCACCAAAAGAACTTTTTTCATTAATTGTTGCATCAGCAACTTTTAATTTTTCTTTTTTCGCTTCTTCTTTAAACGCTTTTGCACCTTTTACATCTTTTACTTTTTCTAAAAAGTTTTCTGCTTTATCTTTTGTATCAAAGCGTACATACACTGCGCTTACACCACCTGGATTTGTCATTAAACCTGGTATTTGATCTTTTTGCTCTTCGTAAAAGCTTTTAACTTCTGCATCTGAAACATGTACAGGATGAGCATCATCAAACGCCTTAGCATACAATTGTAAATCTGCAGCTTCGTGCAACTGTTTTCTTTGTTCTTTAAACTCAGGATCTTTATCTAAACCTTTGTTTTCTGCCCATGCTTTCATTAATTTTGTTGTTGCAATCCCTTTAAAAATATAATCTTTTTCTGCATTAGGCATCATTTGCAATAACATATCAATTTGTTGATTTACTTGACGCGCCATATCTAACTGTTTTTCATATTCTTGTACTGTCAATACAGGTTTGCCATCAATTCGTAATAAAACATCACCGTCATTTACCATAGAAGAAAAATCTTGTTCTATTGTATCTTTATGAGAACTATCACCACCAAATGGCAACTTGCAGCCAGCTAGAAAACTTAACCCTGCTGCTCCTAGTAAAATTGTTGCTGCTAAAGCTCTTTTTTGATTTTTCATACGAAATGTATCCTTTTGGTAAAACTTGATCTACAAATACTACTTCTTAACAGCCTCATAATAGCAAAAAACTTGTTTATTGCAAAGATCATTGTATCTTACAGCCAAGTATTATCATACTATATTTTTAAAAGAATTAACCACTCATAAAAGGAGGTATAAAATGAAAAACTACAAGATCTTTACAACTGTATTATTTTTATATGTAACACCTACTTATACAAGTCAAAATCAAGCAATTATAATTGATATATCTAGCACAAATACAGACTTTCAAGCATTTAAAGAGCAACGCCAAAACGGAACCCCTCTAAACAATCTATCTAATATTACACACATACCACAAGCTACCCAAGATACAGATGAAGAAGCAAAAACACCACGCACGACCAACGAAGCAGAAGAAGAGTTGTTGTTACCAACAAATAAATCTTTTTCTGAACATTCAAATATAGGCGAAACAAAAAAAACAGATAGCCAATCTATCGGTCCATCTTTAGAGCAAGATTTACGTAAATTTATAGAACGACAAACTGAAGCTCTCAATGAAAAAACAAGACAAAAAAATTCTTGGAGAACAAAACTAGCATTTTATGGCACTATTGGAGGAATAGTAGGCAAACTAGGACTAACAGGTGTATCTCTCTACAATTATCTTAATAATAATGATGTAAGCTTAGACTATGTAGTAGCTCAAATGTCAACGGACGCGGTACTTATTACATCTCAAATATTTTCAAAATAATAACACAACCTATAAATGCTATTTTTTCTTAGGACAATGGCATTGCAGGGTCACGCCTGCACTTGACCAAGTGCCACTATTACAAACATTTCCATCTGGCATAATAGCTCCACAAAATATTGCAGCATCAGCATATTCAACGTTATTAAAATTAGCCCCTATTAGATTTGCTCCAGAAAAATTCGCATACTCTATATTTGCTCCAGAAAAATTTGCTCCTTGCAATAAGGCTCCTTGAAAATTTGTCGATACACAAGATGTATTTGTAAAATTGCTATTTTGTAAGTTTGTTTTTGCACCAGGTATTGATACTATACCACTTGCCTTTGAAGGTTTAGTAGGAGTACTAAAATTAGCTCCATCAAACTTATTTTTCTGCGCACCAGCAACACTTGATACATTAATTCCCGATAAATCTGCTCCACGACCATCGATTCTTGATGCATTGATATACTGTCGAGTAGATGCTGATGCTCGTTTTTTTACAGCATTTACCTGTACAATACTATAACCATGCATATTCGAAATGATACCAAATATGCATATTACTATCTGCTTTTTCACTACTAGCCTCCTTGTAAAAAACACTACGCTGTTTAAGCTCCGCAGCATTTTTTAAACTTTTTACCTGATCCACAAGAACAACGTTCGTTTCTTCCAACTTTATCTTCTTCACGTTTTGCCTGATCAGACTTATCAGATTTGTTATCATGAGCTGATACCATTTGCATAGCATCCATTTCTTGCTGACGCTTTTGTTCCAGATCGGCAGTATTAAATTGCTCTGGCTTAAGATGAAAGACATGACGTACAATATCTATTCTGATTTGTTTCATCATATCTTCAAACATTGCAAATGCTTCTTTTTTATATTCTATCAATGGATTTTTTTGACCAACACCACGCAACCCTATACCTTCTTTAACATGATCAATGTTAATCATATGTTGCTTCCAAGCCTGATCAATTGTTTCAAGCATAATCCACTTTTCAGCTTCTTTAATTTGATCGCCTTCAACTTGATTACGAAACTGATCATACTGCAGCAAAACAAAGTTAATTAAATCTTTTTTGAAAGCATCAGCATTTTCTTTTGCTAATCCAGCTTTTTCAAACATATCTAATGGTAACCCTAATGCTCCAGACAATGTCTCTAAAATATGCTTAATTTGTGTCGCTGTAATAGTGCGATCAGGACAATACAACGCAACTAAATCTCTAATTGAAGCATTGATGAAATCACGAATCACTTCGTAACTATTTTTTGCATCTTTTAATGTAGCTTGTCGCAATGCATAAACAACTTTACGATGTTGATTCAACACATCATCATACTCAATTAAATGTTTACGTATTTCAAAGTTATGTTTTTCAACTTTTTCTTGTGATCGTTCAATCATTTTGGTTACAGTTTTTGACTCAATCTGCTCGTCTTCTTTCATACCAGCTTTTTCCATGTAACGCTTCATGGTATCGCCTGAAAATATTCTAATTAAATCATCTTCTAATGAAATATAAAAACGAGATTCTCCTGGATCTCCTTGACGACCAGACCTACCACGTAATTGATTATCAATACGCCTACTTTCATGTCGCTCTGTACCTAATACATACAAACCACCTGCTTTTACAGAGTCTGGATGCAATTTAATATCAGTTCCTCGACCTGCCATATTAGTTGCAATAGTTACATTACCTGGCATACCTGCATTTTCAATAATATCTGCTTCTCGAGCATGCTGTTTAGCATTTAAAACTTCGTGAGGCACGCCTTGTTTTGTTAAAACAGCACTTAAAGCTTCTGATTTTTCAACTGCAATTGTTCCAATTAAAACTGGTTGCCCTTGCAAATGACGTTTTTTAACATCTTCTACTATTTCTTTATATTTTGCATTTTCTGTTAAAAAGATAAGATCATTTTTATCATCTCTGATCATCGGACGATTAGTAGGAATTGCGACAACATCTAATTTATAAATTTTTGACAGCTCTTCTGCTTCTGTCATAGCTGTACCAGTCATACCAGCTAACTTTGTATACATTCTAAAAAAGTTTTGTAACGTAATAGATGCAAGAGTTTGAGATTCTTTTTCAATTTTTACATTTTATTTA
>PBME01000012.1 GCA_002721975.1 Campylobacterota bacterium | reverse complement strand
CGCAAAAAAAATAACAAAAACATTACAAGAACTTAATCTACGAACAGTTATTGATACACGTTCAGAGCCATTATCAGCAAAGATCAAAACTGCTCAAATTGAAAAAACACCATGGATGCTTGTTGTAGGACAAAAAGAAATGGACAACAATACCATTACTCTACGACATGTCACAGGCAAACAAGAATTTGGCTTAACTATAGAAGAAATCATTAACAAAGCTCAACAAGCAAATAGTATTAAGCAAATTTAAACAATAAGGGCTGTTAAACAGCCCTTTATTTTTCTACTATATTTTATACCACAATTTATGTTAATTCTTTAATGATCATATGACATTGCGGGCATGGAATTTTTTTTGTTTTGCATGTATACTGACCCCACTTTACTAATAAATAGTTCCACTCTATCCAATATTTTTTTGGCAAAATCATGCGCAACGCTTTTTCTGTTTCATCTGGATTTTTTGTTTGAATTAAACCCCACTTATTCGATAATCGATGTACATGTGTATCAACACAAATAGCAGGAATATCAAATGCTTCTGCTGCAACTAAATGAGCAGTCTTAATTCCTATGCCTTTCATTGATAATAAATCTTGTGTCGAGCAAGGCACTTTGCCTGAAAATCTCGATAATAATTCTTGTGAAACAGAGCGCAACCGTTGAGCTTTTGTTTTGTAATAATTAATAGGTTTGATAATTGTTTCAAGCTCAGATAAAGGCAAAGCTAATAACTGTTGGGGAGTACGAACGACCTGAAATAGTTTCATTGATATAGGCAATGTTACCACATCACGTGTTTGCAAACTAAGCAAACAACTCACTAAAATCAAAAATGGATCTTTATTATATAAAGCAACAATCTCCCGAGTCATAGGTTCAGGAGATTGCTTTGTATATTCTCTAAGTAATTTTATAATTACATCAAACGACGTTTCATGCATATCTAAAATATTATTGTACAGCTAATTATTCGTCCATAGGACCGAAATAGCGAATTAAGCCATCTGGCAATTTATATTTTTTATAGTTACCATCTTGACGTCTCACAATACCAAGGTATGTATTTTCTGGTGTATCATAAGGATCAGATTTTTCTATTTGATGCGCATCTGAATAATCTTGAGGCTCTAAAGAAGACAAATCTTCAGATGTATAAGATTTACTACCGTATAAATCAGGTGAAGAATTTACCCTAAAAGCTGCTAAAGGTCCAAACTGTTGTGTTTGATGTGAAGCATGCAAAACACCGCTCACTAAAGTCGTAGTTAAAACTGATGTAAAAATTACGCTTGAAGATTTTGAAACTTTTAGTAGTTTAGATAAAAAATTTGAAACGTGCATAAGACTCCTTAATACAACCATTGGAATAAAAAATTGTATACAATTTACAATAATATTTACAAGGAGTATAATAAACAGTAATTAGAAGGTCAATACTGAATGGAATTTTTTATAGAATTATTTCAAGAATTTATACAAATATGTGCCATGGGATTTACTGTACTTAATAGCAGTGGTTTTCAAGCTGTCTTACAAGTTGCTTCTTTAGTAATTTTATTTCGAACCACAGTAAACTTAGTACGTATCACTTTTGAGCAGCCATATAATTACATCAACAAAAATGTATTAATATTATTTTTGATCCCTGTTTTTGCAATTATGATAGAAAACATATCAACGCTAGCTTTATTCATGGCCCGCAAAACAGCGATCAGCCGAATGCTATTATGTTGTGCATGGATGTTCAGTTGTATTAAATTCCATAGTTTATTCCTATTTTTAGAAAAATTGACCGAAAAAACTAAAAATCTTAAATTTATTCATAAACTATTTTTTGTGGTAGAAGCAATTTTTTGCCCACTTATTTTATTAGATTATACAAATCTCATTTTATACAATACGCGTTTACCTAATTACAACTATATTTATTTTAGTTTGATACTTTTTTGGATAGCAAGTATCGCTCCGTCAATCGTAGCGATTTTAACAAAGCTATCTGACTACAATGTTCCGATCATTCTAAAAAAACAGCTTAAGGCTTTACTATTTTATATTTTTATTCCACACGTTATTTGTATTTTTCTAGAATTCTCTCCTGTAATTTATTACGGACAATTTATTGGTGCTAACCATATTATCATTTTTAACAACATGGCTCTTGTGTTTATCGTATCAGCGTTCTACTTTTGTTATAAAACAATTATGCAATTTAGATTTCTTAATCTATCTAACTACGTACAAGCGCAATCACCAATACAAATCACTGCAAATTTTAAAGATGCTACAGAACAACTTAATGTTGCATCAAACTTTCAAGAACTATCTTTAATTACGAAAAATTTTTTTCAAGATCATTTTGAATTGCACAAGCAACAAGTTACGTTATACATAAGAAATGCAAATCAAGAAAAAAGCAAAACTCAACAAACTATAGAAGAATTTTTAAACAATGATAATTTAGATTTTAATCCAATAGAAATTGCAAAAAAACATAAAATTTTTATTTATCATGAAATAGATTTTGATGCTTTCTGCACTAATAATCATACTGTTTCAGTATTATCACAATTCTTAAAAGATATTAATTGTGATTTATACATACCAATACTTAACAATAATAAATTAATTGCCTACATTACCATAGAAAAAAACAACTACCAAAGAATTTACAACCTTGAAGAGCAAAATAAAATTATGGTATTTGCCCAATTTCTTGCTCCTGCAATACATATGCTTTCACAAAAAAATATTATCAACATGATGCAAGAAGCAAAAGAAATCAAAGAAGATTTATATGCAAAGCATCAAGAAATTAATCAATACAAAGAAAGTATCAAAAAACTACTCAAAGATCGTTTAGAAAATCATATCGGTATTATTTTTTATAAAAACAAAAATTTTTCATTCCGAAATCAAGAAGCTCAAAAGCTAGTTGGTCTCAATCCAAATTTACAAAAACATCATCCTACAACAGCAACTTTAACAAATTTGGCGCAACAAGTTGAAAAGTACAAATCAACACAAACAGCTTGTATCAGAATTCATAATGGTACAAAACTCATGGTAACAGCTATGCCATATACCGAAAGCTCTGAAGGTGTAGTATTAACAGTTCGACACCCTGAAGCAACTGACATTATTAAATTACAACTTGATGCCCTCAAAGACCCATCAAAACGTGATTACTTGCTATATCTTGAAACAACACAAGCAGGTCAACTCATCAATACTTTGCTACCAAGTAACAATGAATCTTTGCTAGAAACAAAAATTCAATTATTACAAGCAGCATTACAAAAAAATGCTTTATTATTACAATCTCACCCAGATGATATTATTGATATCGCAACACTCATACATCAAATTAGTCTTAAAGAATCTATGCATATTATTAATTTACAGGGTATGCAAAATGAAGAATGCACACAAAAAATATTTGGCATCAATCCATTATTACACAACAATGATGAAAGTGCATTACTTGAAAAATTAGATCAAGGTACCTTGTTAATCAAAAACATTGAATACTTAGATCCAAGTGCCCAACAAAAACTTGCTTACTTTATACGTTATGGTATCTACTCACCACTGAAAAGTGAGCAACGTAAATTCAGTGACGCAAGAATTATTTGTTCAACAAATCATAACATTCATGACTTGTTACGTGATGGTGTGCTGCTACCTGAACTATACCAAGAATTACAAAAATCAACGTTAACATTGCCATCACTTATTGGCTTAACACAAGAAGATCTTTGTGATCTTATTGACGGATATATGTATCAAGCATTGCAGGATACTACACAAAACATCACTACCCCACTGACTATCAAAGATAAAGAAGCTGTATTACACAAACGTATCGAAAGTATCTCTGAGTTTAAGAAAAAAATTAAAACTCTCATGGTCATCAAATCACAAGAACAGCAAGTAAGCCAAGAAACAATGCAACAACGAACAATACTCAATACTGGTTCTCCTGAATTACAGCTCGCAGCACAACTTGGCAAACATGCACTCAAAGATAGCAAGCTCATGAAATCTTTGTGGCAAAAATTTGGTAGTCAGACTAAAATCGCAGAATTACTAGGTGTTAATAGATCTTCTGTTAATCGTCGCTGTAAAGATTATAATCTTATTTAACCATACTCTGTTTATATAACCCTGCAAAACATGTTATATCCTAGATAGATAACAGGTAAGGAGATGAGTATGAAGTATAAACAAGCACTACAACATAAATCAGATTTTTTGACCTATCTTGATGTAGAACGCAATGTATCGATTAATACTTATAAATCATATCAATATGACTTAGATCAATTTTTTGATTTTTGGCATAGCTTTGAAAAAAATAAAAAAATCACATTACCTTTACCACAAGCACTGCAAAAGTTTTTTATGGATTTATATGGAAAGCGCTTTCAAAAAAGCTCAATTGCTCGTAAAATAGCTTGTTTTAAATCTTTTGAAAAATATCTTCATACATGCAATATTGCCATTGATCTTAATTTAACAACTCCAAAGATAGAAAAAAAACTCCCTACATATCTGACCGTTGACGAAATAAACTATTTACTAGATACATTATCTGATCAAGAACTGGGAAGTACACGTCCCATACGAGATAAAACTATTTTAGAAACATTATATGCTACAGGTATTCGTTGTTCTGAGCTGTGCAACATAGCATTAACTGATATTAACTTTGATCAACAAACTATTATGATTACAGGTAAAGGTAATAAACAAAGAATTGTCATTTTTGGTCACAAAGCAAAAGAACGATTACTTGAGTATATTCAAACAGAACGTGCACAAGATAATAAAAAGAAAAACAATCATCTTTTTTTGAGTACCCATGGTACTACAATTCAAGAACGATCAGTACAAAAAATTTTAAAATTATTCAGCCAAAAATTACCTAGTAAAAAACAAATAACACCACATAAAATTCGTCATTCATTTGCCACGCATTTGCTCAATGCCGGCATGAATCTTCGTGCTCTACAAGAATTATTAGGTCACTCATCGTTAGCAACTACCGAAAAATACACACATATCGCAACTAAAGATCTCAAAGAATTATATGTTAAATATAACCCATTAAAAATTACAAAAACCGATTAGCTGTACCTAGCTGGTTATATACCTACATAGCTTGCAAATTTTATTACAAATATTCTGATGTCATTATGCAGGACAGGCATCCAAACATGTCTGGCCATGTTTTGCATTCGGGCCATTTAGAGATTCATCTCTAAAAACTCTCTACGCTCAAAATTCCGTATTTGTCTACCATACATATGAAAATTTAATTGCCAATAGCAAGTGCGGCTCAAACCTGCATTCGAGCTTATTTGGTCTTCTACAAAATCATTGAATTTATTTGCTCTATTCATTGAACTCAATTTAATAATCAAGTAATAAAACAAAAATCATCCTCAGCACGTACCGGTTCAATCTATGAAAAATTCTAATCGTGATCAAAGGTCGAAAATGAATTTTTTAGTTACGTGCGTAGAGGTTTTCAAGGATCGCTCCTTGAGCTCCTGATTCCAAAACATAGAAAAGTATGTTTTAGCCCTACCCGGGCAGGGTACCAATAATATACAGTTAAAAATAAAAGAATCGATGAAGGAATAATAAAAAGAATTTGTAATTAACATAATACTGTTAAACTAAAATAAAAAAATAAAAAGGTCGTGTCGTGAAACAAATTGAACAAATCCATCAACAAAAGCATTTTTTTTTACTGTTATTTCTTTTTACAAGTTTTAGTATTATTACCCTGCGATTAGTACAGTTACAAGTTATGCAACATAAAAAGTTTGCTCAGTATGGAGAAAAAAACTTTGTACGATTTAAAACTATTCCAGCACAACGAGGCAACATTCTCGATTGCAATCATCAAGCATTAGTAACTAACCAGCCAGTCACTAATGTCGTTTGGCAAGGAACTTGTAAACAAGCGTTAACAGAGCAACAACTAACGATCATTGATACCATAAATAGAATCTTACATATAACCATTCCAGTCAAACAGATTAAACATGCAGAAAGATTTTCAAAATCATATGTCATCGCAGAAAAAATTAGTTCTCAAGATTTATTCTATATTGCTGAACAATGCTCAGATACCCATAATGTTACATTTGAAACAAGTTATGAACGATACTACCCACACAAAAAACTTGCTTGTCATACTATCGGTTATCTATCAGGTGGCTACTTAGCAGATACGCAAACGTTGATGCAGGGTAAAATGGGACTGGAAAAATTATTTGAAGATATTTTAAAAGGAGAGCCAGGCATTCATCAACAGTATATTAACTCATTTGGCACCTTGTTAGAAAACAAGCTGGTTAAACACCAATCATCTGGCAAAGATCTTGTAACCACAATTGATATACGTTTGCAAAAAATAGCAGAGCTCGCTATGAAAGGACAACAAAGCGGAGCTCTTATTGTACTCGATCCACAAACAGGCCGTATCCCAGCACTTGTATCATTACCCAACTTTGATCCAACGATATTGTCACAAAAAATGTCAACAGAGCAATGGCAACAACTACAACAAACTCGTCCTTTTATCAATCGTGCCTTTAATGCGAGCTACCCTCCAGCTTCTATATTTAAACTGATTACCATAGCAGCAGCACTTGAGCAAAATCTAGTTGATACGGAATCGCTGTTTGACTGCAGAGGTCATGTAACGTTTAAAAAACAAAAATATTTTTGCAACAAACATAGTGGTCATGGTCTCATATCACTCAAAGAAAGCCTTGCTTACTCCTGCAACATTCCTTGTTATGAAATAGCAAAGCGTATGCCTATTGATACTTTGGCATCATATGCATTTGAATTTGGACTCGGTAATAAAACTGATGCGTTATTTGCAGAACAATACGGTCTGGTACCAACCAATGAATGGAAAATGGTTAACAAAGGAGAACGCTGGTGGACTGGTGAAACCTTATCAGCATCTATCGGTCAAAGCTTCTTACTAGCAACTCCTATCCAAATTGCATGTATGATCGGTGGCATATTTCATGGTTATTTAGTCAAACCACGCATATTACATAATCAAGATACAGTACAAACACCGATCAATGTTAAGCCAGAGACACGCGAATTCCTCCTAGATTGCATGAAATCTGTAATCACGACCGGTACAGGCAGACGCATCAATAAGTTTCTTGATATTACGATATTTGCTAAAACTGGAACCGCACAAACAATTCACCGTAGCAAGTATAAACGATCCGATGGTCAAAATTTACACCATGCATGGTTTGTAAGTTATTTTTATACTGATACGACACAGCCACTTGTCTTAGTTATTTTACTTGAACATGTTGGTAGCTCTCGTATTGCTACCCAGGTAGCTAAAGATTTCTTTGCGCAGTATACAAAACTGCTACATACCTCCAATGCATAACACTGTTAACAAAAAAGAAGCAACATATCGCTACTTCTTTTTTATGGTTATGACTAACTTTATAGACAAATAATTATAAAAATTTATTTTTGCATTCTGTGTGATTTTTCTATTTCTGCCGCACGTTTATAGTGACAAGCTCCTAAAAGATCTTGTGAAAATAGTGCCAATAATTTATATCGTTTTGCTAATGAGTTAGATTTTAGAGCAGTTTGATATTGTGGATAATACAATTCAAGAGAGTTTAAATCTGCTTTAATCGGTTCCATTAACATAAAACGACGTACTTGTTTATACAGGGCTTGTATAAACTTTGTACTTACATGTTGCAAGATGCCCTGTGACTGGAGATAATAACAAACTTGCTCAACATAATGACGTAGTGTTGTTTCAACTAATGTTCCACGTTGTTCGTACATATGTTTTCCTTGATATGACCCTACGTATACTTGCTTGTTTCTCATAGTAGGATCTTTGTACAGTGAAAAAAATGGTAGATCCCGCAAAGTTCTCAATAATGTCATGACAGAAATCATAGGACCATTGCCAATCGTCACAGAGTCAGCAGACATGATATTAGCAGCTGGTACTGACTGCTGCATTAACACGGTATATATTTGTGATACTTGACGACCATCTATTACGACAGTTTTTTTGTTTTTTGCTGAATCATTACTACGAATCATTTCAGCTTGTACTGATATATCAACAGCTACCATAAGTACAATTGATAATACGCTACATAATTTTTTCATACAGTTTCCTTTTTTGTATACGTTATTGTAAACAAAGAGACAGCCACAAGGACTGTCTCTTTGATAATTTCATAATTAATACGTTATATTACCAAGCATCACCATCATATACATCACCTGGGCCATTGCTTTGAAGCCATTGATATGCTGCATATTTAACCTTGCTCGTTGGATTTGGTTTTCCTTGTAACGTAAAGTATTTATCCAAATCTTCATAAGATACATCTTTGTTAGATGATAAAGCCGCATTAATTTTTTGAATGAAAGCTGCTTGTGCTTGTGGAGATAAAGTTTGAGCATTAGAATTTTTTGGAGAAATATTACTTGCTGAGGTATTGCTTGCAGCAGGTGGTGATGGTTGTGTAGAAGCATTGTTATTATTCAAAGTAAACATTGCTGTAGTATTAGGATTGTGACTCGACAACCACGCTAATGCTTGTTGATATTCTACTGATGGAGCTAAAGCTTTTTTATTGTGTAAATCAATATAACTTGATACTTCACCATAATCTATTGGCTTACCTTGAGCTATTTTTTGACTAATTATTCCAAATAGTAAATCTTCTTGCACTGATAATCCACCCATTTTAGGTTTTTGCTGATTTGGTGCAGGTGGCGGTGGAGGTGGTGCTTGTGAACCTGCAGGTGGAGAAGCTTTTGATTGTTGTGGTGCAGCTGGTAATACTTTAGCAAATGACAATGAATTTATAAGATCAACGCGAGAATTTGCTGATGGTTGCGGCTGCTGATTGCTAGCTGGTTGCTGAGATGGCTGTTTCATATTTGAAGGTGGAGGCGGCGGAAGTGGTGGCGTAGCACTACTTGTTGGCGCTGAAGCAGTTTGTTGATTATTGTTTGATGAAGCAGATGGAGCTTGTTGTTGTGGTTGCGCTGTACCAGACTCTAATGCTTGCAAACGAGTAATAACTGCTGCTACAAAACCCATATCAGAAGTATCATGGCCTGCTTGCTTGATTGCTTTAATAATTGCAAATCTATTATTAGAATCTATATTACTAGCAAATAACTGTTGAGCAATTGCTACAACTTGAGGATTTACTGCTGGTTGTGCTGCAGGAGTTTTTGGAGCAGATGGTGCTTGTGTCGCTGATTTATCTTTAGGCTGTTTTGGTTTCAATCCATTATTCCCAAAAGCTTCCATAAAAGCTGGTGTTTGCATTGGACTAATACCTAAAGTATCATTTAAATAAGTTTGGAACGCAACGGTAGCTCCCTTTTCACTTGTTTTTACATTATTTTTTACTATATAGTCTCTAGTCTTTGCATATATCTCATCTGGCGTATATTTTTGTACTCCATAACACAATGATCCGCTCATTGCTAAGAAAATAAACAATTTATTATGTAGTTTTTTCACTACAGACTCCTTTCTTGAGGATTTTGAATAAAAATAACAACAATTTTTATAATCTTGTTGTATCCTACTTCAAAAATTGATAAAAAATCAAGTTGTTTTAGACAAAAAAATAGACACTTTGATCAAAGTGTCTATTTTAAAAATCTTGTAATCTAAGCTAGCAAATTACTTTGCAGCTTTTTGTGTAGCAAATTTTTGATTGATTTTTTGTGCTAAACGGCTCACTTTACGTGATGCAGTACCTGCATGGAATGTACCTTTGCTTTTTGCTCGAGCATATTTTGCCTGTACATCATTAAACAGTACTTGTACTTCTTCTTGCTTTTTATCTGCATTCAAAGCTGCTACTACTTTTTTAACTGCTGTTTTAATCGCAGATTTACGAGCTACATTGATAGCATGACGCTTTTTATTTTGCAACACTCGTTTTTTTGCTGATTTTTTATTTGCCATAACCCAATAATCCTATTAAACCTTAAACCACTTTTTTAATTTTGCCAGCTTTGACACATTTTGTGCACACTTTACCAGACTCAACTTTTACTTTTTTCTTATGAGTTTCATTGACTCTGACAAATCTCATTTTGTGCACATTTGGATAAATCCAACGCTTGGTTTTATTATTCGCGTGACTCACCAAATTACCGACCTGAGGTCGTTTATCACAGATAGAACAAATTCTTGACATAATAACCTTTGTTTTCAACGATTCGCGCTCTTATGTATTTTCTCTTATTTTAGCTTACTTTTGCCTTTTTTTCAAATATATTCTTATGAAGATAATTTTATCTATAGATGGGGCAAAATACGATCACACAATTCTCGATGACCTGCAATTAAAGTTTTAAATGACTTGTTCACAGGCGATCCATCGTACTGAGCAACATATCCACCAGCTTCTGTTACCAACAAAACTCCTGCGGCAGCGTCCCACCATCCTAAATTTTCAAACAAAACCGCATCAAAAGTACCTGCAGCTGTATAAGCTAAATCTAAAGCAGCTGCACCATACACACGAAATCTTACATGAGTAAGCGGCTTACAAGCTTGCTTAATCGAAACAAGCAACTGACTTTGACGTACCCTAAAATCTGAAATAACAACTAAGGCACCTTTATCTTGCCAATTTGGTTGATCTAAACGTAGTCGTACATCATTTCGCCAAGCACCCTGTCCCAGCTCAGCATAGTACCATTCTTGCATTGCTGGATAATACGTCACAGCGGCAACAAGATCATCATCTTTCATCAAAGCAACATTAATACAAAAATATGGTAGTCCCCGTGAAAAGTTTTTTGTTCCATCAATCGGATCAATAACCCATGTATACTCATTACCCTGCCCATTACCTGACTCTTCGGCTATAAAGCCCGATCCTGGGATCAACTCAGCTAAACCTTGCTTCAGACATGTTTCACTTGCCAAATCTGCTTCTGTTGCAATGCTTCTATCTTGTTTACGATGTATAGCTACATCTTGACGAAAATAAGACATCACAATATCAGCTGCTTGCTGCATGATCGGTTTCATTTTTGTAACATACTTCATACGCATCCTTTTTATTTAAAAAAATAATAGTTTTTGCTTTTCTAACTATTGTTTTTCGATAAAAGCTTTTTATATACTATAAGTAATAAAATATCAAAAAAAAAGGTTAATTCTATGAGTTTAAAAAATAAATATATACTAAGCTTACTAATTGCATCAACAGCTCTAACAATGCAAACAAAAGCTATGCTAAATCATTAAACAAGTAATAACATCGAGCAATCTTTAGAATATCGATTCTATAATAACGATCCAATTAGTTACCAAGAATTACAAGACTATGTAGATGCATCAAACACTACACAAAGTGAAGATGTTGCCCTCTTTGCTAAGATATGGCTCAAGGAACATCAACCATCAGATACTTTTATCTATAAAGATGCTACAAAACAACAAACGTTACTATATCTACACAAAACTATGATTCCTATGCTTGAGCGTAATCAAACTGCTCGAAACAACTTTATCAAAATAGCAAAAATTAAACTATTACACGAGTTGCCTATTTTATGGACTGACGCATACCTCTATCTCCAACTAGAAAAAATCCAGAAATTAGTCCTTACACTAAAAAATCTTTACAAAATTGGGTAAGACAAGTACAAAATTCCAAAAAATTTATGGGCTATATGACATATGGTAGCAAAGGAACAGGAGTACACACTTTAATAAGCATATTGATAAAAAAAGAATATCAACAAGCATTTGTTGCTGACATGAAATTTAAAATCAATAACGATATTCCATTATTACTTGGTGAGTTAGAATTATACTTTGAAGCATTAAGTGACCCTACAAAATTCAAACACAACTCGCCTGTTGACTATTTACATAGATGGTTTGAAAAACACATAGAAACATCTACAACAAAGACAAAGTATACTGATCCAGTTATACCATACTATGATATGTCACAACATGGCATCTTTGAAGACTAAGTAAAACTAAAATAAGGGTCCCATTATGGGACCTTTATCTTGTTATTCAACTAATCTAAGATCTTCGCGAGGTTCAATGCCAAGAAGCTCATAAATTTCTGAAGCATATAATGTTTCTTTATCTAAGAGTTCTTCTGAAAGCTTATTAAGCTTATCACGATTATCTTTCAGCATTTGCATTGCTTTATCATACTGCTCATCTAAGATACGTGTAATTTCATTATCAATTTTTTCAAATGTTTTTTGAGAGTAGCCACCTTTAGTATCATATGTATCAAGATACACACGCTTACCAAGAGCATCTGTCATACCATAATGACATACCATTGCACGAGCTGTATCAGTAGCTGCTTTAAAATCACTGTATGCACCTGTTGATAACTCATTAAATACAAGCTCTTCAGCTGCACGTCCACCTAATGCTGCTGCAATATTTGCAAGCAGCTCTTCTTTGGTACGATTATACTTTTCACGCTCTGGCATAAAGTGCGTCACACCTAATGCACGACCACGTGGTATAATAGTGACTTTATGAAGCGGATCTGTTTCATTCGGCATTAATAAACGAATTAATGCATGACCTGCTTCATGGTATGCAGTAATTTTTTTATCTTCATCAGTAAGAATCATCGTTTTTGATTCTTTACCAAGCATGATTTGATCACGAGCTTCTTCAAACTCATGCATGCCCACTTCAGTTAAATTCTTCTTAGACGCTATAATTGTTGCCTGATTTACTAAGTTTGCTAAATCAGCACCGGTAAATCCAGGAGTACCTCGAGCAATTTTTTTCACATCAAGATCAGCTACTGCTTTAACTTTTTTCAAATGTACTTTCAAAATTTCTTGACGACTTACTAAATCTGGCACTGGCACTTCAATACGACGATCAAATCTACCAGGACGCAATAGCGCTTTATCTAAAACATCTGCACGGTTAGTTGCAGCAAGTACAATGACTGGTTCTTTGCTGCTTTCAAAACCATCCATTTCTGTTAACAACTGGTTTAATGTTTGTTCGCGCTCTTCGTTACCACCACCAGCTGATACACCACGCTGACGACCAATCGCATCAATTTCATCTATAAATACGATACAAGGAGCATTTTTCTTTGCTTGTTCAAACAAATCACGTACACGAGACGCACCTACACCAACAAACACTTCGATAAAGTCTGATCCACTTACGCTAAAAAATGGACAATTTGCTTCTCCTGCTACGGCACGAGCAAGCAATGTTTTACCAGTTCCAGGTTCACCCACCAATAATGCACCCTTAGTAATTTGCGCACCTAGGCGACGATATTTTGAAGGGTCTTTTAAGAAATCAACGATATCTTTTAAATCTTCTTTTGCTTCATGAGCACCAGCTACCGAGCTAAAGCGTTCTTTAATCGTTGCAGGTAAAAACATTTTTGCACGACTTTTACCGATATTAAAAATACCACCACCTGGGCCACCTCGACCAGCGCCACCATTTTTCATTTGGCGAGATAAGTACCATGCAGAAAGCATACCAAGCAACATCAATAAACCAATAACCATGAATACGAGCCAACCACCTGTCGATACTGAAGGTACAGAAACAGAATAATTAACTTCATGCTTTTCAAATAAATCAAAGTCAGAAGGTCTTTCAGCCACTACTGTTTGAAAGTTTTGACCATCTTTCATCTTACCTTCAACGAATTGGCCTGATACTTCGACAGATTTTACTTTATCATCACGAACTTTATCTAAAAATTCTTTATATGATATTTGTCCAATGCTTTGACTGATTTCAGTAAGTTTTGACAAACCTACCAAGAGCATAACTGCTACAATAATTCCTACAAATAACCCCATTGGACCGAATGATTTAAAAGGCTTTTTTGGTTTCATAGATTGTATCAATCCTTATTTTAATTATTTTGTGCATATATAACGTATTTTTAAGCTTATAAGTTTTACTACTTATTAATTAAATGTACTAGTTATTATAATGCAAATCACTCTTTCTGTCGATTTTTTTATCGTAATTTTTATTTGGTTAAAAGTATCTATTTACAAAAATATATAAAATGAGAAACTATTATTGTTATCATTTTTTACATTACTGATCTTTCCCAAATTTCAAGAATGTCCATCTTAGAGATTAAGTCAGACCAGTTTATTTCAAAAAGGCCCAATATGGACAATAAACAATCAACGATCTTTATCGGAAATTTACCATTTTCTACAACTGAAGATGAGTTAAAAGGTACATTTGAATCTTTCGGTACTATCGTTAAAGTTCACATTCCTACAAATCGTGAAACAGGACAACCTCGAGGATTTGCCTTCCTAGAGTTTGAAACAGAAGAGTCTGCACAAAATGCTCTAACTATTGATGGACAAGATCTTAATGGTCGTAACATGAAAGTAAGCATTGCTCTTGGTAAAAAAGAATCACGTCCACGTACAGGTGGTGGCAACCGTTTCGGTGGCGATCGTCGTAGCAGCGGCGGTGGTTTTTCAAGAGATAGAAACAGAAGATTTTAATTTCTGAATATCACAAGGGGCTTGCATTATTGCAAGCCCCTTTTCTTTTTGTACATAGTAACAGTTTTACAGACTTGTAAACGACACCCCTTTTATGTCAATAACTACATAGTTACACTTACCGTGCAACATAATCATTAATCATTTACTATTTACGCTTTGAGTATGCCAAGCTGCTTTTGATATACTGGCGAATATGCTGGATAGGTGCAATGCTGTTTTACACCTGTAATATAACGAATTTTATTTGTAGCGATATGTAACTGGGCAATACGACTATGTAAGCCATCATTTAAGCCAAATACAATATAGTTTCCACACGCTGACCAACTTGGCTCTTCTTTACTACCACTTCCGCTAGTCAATTGCATATGCTGCTTTATCTTACAATCGTATGTACATAGTTGCATAGCTCCATCAATCATCTTGGAATACACTATTTGATGTGTTACCGGGGAATAACAAGGACATGCACAATAACCACCTTGTGTAATTCTTGTCATTGATTTATCACTAAGCCTCATAACATATAACTGTGGACGCATGGTTTCATAATCAGATACAAATGCAACATGATTTTTATCTATAAAACATGGTGCAATATTATTAGCATCATTATGTGTTAATCGCTGACATGTTCTTTTTTTACTTAATCCATCAACGTACGAATGGTACAACTGACTTGATCCATCTTTCGACAAACAAAAAACTACTTCTTGCCCATCAGAAGAAAATGTTGGCTGCATATTTAACCCATCAAAGCAACACATAACCTGTCTTTTTTTAAACATATTGCTCATAACCAGCTGTACATTAGACAATGTGTTTTCAGAGTAAAAAAGAAGAGGACAATTTGTTTGCATACTCCATCGTGGGGCAAAACTTACTGTCGGTACATCTACAAACAACTTTTGATTTGTCCCGTCAAAATCAGCTATCCATATTTGTTTATATGGCTTATCTTGCCCATGCACATTTTTCCATATTTGCTTACAGTACGCAATCTTAGAAGAAAATGAACTCGAACTACCCATTAATTGTGGCCACATTTGATCAGCTAAAGCATGTGCTATACCAATAGTAGAATAATCAGCAATTGGTAGCTGATTTTCAGCTAATAATTCATGAGAAATCATATCATGCAAACGCCATTGATAGTAATCATCTGACTTACTAACAAAAATCATAACATATACATTTTGCGGAAATGACTTTTTAACATGTAACGAATTTTTAATGGTATTAAAATGTTTCACATGCACACTACATTGACCACTATATTGTAAGTCTTTTTGTAAACGTTGCAGTACTATATTGTCTGACTTTTTCAAAGCCCCAACATATACCAAACCTATAGGAGTTTTTTCTGTCTTTTGCGCATGCACAGAAATATGCAAATCAGATGCTTTACATACATATGTCATAATACATACCAATAACAGATTTTTTATTTGCATTATTGTCCTAATGAGATAGTAATTTTTTTATTCCAAACTTCTTGAGGAAACGTCACTTTATAAATCGCAACACGAGCAGCAGCATCATATACTAAAATGTTAGATGATCGCTGAATTTTAACACTAACAGCTTTACCGGCATCAGAAACTTGTACTAGTAAATCACACGATACATCTTTAGCAATTCCCACCGGTGGTCTAAAATGTTGTTGAAGACGATGCTGAATTGTATGTTGTGTTGTTAGTGTATCAAGCTGCTCATAGCCTACAAATGTTACGTCATCTAACGATATATCAGATGTTTCAATCTGTTTTTCTATAGTTTTTTGCTGTTGTTCTTTTGTTGTCACAACTTGCTCTTTTTCACTGCTA
Organism: Campylobacterota bacterium; assembly: GCA_002721975.1. Taxonomy (GTDB): domain Bacteria; phylum Babelota; class Babeliae; order Babelales; family Chromulinivoraceae; genus SP22. The sequence continues at coordinate 15,490 of PBME01000012.1, read as the reverse complement.
TTGTTTTGATTTTTTGCTTGTTGTTTTGTCTCTATCTTTTCTGTTTTATTTTCAACTACTTGTTCTGTTACCATTAATTTCGGCTGAATCTCTTCTTTCTTTGCTTTTTTTTGATTCTTTGCAACAATTTTTTTGTTTATTATCGGTTTTACTTCTTTTTCTTCTATTGTTACTACAGGAGCTTTTGTTTCATTGTTCTTTTTGTTTTTTGCTAATTCTTGTTGATATCTCTGATAATCAATTATTTTAGAAGAAGTCATTGGTTGTTTTTGCTTTTTAAGTTCTTTTTTTTCTTGTGTAACATGTTTTTGCAAAGGAGATAAAACATATACTGCAGTTTTATTGTGAGATGAAATGGTAAATATTTGATACTCATGAAAAAAATCATAACTGACCATCAAAGCTATACTTACCATAAGATGCACACATAATACAAAGCAACAGAGTTGCAAAAAGAACTGCTGTCTTTTAGATAATTTAAAAAGCTCGCTTCGTTGCCAGTGCAACATACTTGATGCCCCCAGTTATTTTAATGGTATCAACTAAGTCAATTACTTTACCATACGGTACTGCTTGATCAGCTTTTAAAAATACAATTTCATCTTGATTTTTTTTCATTACTTTTTGTAGTTGAACAATTAAATTATCAAGTGTAAATTCTTTGCCATTTAAAAACATTTTTTGATCTTTATCAACATATACAATTAATTCTTGTTGTACCTGAGACTCTGTTTCATCAATACGACTTGATGGTAACTCTACTTTAATCAGATTATTCATCATTGGAGTGGTTATCATAAAAATAATGAGCAAAGTCAAAGCTGTATCAATTAACGGTGTCATTGATACTTCTGCTATTTCTATTTTATTATTACGACTACGTCTTCTACGATATGATCTCATACTATCCCCTTTTATGATAATGGATACTGGTCTTGCGTATCATATGTTTCAACAACATCTTTAACTGTTTTAACAGATGAAGTACGTACTAAATTGGTTACTTTATCACATAGATTCATCAGTTGATGTTCTAATTCTTTTGTTTTTGTCGCAATATAATGTAAGAAAATCAATGATGGAATTGCTACCAACAATCCTGCTACTGTGGTAATTAATGCTTCAGCAATACCAGGAGCAACTGTTACAATATCAGCAGACTGTTTTTCTGAAATACGTATAAAAGAATGTATTAATCCCCAAACTGTTCCAAATAACCCTAATAATGTTGCTACAGATGATGTTACTGCAAGTATCGGCGTATACGACTCTTCAACATACATCACTTCATCTAAAATTTGATCAGCATACATTTGTAATATATCGGCAGAAACATTGTCTTGTAATGTTTTCATATGTCCTAACAATTCTAACAAAACATGTCCTGGCAATGTACTAGCATGCTTTTTTGCCAAATGTATCACTTCTACAATATTATTACATCCTTTAATCTCATGTAACACTTTTTTGCATTGTTGTTGTTTAATACGAAATAAAATTACTTTATATAACAATACAGCCCAGGATAAAATTGACATGCTAAATAATACTAAAAGAACCATTTTTGAAACAAAATCACTTTGAAGAACTAAACCCCAAACTCCATGATTTCCAATTGATGCATCCATGAACATTTCCTTATTTTTATAATTTTTAACCAAATTGATTCAAGTCTATCATAAATTATGTAAACTTTTCAAAAATTAATACGTCCTTACCCTTTTACAAAAAACACTCGATTTTTTATTTTCTAAAATACAGAAGCCCTTGTTCCATCATTATATCTCTTTGCAAATTAAAAAAATAACTCTTATATTACTATGACAATAGCTATAAATCGTACACCTGTTAATAGTAACACAATTGCTAAAATGATCGGTAAATTATTTGGTGCGCAATACAACCTATCTTTTACAAATGAAGTCAACTACTCAGAAAACATTTACTAGAATATCAAACCAATTTTAGTTTTTTAAAAGAACAAAAATGACTAATTTTACTATTTTATAACCAAACGCATTAATTGTTCTTTGTCATGCACGCCTTGGTTAAGTTGAATTGCATAAGCTTTTTTAAGCAACGCTCCCAACTCTTTACCTTCTGCTTGATCAAGTAAATCTTTACCCTGCAACAATGGTTCTTCAGCTTCTTGCAATACACCTGCTTGACCAGCATTCATAATAAAGTCTTCCATCATGTTTGGTTCAAACAAACAGTATCCAACAATGCTTAACATTTCTAAATTCATAGTCTGCGCAACCCAATATGCTAACCATTTATACGGCACAATATCTTGCTGTTGCGTTAACACCGGAATATAACGAACATACCATGCAATCATAGTTGCATGCTGTATCATATCTGATTTGTGTAAAAATCGTTTTAAAAAATCTTTTATTTTAGATTGTTCTTTAACAATATTATTACTTATTTCTTGAACACCTTTAAACTGAGCAAACACCATATCTGACTTAAATTCAACATCAACGATATGATATGCTATCAATCCCCACATAGCAGATAATTTTTGTTCGTCTGTTACTTTCTTTGCTGCCAAACAATCTATACTAATAAACAATGATTCTAACGGCTTGAGCCCCACAAATAACTCAGAAAAACGATCTATTTTTTGCAGCCATCGTAACCCACGTGATGGTTGTACTGATTTTAAAAATAATTTTTTAAATTCACTATCAATACGCTCTGAAGAGATAGTTGAAATATCCATTGTTTTGCACACTTCATTTAATTCGTCATTAGGCGTCATATGTAATCGTGCTACAAACTGCATCAAACGAAATAAGCGTAATGGATCTTGAACAAAAAAGTTAATATCTGGAGATCGTAATATTTCATTTCTTAAATCATCAACACCTTGGTATGGATCAACCAAATTTCGTGTATGAACATTAATACCCATAGCGTTGACCGTAACATCACGTCTTTTAAAAGCCTGTTCATAGCTCATATCAGGATCTAAATTAACTGTTGGTTTTCTACCTTGATTATCAATACGAGGAATTGACCAATCTGCATCAATATCATGTAATCGCAATACACCAAATGATTTGCCTACAAAGCTTACTTTACCAAATTTTTGCAGTATCTGTTCAAGCTGTTCAAATGTCATATGATACACTTCAAAGTCTAAGTCTGATCCAAATTTTTGCAGCAAGCAATCACGTACAGCACCGCCTACGAGCAACACTTTACCACCCTGTTTATGTATTTCTTCAAATATATTTTTTATAACAGGATTTTGCTGTATAACTTGTTCTATACATTCTTGTATACTACTTTGCATATCAATCATCTTTACTCCATCTACTTACAAAAATTTAATTTATACATGCAAATATATTTTTTATTTTATTATATAAGTATGTTTACCATACCAATCAATTCAAAAAACTCTATGTAAAAATAATATGTCTATAATGTTGTAGCTTATGCAACATTATCTTTTACATTTTACTTGTTGCCTAAAACAATATAAAGTAAGTCACTGAATAAACAGATGTTTCATCTTATTATAAAAGGAACAATCTTGAATAAAAAAATACAATTTTTATGTGCTTTACTTTGCACATGGAACCATATTTTTTCGGTCAATGTCACATTATTAGAACAATCTAAACATCATAATCAAAAAAATATCACTTTAACATTTCAACTTGCACCTGATGAAATGATTCTAAAGCAAACCATTAAAGTGCAATCTGACTCACCACATGCAAAATTATCGAATCTTACTTTTTCTCAAACACCAACAAAACAATATCTTGCAGCATATAAAGACTCAAAAGAAGTTTTTAACCAAACGTTTACTATTACAACAACAGCAACTGCAACAACAAATGACCCAACTAAAACCAATCTCTATGTCAGTTTTATGCCATTACCAAATAGTAAAATGAGCGAAAAAACTTTTGAATTACGATGGAATGATGAATCTAAACCATCTTACACTGTTCATGACGAAAATAATGGTGCAGCACAAAAATTATACAATAAACAACAACCCAACAAATCATATATTGAATCTTTTCAAGATGTAGTTCAAACTACTGATAATCGATGGATACGCTTATTGTTTGCATTTTTACTAGGACTATTATTAAGCTTAACTCCATGTATTTATCCAATGATTCCAATTACGATTGGTATCTTACACAGACACGGTAAAAAGTCTATATCACATAATTTTGCAGGATCACTATGCTATGCAGTTGGTCTTTCAACAACTTTTGCAATTTTAGGATTACTTGCTGCATTTGCTGGAGCTTCGTTTGGAAGCTTATTGTCCCAACCAATTTTTGTTATTATACTCACACTATTTATCGGATACATGTCACTAAGCATGATAGGTTTTGTTGATATACCAACACCATCATTTATGCAAGGAGGAGCAGAAGTTAACAACTCTCGATTTGGTCCTTTCCTGTCAGCTTACTTGTTTGGCTTAGTCAGTGGTACTATTGCAAGTCCTTGTGTCTCACCAGGTTTAGCATTATTGTTAACAATCGTAGCAACCATGGGTAATATATTTTCAGGGTTTTTATTACTGTTTGCATTTGGTATTGGTATGAGCGTGCCACTTATTGTCATAGGAACTTTTTCAACATCGCTTCAAATGCTACCACAAGCTGGTGAGTGGATGGTTGAAATTAAAAAATTCTTAGGCTTTATTATGCTTGCAATGTGTTTTTACTATCTTGGAAATATTTTGCCAGCATATATTACTATGTGGCTTTTTGTTGCATACCTTCTATTTGCAGCACTTTTTTACATTACAGATGCACAAAAAAGCTTTGACGACAAAACAAAAACAATTAAAAGTCTAATTGGTATTATATTACTTGCTTGCACCGTATTCGTAGGATATAGAGCACATAACTCACATAGTAATAATCATAGCATCACAAAAGAAGTGGGTGTTACATGGGCGCAAAATTATGATATCGCTCTTGCAAAAGCAAAAGAACAAAAAAAACTTCTTTTACTTGATTTCTGGGCACAACACTGCACCATCTGCAAAGCTATAGAAAAGAAAATTTTTGATAAACATGTAGTAGCTCAAGAACTTGAACATCAAATAGAATTTGTTAAAGTTGATTGTACTTCAAGCAGCAACGACGAAGTAAATAAACTCAAACAACAATACAAAGTCTATGCACAACCTGCAATATTAATTATAGATCCAACTAATGAAACAGTCGTTAAAAAATGGTCAAGTGAACCATACAACATGACACCACAAGAATTTGTTAATCAAGTTAAAAATATTAAGGCATAAAAAGAGGCTGGGTTAATCCAGCCTTCTTTTTTAATCTAATTATTTTAATTTATCTAAGTCTTCTATAAGTCTCTCTAGTTTTTTAATTATATCCTGAGCTCTATCTTTCAATCTTTGTACAGCAAGTACAGCTTCTTTTTTATCTATCGGTAAGCTATCAACTTCTTGCAATTCTAATAAAATTGAGTCAAATTGATCTAAAAATTCAGTAAAATACTTTATACCTTCCTTTAAATTATCTTGATTAAAATCAACAAACTTATCAGGGAAAGTATAATATGTCATAGCAATAATCATACTGTTTTGATTAATCTTTCTATCTATATCGTCAAATAAATTATCCCTTACATTCACGAATTCTTAAAACTTTAATTGAGAAGAATTACTTTCTCTCGATGATTTTTCAAATTGATAACTTGCATCAGCAATAACTTTTTCTATACTTAAACTCTTTTTAAAATATTTATATTCCAAAGCAATATTGCTTCTTAACTTAATTGCTTGGAGCATCAAAAAAGTTCCAACACTAAACGTAGATGCTAAAAAAGGATCATGAGGAAATAATAAACAAGATCCAGCAAAAACTCTTTTTACTAATTTTTTTTGCTCTACATGTAACATATTCCATCTTTTTTGCACCTTATCTGGTACTATACTGCCCATATTCATGTTACATACTTTTGTGAAAAATTTAGAGTAATTCTGATTAGAATCACTCGCACTTCTTTGCGATACTACAGATTCAGGAACAGTTACCATATGTGATGCAGCTTGTGAAATACCACAAGGTAAAACAGTTCGTCTCAACATTGAATATGACAAACTACTACTTGCTACCAAACTCACTAACATAAGATTTTTTATTACTTTTTTCATAATTTTCTCCATTTTTATCTATAATTACTTATCAAAAACATAGTAGCTATAGGCTTTTTCTGTTTTTTTAGTATCTCACAACACCTATATATCGTCAAAAGCTCACTATATTTTTATAGAACCAGTTATATTTTAGATATATCATCTAGTTCTATTACTGTGCTATGTGACCAATTTTTACATATTTCTACAATGTCTTGTCTTGCCTGCTGCACATTGCCATCTTTCAGAGATTTACATATATCTAACTTTTGCTCTTGTACATGTTTATGCCATTTTTCTTGAAGGTTAGGATCTTGTTGCAACATAGTTTGTAACGCAAGATAATCACCTAGTTCTGTATGATATGTACAATTACCATGAGATTTTTCTAAATATGGCACAATATCTGATAAACCCATATATCCTTGACGTCTATCAATAAGATCACGATATAGCATGAATTCTAATAAACAGTAAAAACATTTCGTATGAGACACAGCACACTTATCTGCATCATATTCATCTGCTGCATACGCAAGATCATTTGATCGATAATACCATGGAACTTTTTGCACATACTCTGCAATTACTTGTTCTTTTTCTAAACTTGTTAATGTATTAGCTTGTTGCCAATGTCGTAATTCATGTAACAACAACATTCTTTGGCGATTCTTACTTAATGTAAAAAAATCTGCACTTAACCAAATACTTTTTATCGAATCAAAATAATATGCCATAGCATACGCAGCGTGAGCATCAACTTTACCTTCTAAAAGTTGAATATGATTAGTAATCCCCAAATCTTGTTTACATTGTTTAAACAGCTCTACAACATCTAATCGTTGACATGGATTATCTTTTTTTAAAACTAATTGCACTTGACGCTCTTGCACTTCTAATTGTTGATCAGAATATTTATCATAAGCATACTTAGCTAACCCTACACTCATGACAGCAAACATTGCTTTTTTTCCACTATGTGAATCATCATTATTGTTATTATCATTATTATCAGAATGATTAAAATATGACATACATCTCATAGCGCATTGTTTCATACGTTGATGACAAAGTGGTCCTAATCTAGAACGTGTAAACATTGGAAGAGTAACATGCACAGAAACTAATGCTATTATTGCTATACATATAATTATTTTATTTTTCATCATATATCACGTCTTATAATTTTATTGATGCAGCTTAGACAATATCTTACCTGGTACATATAATTTTTGCTCAGCAGTATAATACTCTGCATTATGCTGGTGATAGTCACAAAAGATGTTAGCTTTTTGAATAAATGGACTATATTCTTCAGGCATCATATAGCCAAACTGTTTTCGTTTTTTTAAATCTTTTGTTTGTAATATTTGACAGCTTTCTATTAAACAACCTAAACATTGTGTATGTTTTATAGCATATAAATCTGCATCATATTCACTAATTTGTTGTTCAGTAAAACGACCTTGCTCTCGTGCATCTTCAATCAATTGGAACATACTAGAAGTATCAGCATATTTTTTTATTTTTTCTTGTTGATGATGTCGCATTTCATGCAACAATACCATACGCTGTACAAACTTAGGATACTGAAAAAATAACGGAAAAACCGAAATAACATTATTACCATAAGAAGCAACGCGATATTGACCTACTTGTTGTACTACCCCTACAGTAGCAGCGCAGCTATATCGAAGTTCTTCTTGAATTTCATTAAAAAGAGACTGTACATATTTTTGTTGAAATTGTTGAGATATGAAACAACTTAAGCCTTTATTTTTTGGTAAAATTGATTCTTTATAGTTATTAAATCTTAAACTAGAATATGTTATATGAGCACATATAAGTACCTGCAATAACAACAATATTTTAATACTACTTTTCATGAATACCTCCATTTTATAGGCTTATCGTCATAACCTCATACCTTTTATTATATAAATTATCTCATAAGGTCTATACCTGGTCAAAAGCTGCCTATATTTTTATAGCTTTGGTATCCACGTATATTGCATGAAAAAAGGGTAGTTATACACTACCCTTTTGAATATTTCTTTTAAAATATCAATGTGTTAAGAATTAAATTTTTGAGCTTTATGACGAATCAATTGCGCTAATGAACGACGATTTACACGCTTACCATCCCAAGCTGCTTTCATTTCTAATTCATATTTAATATCATTTTTAATCGCAGCATGGATACCAAACATTTGAAATTGAGCTTGAATCCAACGAACATGCTTTTTACAAATACAATGAGCATTTTTTACTTTTTGTCTTTGCCAAATTTGATACATAGTAAAATCTTGCTGAGGTACAGGATATATTTGAGCAAATACAGTAATACTACATAGTAGTAGCAACCATTTTTTCATTTTCTTCCTAGCTGTATTATCTATTAGGTTTTTTTGCTTTTTGAATACTATCTAAAAACTTTTCTTTAGCATCTTTTAGCTCACGCTCCATAATATGTACTACTTCATCAATTAAAGGATACATATCATGATTTTCACGCTCAGCAATTAAGTCAAAATGAGGAGTCTTAACACGAATTTCTACTCGATAAATATCATGATTCTCTTTGCCTAATAATGTAACATGAACAAACGTTGCATCTGGATCTTCTTTACCAAAATATTTTTTAAATTTTTCAATATTTTTATTGATATAATCTTGAATAGCTTGTGTATGCATCATACCACGAAAATCAAAATCTACTTTCATACGTATCACTCCCACATTTGTATAAAAAAATAGGTCTAACAATTTTGTTAGACCTACTATACTATTTTTTCTCTTTTAAATAAAAGAAAATTGGCACACTTGTTAATTTCTCTTTTTTCCTTAAAACATTTTCAAAGAAAGCAATATGATTAGCTTCATATAATTCTTTATTTCTTACAAGAAGCTCTATACGCAATGGAGCTGATCCTACTTGACGAGCTTTGTAAAAAGTTAAACGCTTACCTATTTTATATAATGGCGTTCTTGTCACAGCATCCATGAATATATCTGTTAAATGTCGTTCAGAGAATCGTACATTAAACCTATCCCAAACTTTTTGTACAAGAGGCAAAACTTTGCCAATATTTTTACCTGTTTTGCAAGAAATCTGAGTTGATTCAAGTTTTTTTAAGAAATAATCATATTTTTCTAACGAATAATCCAAATATGTTTTTTTCTCTTCGTCTAACAGATCTACTTTATTAAATAATACAATAACAGCACAACCATTATCAAAAGCATATGATGTTAGCTTTAATTCTTGCGATGTTAAATGTGGCTCTTCTACATCAATTAATAATAAAACAATGTGTGCTCGTTTAGAAATTTGTAACGCATTCGTTACCATCATTTCTTCTAGCTTTGTTGAAATACCAGCTTTTTTTCTTACCCCAGCTGTATCAATTAACTCTACTACTTTTTTGTTAAAAGCAATTTTTTTTCGTAATGCTTCACGAGTTGTACCAGCCTGATCTGACACAATAGAAAAATCTTCTTTAACAAGCAAATTAATCAATGATGACTTACCAGCATTAGGACGTCCTAATAAAGCAACTTTAAATTCAGGCGCTTCGTTAATAACTTCAGTTTTAATTTCCATAGTAGTTACTTGTTGAACAATATCATCAAGAACATCAGCTATTCCACGTCCATGTACAGCTGATACAGGAAATACTTTTTCAAAACCGAGTTGCGCAAATTCATACATTTCTTCTTCATGTAGTGCAGCATCTGCTTTATTAGCTAACACAAAAACAGGTTTTTTTAATCCCTGCAATAAACGAGCTATTCTTGAATCTTGATCAGTAATACCCGTTTTAATATCTACGACAAACAATAACATTGTTGCTGTGTCTAATACTGTTTTTACTTTTTGCGTAACTTGTTCAGTAATTTTGTCAGTATTTTTACATAGATCAATACCACCAGTATCAATTAATTCAAATGTAACATTGTTCCATTCAACAATGTCATTAATGTAATCTCTTGTAACACCCTCTTGATCAAGTGTTAAACTTTGCACGTTTGGAGCTATTCTATTGAATAATGATGATTTACCAACATTAGTTCTTCCAACTACTACAACCTTAGGCATCCGACTCATGTTTATCCTTTCCCATTTCTGATACAGTTCCCCCAAAAAGCTTCAACAGCGTATGTGTCAATTTCCATTTCTCTTTATCTGATATATCCAAAGTACCTGCTACTTGTCGTACACTATGAGTTGTTTGACGATGTGACGATACAGGAGTTCTTTTTTGCTGCACAACACTTTCTTTTTTAACCCTCATTTCTTTTCCAAAATCTATTGCTAATATAACTTGAGCACCAAAACAACGTTCCAGAATCGTTTGATAACTTTTTTTATGTTCCATAAACAAATCTTGAAACATAATAAATTTTTTTAATGTTTGAATTTGTACTGTTTTTTGTTCTATATCAAAATTAATAAAATCACTTTCACAAAACATGGAATATAATATTGGATCAGTTTGTTTTGTAATTGCTTGTATAAAAGTTTTCCATTGTTCAACGTAACGACTTGTATTATCTACGACCTTCGTTGTTAATTTTTTTTTTTCAACATTCATCGCTGAATGCTGTGACAATGTCATTGCAAGCAATTTTGATTCAAACAATAATTGTTTTTTAGAAGTTTTTGCTAAAACTTCATCAAGTAAAGATAATTCATCAAAGCATTGTACAATTCTAGTAACACTAGTTGCATCTACAATCTGTACAATATCTTCTGGTATAGTAATAAAATACTTTTGAGAAGCTTGATATTTATACATCATAATATCATACATGCATTCTTGACATCGTTGCAGCAAATAATCAATTGATACAGCAGTTTGACCTATTTGATCAACCGCTTTAATCAGTAATTCACGATTTTCTTGTAGCACTGCCATGATAATTTGAAACACTATTTGATCATCTAAATATCCAAGAACAGAACTAACAATAGTCTTTGTAACTTTATCACTTGCAAAACGAGATTGTTCCAAAACATTAATTGCATCACGTAAAGAACCTTCTGTTGATCGAGCAATTAATTCTAAAGCATCTTGTTCATATACAATATTTTCTTGTTCACAAATTTTTTCTAAATGCTTTACCACAGTTGCTAGTTTTACAGGATTAAAAAACAGTTGAAAACATCGTGACTTTATAGTTTCTGGTAATTTTTGTATCTCTGTTGTAGCTAAAATAAAAACAACAAACTCAGGTGGCTCTTCAAGTATTTTTAAAAATGCATTAAAAGCTGCTTTACTAAGCATGTGAACTTCATCAATAAGATATACTTTTCGTTTTGACAATATCGGCAAAAATGAAGATGTATCAATAATATTTCGAATATTATCAACCCCAGTATATGAAGCAGCATCAATTTCTACAAAGTCTGGATGTCGCATATGTGACATTGCAACACAAGAGTCACAATCAGAACATGGCAACTGAATTTTTTGTGGATTATTTTGAAATTCTGATAATTTTTGACAATTCATAGCGGCAGCAAATACTCGAGCAGTTGTCGTTTTACCACAACCTCGTTGCCCTGAAAATAAATACACTGGAAAAAATGTGTTTTTATACAAACTATTTTGCAAAATCTTAACAACTAATTCTTGCCCAATAATTTCTTTAAATTTTTTAGAACGCCATTTGCGCGTTAAATTTAATGCTACTTGCCCCATGAAACAACCTTAACAAAACAGGGAAGTTAATACAAAACTATACATGCTCCTGCTGCTTCCTTCCGGACCTGACAGATTAAGCATAATAATCCTTATTAACTTCCCCAACTTTTATAACATTTTCAAAAGATCTTTGTGAGTCTATATGTAATGGCGGAGAGAGAGGGATTCGAACCCTCGATACCTCTTGCGAGATATACACGATTTCCAATCATGCTCTTTCGGCCACTCAGACACCTCTCCAAGCAGACCCTATTTCAAATTACTTTTATTTTTTTGCTTCTGTTTTCTTTGCTGTTGTTTTTGGTGCTGCTTTTTTTGCTGTCGAAGCAACAGCTTTTTTCTTAGGAGCAGCTTTTACTTCTTTCTTAGAAGCAGCAACTTTTGCTTTAGGAGCTTTTGAAGCATCTTTTAATTCTTTTTCTTGTTCATCTTTTTTTGCATGGTTAACTTTATTAGCTAAACCTTTAGAAACAGCTGATTTTAAATAATCAAGAACAAATTTGATTCCTTTTGTTGAATCATCATTTCCAGGAATAATATAATCAATTCCTGATGGATCAGCATTTGAATCAACTAAAGCAACTACTGGTACTCCTGCACCATTTGCTTCTAACTGAGCTGTATGTTCTTTTTTAACATCAATTAAAACAATTGCACCAATTGGCATTCTTAAATCTTTTAATCCACCAACACTACGACGTAATCTTTCTGCTAACTTAGAAAAGCGTACTAATTCTTTTTTTGTGTACACGTTGCTGTCATCTTTAGCTTTGCTTAGAATATCTTCATAATGAAGTAATTTTGTTACAGCTTTTTTTACTTGTTGGTAATTTGTAATTGTTCCACCAACCCAACGATAATCAACGTAAGGCATTTTTAATTCACTACCAACTTGCGCAACAACATCTTTTGCAGCTTTTTTTGTTCCTACCCATAAGATGCTTTCACCACGAGATGCAACAGACTCTAAAAAGGATGCTGTTTTTTGTAGAGCTAGTGCTGTTTTAGAAATATCAATAAGATGTACGCCACCTCTATGTCCCCAAATGAAGGGTTTCATTTTTGGGCACCAGCGAGACTTTTGATGGCCAAAGTGTAGGCCAGCATCTATTAATTGTCTAAAATCTATCATAAGAAATACCTTTTTAGGTCCTTTGTTAAATTATTGTAAAAATGTTTTTAAATTATTAAACTACGAATTTTTATATATTGTAATAGTACCTGATTTACAGAAAAATACAATATTAATTAACGTCTTGAGCTCCAATAACTTCTTTGTTTTTGACTACAGATACATATTTTTTACCCAAGAACCATGCAAGTATAGTCCATAGTGTTATCGTAACTCCAAAAAAGCCTGAATACAAAGTTACATACAAGCTACTGCCAACCACTGGTGCTACACTTTGTATAATTCCGATTACACCTGAAGCAATCGATTTTGAAAAACGTTGTCCAAATGATTCAATCCAAGCTTTTGATTTAAATCGAATATCTTTTACTGTTGGAATATACAACGCTTCACGTAATGGAGAAGAGAACGAATAATTTAACATACCAAGCACCATAAACACGGCTAACACAGCTTGTTCATTATGCATCATCATAAAGTAAACAAGCAACACACCAGTAATAATTGGTATCAAGAGTAAACAAATTCTTTCGCCAAGCTTTTTAACTAATACTCGAGTACCAAAGAAGGAAACTACAAAACCTAATGCATGCATCCAAAATCTTTGCTGAAACATTGTTCCTGTAAATGCTGCAGCGTTTTTTGCACCAGCTTGAACAATCAATGCACGTTGAATACCAAGCACAACATTAACAAGTTCATAAAAAAAGAACATGCCAAAAATACCTAAAATATATGGGTACTTAGCAAACATAGTCAAACCAGACCAAACACCGGTTTCGCTTTTTCCACTTTTTTCTTGTTGCTTTTCTAATTTATCTACAGCTTCATAACCTCTTAAATCTTTTTCACTCGTATTTTTCATAAGATAATAAATAACTAACGGCGAAACAGCTAGCATGATAGATGAACCAATTAACAACAATTGATGCAACACAACAGATGACCAAGTATGAACCCCTAAAAAGCTACTTGGTAAAAACATAAACCAGGCTAATCCTGCAGTAAACATACCCCCAAGCTTTGAACCTGCTATAATTAATGTATAACCTTTTTTTGCAGTTTCTGGCTTTGTTACAGAATTACAAAATGCCCAAAACACACTAACAACAAACGGAACCAATCCTTCATAAAACAAATATACAAACCAACCAAAGTAGCGATATTTACTTGCGATAGTATTTGGCAAACCCATAACAGGATCTGCTAAGAAATATGCTATCACAATGCCGCCAACGCCATACAACAGACTATAGAAAACTAACAATCTAAATCTACTCATGACATCAACAAGTTTTGCATACAATAATGTTGCAGGAAATAATACAAACATCGAAACAATTTTTACTAAATACATTTGATTTGCACCAACTATCTGAGCAAATAAAACATCTTTCATTTCTTTTAAAACTGTATACGAACCAATAACGCAAAAAAATGTAAATGTTAACCACCAAATTTTATTACGTTCAGATGCATCAAGATCTAATGACAAACCTAATTTTTGTATTATCTGAGAAAGCATAAAAGCTCCTTGCTATATAAATTAACACCGTTATAAATCAAAGACCCTTTTTTCAAAAAAGAGCCAAAAAATATTTAGTCTTTTCCTATAATTTCATTGTTACGTATAGCATGACTATATCGTTTACCCAACAACCAAGCTGTTGTAAACCACATAAGCATTAACACTGTGAAAAACAACGAATATACTCCTAGCAGTGCACTACCACCAGCTGCAGCACCTCCAGACAGAGCTGCAAACAAACTGCCAAAACCTTTAGAAAATTTTGTACCAAATGTATCAATCCAAGCTTTTGCTTTAAACTTCATATCTTTTACTGTTGGAATATACAACACCTCGCGCAATGGATGCGAGAATGAATAATTAATGGTACCTAATCCTAAAAAGACATACATGATAGAATCTGCACTATAGGTCATAATAAAGAAAACTAATAAAATACTTGTTAACAACGGAACAAGAAGCAAGCACTTCTTCACACCAAATCGTCGTAATAATACTTGTACACCTACTAATGAAAGCACCATACCATAAATATGCATCTGCAAGCGTTGCCAAAACATTGACGCAGTAAAATCAGCCATAGAACTTGCAGCAGACTTTAATAAAAATATTCTTTGAAAATTTAACACTACATTTAATGTTTCATAAAAGAATACTAGTCCAAATATACCTAAAACATAGGGTGACTCTAGCAACAATCTAATCCCCGACAACACACCTGTTTCTGATTTATGCTGCTTACTCATCTTTTTTTCTAATTGATACACTGCTTCATAACCATGCAAATACTGTCCTGGTACAGATTTCATTAATAAAAACAGAATCAACGGCACAAACAGCAACATAACAGAGACTATCCCCATTAATATTTGATGAGAAACCACGTCTAAATTAACAACCCCAAACGAACTTAAAATAGAAACATGACTTAGCAAATACCAAGCAAACAGTGCTGTTGCTATACCACC
>PBME01000011.1 GCA_002721975.1 Campylobacterota bacterium | reverse complement strand
TTCTATTTTTATTATAGGTAAATTTGCAATACAAATATCTCAACCAATTTTTTTAACTGGTATGCGAATGGTGTCTGCAGGTATCATTTCTTATATATTACATATACTACTGTATCGTAATAAACCTCAATTTAGCTTGCTAAATAGGTTAGATTGGATTGTTATTGTATTGTTATCTTTTTTTAATGTGTATGTTACCAATGCAGGTGAATTCTGGTCTTTGCAATATTTATCTGCTGGAAAAACTTCTTTTATTTACAACCTAAGTCCTTTTTTTGTTTTGTTATTTTCTTCTGTACTGTTTTCTGAGCGGATCACTTTAAAAAAAACAATAGGAATGGTGATTGGATTTGTATCATTGTTACCAATGTTGATAAATAATCCTGAAATAATTGATACCACATATCATATTGGATGGCTTTCTGTTGCTGAGATAGTTATGCTATGTTCTGCTGCTGCGACAGCTTTAGGTTGGGTGTTGATGAAGCACTTTATACATAAAACTTTGTATTCACCGTACTTTTTAAATGGTATTAGCATGTTTATTGGTGGTTGCTTATCGTTATTGCATGCATTTTGTTTTGAGCAAAAACCATTAATACTGACTGACAATGCGTATGACTTTTTATACTACATGTTACTGATGATGTTTATTCAAAATGTTATTGCTTATAATTTGCATGCTTATTTATTACGATACTACTCTGCAACGCTCATTGCCTTAGTATCATTTGTTATGCCTTTAATGACGCTTGCTTTGAGTAATGCTTTACTTGCTGAATCAGTAACATATATGTTTTTTATATGTTCAGCAGGAGTTGCTATAGGGTTAATAATTTTCTATCAAGACGAATTAAAAATTATATAGGGGAAAGATGATTTTAGTTATTGCGTTATACGCTTTACTTGCTTCTACATTTACATTGGGTAAAGTGTTGTTGTATTTTTTGCCACCGCTTTTATTGATAGCAGTTCGCATGACGCTAGCGGGTGCTATATTACTTACCATAGATTATTTTTCTACTGCAAAAAAAAGAGTTTTTAAAATTTCTGATTTTGCTTGTTTAAGCTTGCTGTCGTGTATACATATTTTTATTCCGTATTCATCTGAGTTTATAGCATTACAGTATATTGATCCTTCTTGTGCAGCTTTAATGTATAATCTGTCTCCTTTTATCACTGCATTGTTTTCGTATATCTTTTTTAAAGAATCTATGACTTTAAAAAAATGGATTGGTTTTGGATTAGGATTTGCTGGCATTTTATATTTTGTAAAACTAGACCTTTCTTGTTTGTACGTATTAGAAGGTGTAACTATATATAACAATGCTTATATCATGTTATTGTTATCTGTTATTTCAGCTTCTGCTGGTTGGGTTCTTGTAAGATATTTAATGCAATATAAAAACATGTCGATTGCTTACATTAATGGAATAGCTATGGTATTGGGTGGACTTCAAGCATGCATTGCGTCATGCTTTTTTGAAGCTACAAGTGTAACAATGACATCATTCACAAGCTCTTTTTGGTTATTGCTTGGTATGGTGATTTTAATTGCAAATATATTATTTTACAATCTGTATGGTTACTTGTTAAAGCAGTATACAGCTACGTTTTTATCTTTTGTTGGATTTATTACACCTTTATTTACCGCGTTGTATGATTATTTATTTTTGGGTATCCCAATTCATGTTGATTTCTTTATCACAATAGGCATCGTTGGTTGTGGCATTTATCTGTTCTATCAAGAAGAATTAAAACAAGGATATATAGTATCGTAATTTTATGAAGGTAATAAAGATGCTAGCTGCAATCCTTCTGCCAATTCTTGTTGTATATGGTTATCACTTAGTAAAGTAATATTTTCTTCTTTTAACTTAGGAAATAATTCTTTATTAAGTAAGTAATCTTTAATAGTCCCTTGATATTTTACTGGTTGATAGATTCCTGAGTCATCTTTTTTAGAAGCAGCTACAATATCGATTACTAAATCTAATGTCTCTTGGCCTGCTAATACGTGAGTTAAACTTTCACATCCTTTAAGAAAATAATTTCCTACAGATGCTAATTTTGAGGATAACTGTAAAAATTTTAATTTCGAGCAATTAAAAAGAAAAAAATCATCAACTGATGTTACACTTTGAGATAGCTGTAAGTATTCTATGTTATAAGCTGTAGAAAGAAAACCTTCCCCGATTGTAATTAATCTTTGAGGTAAACGTATAAAAGTTAAATTCTTAGAGTCAAATGCATAACTTCCAATAGTAGTTAACATTGTAAGAAAACTTAAATCTACAGATATTAGTTCTTTACTGTTAACTATAAGTGAACCCCTTATAGTAGTTATATTATGACCAGCAATTATTAGATACTTTACCGTTTTAATGTTTCCGTGAATAATAAAAGATGTTTGTTGATTTGTATCTAAATTAATAATGAGGGTTAAATTTGGATATTCTTTAAAAAGATTAGTTATTGGTTGACCAAGTTGTCGCAGATCTGTCACATGTATAGAAATATGGGTTATGGGTTGTTTGCTGCGTTGTGAATCTTTTACAATTTTTATCACTTCTTGTTGATTGTCATGATTTAAAGCTATAAAATCTTGTGTTAAAAAAGCGTATTTTTGATCAGGTACTAGCTGCTTTAATGTGTTATAGTCCATATATTTTTTGTCTTCTTTATTAATTTTATCACCGAACAGATAGCCGCCATCTTTTTTAGCAATATGATCTGACATAGCTGCATAATGCTTATCACCAATATCTGGCTGTTGCTTGGCCCATAACACAGTATAATTTTCTAACCCTTTATCTAACCAATCAGACAATTTAGGAGTTTTCAGTTTTGGATATGCTTTTATATATTCATAAATATCACGTTTAAGATTTTTTACTTCCCATACAGATAATCCCTTGTGATCTAAATCTGGCAAAGGAGTTCCCTCTTTAAGGGCATTGATGTATTCCATGCCAATTTGCGTCAGCATGCGACTCGCTCTTTGTGAAATAACTGCTGCTTGTTGTGGCTCTTTGTTCGACACATAATCCATAGACTTTTTTAAGACAATGCTACTATGAACAATTGCCGGAAACATACAAAGCAAAAACAATATAATTTTTTTCATAATAAAAACCTTATCGCATAATAATACGTACTTACTTTTTTGCTCGTGGGTGAAATGTGTTATACAAACTTTGCAAGTGAGAAACATCTAAGTGAGTATACACTTGAACAGTAGTTAACTTTTCATGGCCAAGTAACATTTGCAGCACACGAAGATTAGCGCCTTTTTTAAGTAAATGAGTTGCCAATGAATGTCTTAAAACGTGAGCTGATACCGGATGCACCAATCCAGCTTGCGCAGAAATAATTTTTAAGATTTTATGAAAACCTTGCCGAGTCATTGGTTCTACTTTTTGACCGTATACAACAGGAAATAAATGATCGGTCATTATTGTTTCACCAGCTGAAGCAATAAGCGCTGGTTGAATCTTAGCAATATAAAATTGCAAAGCAGGTAATATCTCTTCAGGCAGTGGCACAATTCGCTCTTTGTCTCCTTTGCCAAAAACTTGTATAAAATGTTCTGAAAAATGAACATTGTGAATTTGTAATGATAGCAATTCGCTGACACGTAAACCACAAGCATACAGTAACGCAATCATAACTTTATTACGCTTACCAGTTAAGCTTGTATCTTTATCAGCAGCTAGCAATATATCTTGCACTTGCTCTTCTGACAGAAATTTGGGTAATTGCTGAGGCAACTTTGGAAAAGCAACACCTTCAGTAAATAGCGGAACTTTTTCAACTTTATGCAAATATTTCGACAACGATTTTAAAGCTGACAATTTACGTGATGCACTTTTGGGACCGACTTTTAAACGATACTTAAGATGTTTTAAAAAATCTTTAATATGTTGATTGTTAATTTTCTTAAAAGTAGTAACTTTTGTTTTCTTCTGTATAAAATCTAAAAATTGTTGTATGTCGCGACGATATGCTTCAACCGTATTCGAAGATAAATATCGTTCACTCATTAAATGGTATAGAAATAAATCTACTGAATGCTTCATAATACTCTACCTTATTTTATTCAAACGAAGCTTAGCAAATTTATGACATAATTAACAAGTTTTTAATAATGTCGCTTTTTGATCTTTTTAAATCTTTTTTTTGTTTTTAATAATCGGTATTTTTTCCAAAGTCTATTGTAATCTTCTTGCATCATAGCAAGCTCATGTATTGCATCAGATTCTTTTTCTAAACCAACAATATTAGCAATCACAGTATCCAGATTGCGATCACGTAGTGCATGCATAATAAAATGTTTATACTCATTGCTTATTTGCGATAGATCTTCTAAGTAAGCAAACGCTATATTTTGCCTGGTTAAAGACTCCTGAAGCAATACTGAAGCAGTACTAGGTAAGCAACTATTTTGATTTGGAGAACAAGGATAAGAAGATAGTAATTGATTGCAACAGTTATACGTATTGGTTTTGCCCAGATCAACAGGTGAAGCAACCTCCGAAGACAGTGTTTCTTGAGAATGTTCACTAATCATTGTAGCAGCATCAGCTAAAGAAAATAAACAACGAGCTAATTCAGTTTTAGAAAATTCTATACTTTGATCAGTATTAGATGATTGCACCATAATATGCAAAATAGAAATACATAACGTAATTATAGATACACTGTGCTTCATTGTAACTTCCTCTTACCTTAGTACCAATTGTACATAAAAATCACGTAGTAAATTTTATTTCGTTACGTAATCTTGATGTGCCATTAGTATAAAGAAACAAGAAGTATCTTTTCAACGCTATCGTAATAATAGTGTATGCAATATAGCTGTATTGCTATTAATACGACTTACCTATAATAACATCAAAAGCAGATGACTGATCACATGCAAAGCATTGTTTAAATTCTTTAGAGTCAAGTACGCAGCGAATAGTAGCAGAGTGTTTTTTCAGCTTAGTTTCGCATGCAACAGATTCGCACCAACCAGTTTGATAAATACCATTTTCTTTTTCTAAAGTATTGGCAAAGTTTGCTAGCTTTTCTACTTTATGCCACATTTGTTGATAACGCTTTTGAGCACGTTCAAATAATTGAGACTGAATTGTTTCAAGCATAACAGGTAATTTTTTTGCAAGTTCATCTACGTTAACAACTTGCTTATCTCGATTAATTCGAGATACTGCAACCACCACACCTTGCTCCATATCTCTTGGCCCAACTTCTATTCTGATAGGAACACCTTTTAATTCCCATTCATAAAATTTAGCACCTGGAGACTGATGCTCATCGACATCAATATGGACAAGCAAGCCAACTGATTGCAATTTTTGTTGTAAGTCTTTGACATGAGCAATAACTTTTTCTTTGCTATCTTTTCGCAATATTGGAATAATAACAATTTGAATAGGAGCAATACGTGGCGGCAATATTAGTCCATGTTCATCACCATGACTACCAATAAGCGCACCAACTAAACGAGTTGTAACTCCCCAACTTGTAAGATAAGGATACTGCATAACTCCTTTTTGGTCTTGATATTTCATATCAAAAGATTTTGCAAAGCTTTGTGATAGCAAGTGAGACGTACCCATCTGTAAAGCTTTACCATCCATTAAAAATGCTTCAAAAGTATAAGTTGCTTCTGCGCCAGCAAATTGCTCACTTTTTGATTTACGTCCTTTGATAACAGGAATTGCTAAATAATCTTGCGCTAACGTAATGTACTCTTGTAGCATTTGCAGAGTCTCTTCAAGTGCCTCTTGCTTTGTTGCATGAGCAGTATGGCCTTCTTGCCAGAAAAATTCTGTCGTTCTTAAAAAAGCTCGAGGACGTTTTTCCCAACGAACAACATTTGCCCATTGATTAATCTTTAAAGGTAAATCTCTATACGACTTGATCCACTTTGCAAACATAAAGTGAATCATAGTCTCAGATGTTGGACGAACGACTAAAGGCTCTTCAAGTTGCTTCCCACCAGCATGAGTAACAACAGCTAACTCAGGAGCAAATCCTTCAACATGTTCTGCTTCTTTTTTTAAAAATGATTCAGGAATAAATAAAGGAAAAATTGCATTTTGATGACCAGTTGCTTTAATACGACTATCTAAATACGACTTAATTTTTTCCCATATTGTATTACCATAGGGCAAAATAACAATACTGCCACGAACAGGAGCTTGATCAGCTAAACCAGCTTTATACACAATTTCTTGGTACCATTCTGGAAAATTAGTCTTAATATCCGGCAGTTTGCTCATGAAAGCCCTTTATTTTTTATAGTTATGTATTTATTATTAAAATAACATAAAGAAAAATCTTTAACAAAAATCATTTTAGGGGAAAAAATGAAAAATTTATATCTTTTTATGATATTGCATTTTTTTGCAATACCGTATAATTACTGTCCACAACCATTACATAGAAAATTTTCTCAATATCAAGAAATGAAAAATGATCCAGAAGTAAAAAAAATAATAAACTGTGCTTTAGGGGTAAAAGAAACAAGAGACTTAAGCAAGAAGCAGCAAGAAAATCAATTAAGATTACTTGAGCAATGCACGGTATATAAAGAAACAAAAGAAATTGTTGCAAAAGAATTTAAAGAAAATCCAAAACGTTTAAAAGCTATCACAGTAGAATTTTTAGAAAGACATGCTTAATAAATAAAGGAAGTATCGTGCAAAATGATAATACTACAACAATATCTGAGTTAAAAAAATTAGCAATTAAAATGGCAAGTGATCGAGACTGGCAAAAATTTCACTCTCCTAAAAATTTAGCCATGGATCTAGGTATAGAAGCAAGCGAATTAATGGAAAAGTTTGTATGGTCAACAACTGAACAATCATACCAAGATGTCGAAGAAAATCGTCAAGAAATAGAAGATGAAGCTGCTGATGTACTTATAGTGTTATTATTATTTTGCCATACATCTCGCATTGATGTATCAAAAGCAATGCAATCAAAATTAGAAGAAATCAAAGCTAAATACCCAATTGAAAAAGCTAAAGGCGTAAGAACAAAGTATACGAAGCTGTAATGTTTACAGCTTCGTATTAAAACCAATTATTTTTCTTGCAAACAATACTTGTCCCACAGGATCTGGCAACAACCTAAAACAATTATACCTGGACACATTGCACAACGCTCACCAAAAGAATCACATGGTTTATTTCTGCAAGGTAATGCACATGTTTCATCTGAATTATCCACTTCACAACACCACATTTTAAACCCAGCTAACCAGTATGCTGGGCCTGGTTTACAAACAGCGTCGTAACAACTTTCTTTTTGCACCTCATTTACTGCATGAGCTACCTGATTAGACTCACCTTTTTTTGCTCTTCTCCCATTTTTTGTACAGATCGTTTTTTTCTTATTTCATCTTTAATTAATGGCCAAGACGGCCAAGGTGGGGAGAAGCTAGGAGAAGTATTTTCTGAAACTTGAGTAACAGTAACAACGAAAAACATTAATATAATTTTCAAAAATAATTTATTCACGAAGTATCCTTTTTATATTAGAAACAATTATTTTTCTTGCAAACAATACCTGTCCCACAGAGGCTGACAACAACATAAAACCATTGCTCCCGGACATATTACGCACGCTTCACCAATATTATCGCATGGCTTGTTTCTACAAGGCAATGCACACTTTTCATCTGAACTATCTACATCGCAACACCACATTTGAAACCCAACTAACCAGTATGCTGGGCCTGGCTTACACACAGAGTCACAGCAACTTTCTTTTTGTACATGATTTACTGGAGGAGTTATCTGATTATACTGACCTTCTTCTTTTTGCTCTTCTCCCATTTTTTGCACAGATCGCTTTTTTCTTATTTCACATTTAATTTTTTGACAAGTTTCGTTGACACTAGGCATAGTGTTTTCAGAAGCTTGCATAACAGTAACAAAGAAAAACATTGATACAATTTTTAAAAATAATTTATTCACGAAATATCCTTTTTTATACAAAAATTAATAATTATCTGATTATAAATCACAACAATGTGCAAATACAACCTTTAAAAACTTGTATTGACATCATCACGGCAAGTACCACAACAGTATTCATGAGTTCCGGGCCAGCAACATGATAAAATCTGTATAACAGGCAAACAATTCCAAATCACATATTTACCATCGCAACATCTTTGATCAATAGCAGAACAACATAATAATGGACCTTTAGAGCAATACTCTTGGTAAGTAATAGGAGCATTCAAATCTGTATCGTTAGAAACATACTGCCTTCTATCAATTTCATGATGCTCATAACTGTTTTCTTGTATTTCTCGGCATGCAAAAATATAAAGATTTCTTATTTTATTATACACTGACATATTTTGATTATCAGAGCTATATAGTAATGATTGAAAACAAATACATGTTACAAAAAACAATTTATTCATTTCTACTCCTTTTTTATAATTTTGCAAAAGTACTACATATATACATATTTGCAAACAAAAAAATACGTTTAACCTAGCTATCTTTAGCACATGTGTTACAATTTTTTAGCTATAAAGTTTACTTTTTTAGGGGATTCATATGAAAAACAAAATAATAGTACTAACAATAGCTTTATGTACAAACATGAAAATAACATCAAGTGATGATACAATAACGCAACGTTATAAAATTCATAATCCATACAGCAAAGAAACAACGACTCAACATGTTACGAAACAATATAAATCTAGCGATACTACACAAATAAATACAGGAGAACAATGTAGTTGGACTGTAACGAATCCAAATCAACCACAAAATAGAAAGTTATCTTTTTCTGATATGAGATGCTTTAATGTATTTAAAAATACAGAACCTCTTAATTCTCATAGTTTTATTTTAGGTTTACAATTAATACAATCTATACCAACACCTTTTTTAGATTTTCCTATCAACCAAAACGGTTGCTGCATAGGTCAATATTTAGTTAATTCAAATCAAAGCGTATTATTTACTGCTTGGCTTAAAAAAGGTGCAAGATGTACAGCTTTGACAGGAAAATATCAACAACAAACACAATTTCATAATAAATCTGTATTGCATGCACTGTGCTTAAAGGAGCCCATTACTTTTACAAATTTGATATCACTTATTGAACAAGTAGCATCAAAAAATCCTAACCTTATTGCAGCAGCACAAGGAGATGGAGCTACACCAGCAATGCTAGCTTTAAAAAACAACCGTCTTAGCGATGATCAAACGTTAAAAATATTAAAGTTATTTACTATATTACACCCGCACGCATTACATACGCAGCAAAGTAAATCTTTGTTAGATTGGATAGAAAAAAAAGATCGCAAACCAAAAACAATAGCTTTTTTATCTGAGCAAAATAGTCATAATTCATAAATTAGTAAGCCCAGTCACGGTGCAAAATAGAATTGGCACATCATACAGTGCTTCAAAATAAACAATAAAATACAATATCCATTGTTTTATATATGACAATCGAAACCAAGCATCATTACATACAAATAAAATAGGATACCCTTTAACTGGCTTTGCTTCAAAAAGTAATTCTGAGCATACAAACAATTGAAATTGAATATTGTTAATAACAATAATATCATTACTTGTTGTTCCATATGAAAACGTATTGTTCTTTTTGCATAATATTTCACCAAAAGTAAGCTTATTTAAAAAAGATGGAATACGTTCCATTAAAGGAAGTAAATGTTGTTTGTCATAGCTAAATACAACCGTACCATCTTTTATAACAACATAGCTATTGTATAGTTGTCCAAGTACACTTCGCTGCGTACCAAACATGATAGATACTTCTTGCGCATGCTCACACATAAGAGGTATGAAGTCTTGATATTTAGTAATATCCCAAGCAAATGAAGATTCTGGCATAATAACTGTTGTAATACTATGATTCTTACATATCGACTGAGTAACATCATGAGCAATCTTGTAACCAACATGCATAGGATTCTTTGATCCATACCAATAAGGCTTTAAAAACATGCAACTTTGCATAGTAAATTGTTTTTTTTGATAAAAGATAAATCCAGACAATAATGGCAGCATACAAATAAAACCAATCAAATAATATTTTTTAAGTATAAAGCTTATGCATAGCATGATAGACAATAACATCCCTAAAAAACCAATATACTTAAGACACCACAATAATTGAGGAACACAACTAAGCAAAACTAATGGATTGCAAAGGGGATAACCTTCCAGCACGCCACACATACATAACGAAAAATAAGTTAAGAAATAAAAAAACACTACATGTAACACTGATGAAACAATAATCAATGTAACATCAGCAAACTTTGTAATATGTATGTAATGTTGCAACATTAACCAAATAGCTACAATGCAAGCAAACCAGCTGACAGACATAAGCCAAAAAGGTATTGATCGAATACTATTGCTATGAATTATAAGTAAATCAAGCAACCAATACAAATGCAAAGCAAAAAACAAAAAGCCCCAACAAAATCCCTTTATAAAAACATCCGTATATGGCTTCATATCACTTCCAGTTTTTGTTTATTTTATACAAACATGTTATAGTACAAAGAACATGATATATAAAGGTTTAATCGTAATATATAAAGAAAATACCTATGAAAAAACAAATAAAAAATGGACTATTATCATTATCCTTAATGATTACAATAAGTTCTCATGTACAACCAAGTGGAAACTTTCAGCCACAAATGGCCGATGCCGAGATTGCTAACCAAGCAGCACAGCCTGGCGCTCAGGCTCAACCTGTTAATCCTCAAATGCCATCTGTATCTGATGTTTTTTCAGGCATGTCAGAAGAAGAAATAACTAAGCAGGTCCAAGAAGCGCAAAAGTTATTTGAAAGTTTAACGCCAGAAGAAATGGCAGAATTTGAAAAAGTAATTGAAGCTACACTTGCAAACATGTCAGAACAAGACATTCAAGATATAGAAGGTATAGCAAAAATGGTAGAACCTCATCTTGATCTACCAAAAGAAAGTCCTAAAGATACAACAGAAGTTAAAACAAAAACTCCTCAAGAGCCAGCTAAAAAACAAAAAGAATCTGAAATTGTCAATACAAATACAATTCAAGATCTCGTAGATAACATAGACAAGCAGATAAACGATATCTTACAAAAAGCAAATAGTGAAAGACAGTTAGCTGACGAATTTACAACAAAATGGTCAAGTAAAGTCACTTTTGATAATTTAAAACGACAAATTTTAAATTTAAAGCAAGATCGACTTGCAAAAAAACTTATCAAAAAAGACAATCAAGAAGACAAAGATCTTGTAGAAAAACTTGAAAACTTTTACAAAGAACTTACTAAAAAGAATAATACTTTTGAAATAGAAGATACATTTGGATTACCAGCTGCTTCTAAAGAAACACAAAATAAAATCATGCAACAAGGGAAAGAAATACTAGCTTTCTTTGAAGATACAATTGATGATACAATGCCAGTGTTAGAAAAGTTTTTACGCAAGTATGACCCAGAAGCACTAGAAATGGCAAAAGAAGCAGAAGAGCGAGCAAAGCGAAGCAAAGCGCAGGCTCAAGACGCTACTGTACGTCGAGGTTCAGCGCCGGTAGCAACAGGACAACAGCCTGCTCCAGGATTCACTTCTCCTCAAGGAGCAAGTCAACAAAACTTTGGCGCTCCTTCATATCCGGGTGGTTACGATCAATACGCTATGCCTTATGGGCCTGATAGTGGATACGATTTTCCAAACTTTAACTCTGGCCAAACAAGCTCACCTGAGAACGCTCCAAAAAACGCCAAAGATACTACAGATAAAAAAGAAGATCCTAAAAATATCAAGAATGACAATAAAGAAAATAAAGCTGCTTTTGAAGAAGCATTTGACGAATTAGAAAGTCATGTGACTCATTATAGCGACAAAGCAGAATCTCAAGCATTAGACTTTATCAATAACAACTTATCTAATTATCCACGAGCAAATGATCAATCAAAAATACCAAATGATAAAGCCCAAGGTGATTGGATTAAAAGTTCAGACAAGTTCGCTAAAGAAGGATTCAAACTGTACGCCGATACTGCAATAACTAACATGATTGCTCTAAGAAAAGAATTAGAAGAAGCACATGAATCTCTTGATGAAGTAGAAAATAAAGTATCAGACATGACAGAAGACCAATTAAAAAAGATATCTAACAGCAGACCTATGCAAAAGATTCAAAACAAAGCTGCTAAGTATAAAGAAGCAATCAATAATGCACTAACGAAAATTAATGAACAGTTTCAGGCAAATATAGACATGAGCGGCAATCCACCAGGTGCGATTATATCTGAACCAAAAAAACAAGAGTACACACAAGAACACAATAGTTTTGTAGGACAAGTTCAGCAAAACTTATTATCTAAAATTGGTGTACTTGAAGAAAAATTAGAAAAAGTAAAAAGCAAAATACAAACTAAAATAAGACGTGCAAAGAAAAAATCAAAATCATCTCAAGCTATAAATAAATAATATAGAAATACAAAAGAAAGATATTTTGTTCAAACAAAATATCTTTCTTTTGTACATACAAATTTAAAAAAGTTTTTGCTATAACGTTTATTTTTTCCAATACGATGCAATTGTATCTTTCTTTCTACAATTTGCACATGCTCCATCAAATTTATCTTTTATAACTTCAGCACATGTATCACAATATAATTTTTGACACTGAGTACACATATACCAATTTACAGGATAAATGCCTTTTTCTTTACCATTATTTCCTGATACAAACGAATCATAACAAACCATACAGTTAGGCTTATCAGATAAAATTCTATCCACTTCGCCTTGATTTATTTTTAATATAATTTGATCTATTTTATTTTGATCTAACAAAGCTATTTGATTCATAATCATTTCAGTAAATGATCTATCTTCATGGTTTTTTGATAATTTGAAAAGCACAGAACGAATATGATTCTTTTTAAAAATAGTAAGTAAAGTTTGTGTTACATTTTTAAGCAGAGACCCGGTAGTATCTATAGAAGATTTTCTACCAAATAGTAACTGATAAAGTTCTTGGGGTTTCTTTCTGCAAAATTTTTCATAAGCATGAATAAATTCCTTTTCTTGATCATTTATATGCAATAATTGACGTTGTGTTTTCAAGGCGTAATATGGTTGCAACACAAGTAAGCATTCTTTACTATCATAATCCATTCCAATATCATACGCAATCTTGCCTTCTGAATTTTGCAATAAGTAATGAATAGGTTGTTCACTGTTAATTAACATAGTAACTATATCTACATTTTTAGCAGCAACAGTCATCATTAAAGGAGTGATTCCATAAATATTTGCTAAGTTTACATTAACAGTATCTTTTGCGAGTAACATTTTTACAATATCCTTATGATTTTTCATAACAGCTACGAATAAAGGAGAAGTGCCACTGCGATCTGTTTTATTTATATTTACTCTATTTGTTTGTAACAATATAGGTACAACTAAAGAATATCCAAGAGCACAAGCAACTAACAAGGGCGATTGACCTTGATTGTTGCTTGCTTCTAAATTAACCGTAAATTGATCAAATTTATTTTTATGATTAACAAGCTTATTAACGACTTTATGATGACCATGTAAACTAGCTAAATATAAAGGATTACCTTTATTAGTGTCAATAGTATCAACATTTAAAAGCATTGTTACAATCTCTTCATTTCCTTGTGCACTCGCAGAAGTTAAAGCAGTATGACCAAAAACATCAGTAGCATTTACGTCAATTCCATCTACTTGCAATAACAAAGCAACAGCTTCTGTAAATCCTTCAAATACAGCAAATAACAAAGGAGTCATATTGTTTACTAAGATTTCATTAGAGTTGTCGATAATAATATTTATATTGCTTCGAGCGTTAACATCTAAATCAAGTTTTCCATCTTTATCTCTATGATTAATCAGTAATTTTACAACATCAATACACTTACATTCAATTGCAAATATTAAAAGAGTTGCACCAGTAGACATAGTTTGGTTAACATTAATATTTGGAACTTCTAATAAGTAATTAATTATTTTTTTATATTTTTTAGCAATACTACTATTATCATCTTGTCTAAATTTATTGAAAGATTCCATAGCGATCATTAACGAAGTAACATTATTTTCTCCCGATACATTTACATCTACTACACGATTTCCATGTTTATCTTTATAATTAACCAGTAATTTAACAATATCACTTTGACCAAATGCAACAGCTGTCAACAAAGGAAAAGAGATAACCTCTTCATCATCAAGCATTTTCCTTTGAATAATATTAGGATTAACACCTTTTTGCAACAAAGCATCAACTATTTTTTTATAACCATACTTACAAGAATCTAATAAAATATTTTCTAAATATTGTGATGGTATACGCTGAACAAGTTCATCATTTTGCAACATTTCAAGCGCTTTTTCTTGATGCCCTAATCTAACTTGATTATACAATCTAACGCCTGCATGAGGCACTTCTTCTTCTGTCACTATATGTGAACAATTAATCTGAAATGAAAAACATATACATAAAAAAATAGTAATTAAGTGAAACATCTCTAAACCCCTCTAAACAACGCAACAAGCGCTTTTAAAATTCATTCTATAATAATGAAACTTGTATCATTACCAAGTCACCATACGCTAGCATGGAGTTTTTTAAAAAAGCAATATTATAAAATTATTCCTTGTAAGAGAGTAGTAAAGATACCAAGGTCTTTCTAAAACCAAATACGCGTCACACATGACAATGATGCCAGTAATCAACCATGTCTTTCATCATGCATAACATATACAAATAGAAATCAATAAACATAACCAGAAAAGAGTTAAATTAAAAATCCCCGCCTAGTACTCTCTCACCAGCGGGGATTTTTAATTTAACAAACTAAAATGTTGTAAAATAACAATAGAAGAAAATCTAAACCAAGGCACTCAGATTATGAATCTAAAACAGCTTTGCAACGAGGGCAAAGTTGATCTTGAGAATCTTGCTCGTACCATTGCCAACATCTCGTACATTTTTCACCTTGGGCTTTATCTATATAAGCAAATAAACCAGGGGCAAGTTCTTTCATATCACCCTGCTTTGTATCAACAAGGAAAACCTTTGACACAATAAAATATTCTTTCAAAAATTGTTCGACCGTTTGAATCTGCATCAAGCTAAAGAGCAGTTTCAACGAGCCAAAACCTTCAAACGAATCCGTAATACACAAAACTACTTGAGCATCAAGAGAATGGCGAACAACATCTCCAGAGCGCAGTACCTCCAATTGCTTTAAAACCGCAGAACGAATAAGACCCAAGCAATTCCATATGTTAAAATATTCATGACCATCAAATGATGTAACAAAAGAGCCTAATTTTAATTTGACATAAGAACTATCTGAGCTGTATACGTCTAGCACTCGTTGTACTAGAGGCGCAATATTGTTAAAATCTTGCAAATGAATCGAGCTTTGTTTATCAAGTTGATAATGATCAGAAACAAGTTCTGACATACAAGAAAATACAGGTGCAACAATCTTAGTAAGCGTATCTAAAATATAATAACAAGCTGTCTGAGCGCTACGACGCAAATGGCCATCAGCTTGTTCAACATATAGTCTATCTTTAACTATATCAAGATAGAACGAACTCAAATCTTTAACACAGTAATCAGCAACTTCGTGAAAAACACTTGTTGTTTTTCGAGATGAGTAAGCATACTTCAATGATTCATTAAAACGATGAAGACTAACTAAAGCATATTGATCAATCGCGAGCATATCATTAATCGGCACAGCATCTTTATTCACATCAAAATCATACAGATTCGACAATAAGAATCGACAAGTGTTACGAACTTTACGATATACCTCTGATACATTTTTAATTAAAACGTCTGAATAAACAGGATCACTGTCATAATCACAACTTGCAACCCACAAACGAAGTCCATCTAAACCTATTTTATCAACAATATCTTGAGGCAACACAGTATTACCCAAAGACTTAGACATCTTACGACCTTTTTCATCTACCGTAAATCCATGAGTCACAATAGATTTCATTGAGGCTTCTTGTTCTAAAACAAGCGATGTAAGCAAAGAACTTTGAAACCAAGCTCGATGCTGATCTTTGCCCTCAAGATACATGTCTGCAGGATACGATTGATCAGGGTTATTATTTAAAACGGCATAATGACTCACGCCAGACTCAAACCAAACATCTAAAATATCATATTCTTTTTCAAAAGATGTTTCTTGGCATTCGTCACAAGCAAAATTTCCTAAATCTTGCATAGAAACTTCATCCCAAAATTCAATTCCTGATTTTGCAATACCTTGTGCAGCAGTTTTAATAAGTTCAACATTTGTCTGCACATGATTACACGCAACACAGCGTACAGCAGGAATAGGAACACCCCATGTTCTTTGACGAGATAAGCACCACTCTAATCGCCCTTCTAATGTCGCTTTGAATCTGTTCTTACCCCTCTCAGGATACATCTGCAATGATTCTATCTTTTCTAAAGCATGTTCTTTTAAATTGTTTTTTGACAAATCACAAAACCACTGACTGGTTGCTCGAAATATCAACCCACCATGACAACGCCAGCAGTGAGGATATGAGTGTCGCAAACTTTGCTTAAAAAATATACGATCAAGTTCTGCGAGTTTTTTTATTACCCAGATTTGACCATCTGCAACAGGCATACCTGCAAGCTCTGCAGGATTAATTTCTTCTGTATATTTGCCATCTTCAGAAATAGGAGAATATATTTCTAATTTATTTTTTACACCAATTTCGTAATCTTCAGGACCACAACCAGGCGCACTGTGAACACACGCAGTACCATCCTCTAACGAAGTAAATCCGTCACCAATAATAGGAACCGATAAAGTACCAACAAATGGATGATTAACTTTTTGACCAAGTAACTTCTCAGCTGTAAAGGTTGTAATAACTTCTGATGCTGTATCAGCTATAGTTGCAACTTTATCTACGAGGGCTTTACCTAAAATAACTAATTTGTTTTTCATTTTTACTAACTGATACTCAGCGCCAGGCTTAAGTACAACTGCCCTATTTAAAGGCAATGTCCAAGGAGTAGTAGTCCAAATTAACAA
Organism: Campylobacterota bacterium; assembly: GCA_002721975.1. GTDB lineage: Bacteria > Babelota > Babeliae > Babelales > Chromulinivoraceae > SP22. The sequence continues at coordinate 22,213 of PBME01000011.1, read as the reverse complement.
ACTGACTTCTTGACCCGCAACTTCTGGAAACAGATTAGCAACTAACGAATCATCTAATGGAAATTGCACATAAATTGAAGGATCTTTACGCTCTTCATACTCTATCTCAGCATGTGCTAAAACAGTTGTACATGACGGACACCATGGTACTGTTTTTAACTGTCGCTTAACATAACCCTGCTGATAAAAATCAGCAAAAGCTTCTACAATTTTTGCTTCGTATGAATAATCCATCGTTGTGTATGGTTTATCCCAATGCATCTGCACACCAAGATTTTTAAATGAGTCTGTTTGAATATCTACCCATTTTTGAGCATATGAACGACATGCTTTTTTAAGCTCTTTACGATCTAAACCAGGTTGTTGTTCAGTAACTTTTAACTCAATCGGTAAACCATGACAATCCCAACCAGGTATAATAGGTACATGTTTACCAGACATACGCTCAGATTTGGCAAAAATATCTTTTAATATTTTATTAAAAGCATGACCAAGATGAATATCTCCGTTTGCATATGGAGGACCATCATGCAAAATAAATGTCTCTTTACCTTTGTTATGTTCAAATGTTTTTTGACTTAATTTTTCATCGCTCCACCGTTGCAATACTTGTGGATCATATTCTGCAAACTGAGCACGAATAGGAAAATCTGTTTTAGGTAAATTCAGCGTATCACGGTAACTTTTTTCTTTAGCATCTTGAGCCATACAATAAATACCTTAAATTTGTTTAATTGTGATTCTCAATTGATCTGATTAAAAATGAATCTAGGACTACAAAAATATAACTTTTTATAAAAATATATTAACAAAACAAGAACAAATTTACTACTTTATAAAGAAAGCTAGAACAATTTATAAAAATGGAGCCCTCATGCAGCGTACTTATACGTATATATTTTTGTCCCTTATTGCGAGCATCAATCTATCTGCAAGTCTACCTGGCAAACAACCAATATATAATGGTTGGCAGTTACCGATAGAATATGATCCAGAAAGAACAGATATCACAACAATCAATGATACAACTAAAAAATGGAAACACCGCAGACTCAACGTTGTTGAGCAAGGCGGTATACTAGAAAAAGACACACAATCACCTGTCATTATAGAACCAACAGAACCTTTAAACAAAACAGCTAGTTTTGTAAATTTACAACGTTCGAATTCAGCTGCTTCACTACAACGCACAAGCTCACTTCTATCAGAGAAAGATGACGAAGCTGTACCATTAGCTCTGAAAAGAACTGCTAGCAGCACAAGTATGGAAATAAGTAAACATCTTGAAATAAAATATCATATAGAGCAAAGTGCCCTATGCGTAATTGTATCTCGTACAATAACACAAAAGTAATACTTTTTATTTCTAACTTGATTCATCAACATTATTTTTTATACTATGACAAAAATATTGTTTAATTTTTTCAGAAAGGATTTGGTATGCTACCAACTCACTTTTTAAATAATATGCAGGTTACAATTAATCCAACTCCAACTCATTCTCTCTTTTGGCCCAATTGGCGCTAATTTCTCTAATCAAAAAATCTTGCTAAAAATTCATTTTTTTCATGCTTTTTCAAAACATTTTTATTTTATAAAATCATATTGAGTTAATTACTACTCAAGCATCTTTAATTTCATAAGGAATTTATTATGAGCATTCTACGTATTTTTGCAGTAATTCTAATCATGCCATCTACTATCCTCAGCAATCAAAATCAATATTCTAGACTACTCAGCATAGCTCAAACATTACAACTCTTTAACAACCCTAATCAACAATGCCAAGATTATTGCAAAATGTTTTGCATGCAAGAAAAAAGTAAAAACCAACCTATCGATCCAAAAATCAAAAGAAGTCAAGCTCTCACGCAATTACACAACATTATTATGGCAAACCGAAATGAATATGATCAAAATAAAAATTTCAGCCTATATGAAAATACGATTGCATTATCTGTAGCTAAACAAATAAACACATCAGAATTAAAATAATAATCGATATAAATATAGGGTACTGACATGATTTGAGTACCCTATATTTATAAGTAATAATAAAAATCAAGCTACACAGAGCATACAAAAGACCTATTTATTGTTATACTCGTAACATGAAGAACGATAATTTTACAAACAAAAAAATTGGCATTTGGGGCTTTGGCATTGTTGGCAAATCTGTCTACAATTACCTCAAACAATTTTCAAATCAAATTCAAGTATTAGACAAAACAAAACAAAACATTGAAAATTGGATCGAACAAACAGATAAAAACATTGACACGTTTTTAGAAAAAAACGATCTAATTATTTGTAGCCCAGGTATACCATTACATAATTATCAACAATATCATCACAAAATGATTACTGAGCTTGATATTTTTGCACAAAATTATAGACAAACTACAGTTGGCATCACTGGAACGCTGGGAAAAACAAGTATCACTACCCTGCTACAGCAACATATACCAAACTCTATTGCTGCTGGCAATATCGGCTATCCTATGCTCAATATACTTGCATTACAACAACCACCTTCTACAACAATACTTGAACTTTCAAGCTTTCAACTAAATTATATACGAAACTTTGCACCAGACATTGCGATATGGACCAACTTTTATCCTAATCATCTCGATCACCACACCTCGGAAGATGAATATTTTTTAGCAAAATGTAACATTATGAGACACCAAACATCATCACAAATCGCTTTAATTGCTTGCAATTTGATAGAAAGAATCAAAAAGTGTATCTCAATAAACTCTCAAATATTTTTATTTTGTACACAACAATGTTCTAAACATACATATCCAACATTCACAAACAGCAATAATCAAATCAAATGTAAAAATAATGTAATATTTGATAATACAAACAGACTACCTAATACAACGTTCGAAGAAAACTGGCTGATAATTATAGCAACATTATATATCTTAAAAGCACCACTAATCATAACCAATAATCACAATACTCTACAAGAACACAGACTAGAAAAAATTGGAACTTACAAAAACAGTACTTTTTACAACGACTCCAAATCTACGGTATGGCAAGCAACAAAACAAGCAATAGCGTCACTCAATCAAGAATCATGCGCTCTATTCTTAGGAGGTTTAAGCAAGGGAACTGATCGCACTCCACTTATACAATATCTACAAAACAAACCTATTACAGTATTTGCTTTTGGCAAAGAAGCTGAAACTCTGCAAACTATGTGTCAAAAATACAATATTTCATGTTCTGCATATACAACGCTTGATGAAGCTTTTATAGCATGCATGAAACAACCTCTCCCCAAAAATATATTACTATCGCCATCTGGAGCAAGTTTTGATTTATTTAAAAATTACATCGAGCGAGGTAATCACTTTAAATCTCTCTACAACCAATTAGCTCATTCATAAAAACACCTCCACCCTTTTGTACAATAAAGACCCTTATTATACAATAATAATTAGAAATACAAGGGTAAATTTTATGAAAATCAAACAATATATTATCATAATATTGCTTGGAGCATTAGCACTCGAAGCACAAGTCAATCTAACGCAAAAACAAGAAACATATATGGCTAAAGAGTATCACGCAACACCATGCACTGATGCAAAACTAGTCCAAGAGTTTCATGCCTTGCAAGACAAATTGCACATCATTCCACATGCACAATTATTTGAAACAGATAAAGCACCATCATCATTGCCACATAACACCATTGCATTTTACACGTCAGGGGTAAAATGTGTGGCTATCGTAAAAAACAAATTTTATAAATATCCCAAATTATATCAAACACAAGTTTTATACCACGAGCTACGTCACCACATGCAAGCAACAACAGCAGCCGCTCAACAATCTGTAGCAGCTTATAGTAGTGCTCAATGGCTTAGCAAACAACAAGCAAAAGAATTTGATGCAGATATATTTGGTATTCAACAAGCTACAAACAACTGTCCTAAATGCATGAAAGAATTAAAACATTATTTTGAAGCTACCAAACCTGTGTTGTTTAAATATCATGGCTATGCAACGCAACAAGATTTTAAACCTTTAATTAAAGCTGCTGAAGAGAATCCAAACTTTTGTCAAAAGCATGCAACAATATAAACAATAATCATCTATATTAACTAATATAGTAACCATCTACACGATTACTCAGAACATTCATTCATGACACAATGATCATAATATCTCAAACTTACTTTAAGGCTTTGCGTTTATATGGTACAGTAAATCCAAAATAGTAATTTTTTACAAAAACAGGCGTGTATGTTTGAAGAACAAAGACTTCGTTATGATCTATGTATACTGTTACTCATCACAGCAACTTTTATGACGTTTGGTGTTATTTTTGTCTATTCATCAAGCTCTTTTTATGCGTTTGAAAAAATGCAACAGCCTTTTTTCTACGTAAAAAAACAGTTATTTGGAATAATGATCGGAGCACTAGGATTTTGGTTAACAAAAAAAATTCCATTACAAATATTTAAACAAACAACTTTTTTTATACTTTTAATAGCTACCATTTTAACTGCTATTACCATGACACCTCTTGGATTCAAAGTTCATGGGTCACAACGCTGGCTTAATTTAGCTGGATTTCTATTTCAACCCAGTGAATTGTTAAAAATAGCAATTGTTTTGCATATGTCTTCTTTTTTATCACGCAAAAAATTAACTGATAAAAACTTAACAACACTTATTCCTATACTTGGATTAATTGGCTGTATTTCAATTATATTACTCAAACAACCTGACTTTGGTTGCATGGTAACTATTTGTACAACAACTATGATAATGCTATTTATTGCAAACTTACCAATACGATATTTTGTAGGTGCAGTTGCTAGCTCTGTGCCCCTGATTTTTATTTTGATTTATACACAACCATATCGTTGGCAAAGAATAGTAACCTATCTTAACCCATGGCAAGACCCACAAGGAAGCGGCTTTCAAATCATTCAAGCATTGATAGCAGAAGGGTCTGGTGGAGTATGGGGCAATGGCATTGCTCAATCAAAACAAAAATTTTTATATTTACCCATGCAGCATACCGATTTTATTTTTGCCATTATTGCAGAAGAAATAGGATTTATCGGATCATCTCTATTAATTATATTATGCATACTATTTGTTTGGTTTGGCTTTCGTATTTCATGGAAACTAAAAGATCAGTTTTCTGTCTTTTTAGTCCAAGGTATTACTACCATGATATCTCTGCAATTTATTATTAATTTATTTGTGGCAACAGGATTAGCACCAACCAAAGGTATCGGACTTCCTTTTATTAGTTATGGCAATACAGCACTTGTTTGCAACATGCTCATGATCGGATTAATCGTTAATGCTGTGCAAGATAATTATTAGCAAGTCAGCCCAACATATTATCATCTTTACAAACAAAAAATTGAGTCTGTCCAATTTTAATTGCTACATCTTCTATCTCATCATGACGTACTGATTCAGTTTTCAAAACAGATTTATTTTGTTTTCCTTGCTTATGTTGCAAATCTTCGATCTCTTGTTTTGTTGCGCTCATTAAACCGATCGAAATAATCTCTTGTTCATCTGCAACATTTACAGCATTGATAACACGTGTCGAAAATGGAAAATATGAAGCAACAGCCCCAGTATTAGTATGCTTAATCTCTTGCTTATCTAACGGTGGCAACCAGGCATGATAAAAATCATTATAAGAAGCATCATCTTTTAATTTTCTTTTTAACACAGAAATAGAATTCACTTTAAAATGTACTGCCTTGTACATATGTTCTAAATGCTGAGCAATCTCATCTACATTACAGTCTTGCAACAATTGAGCTGCACTTTTAAAATCTTCTTTTTTAATATATTCTATAAAACCATTACGTGCTTTCATACAAACTCCTTTACGAATTGACTGAATTATACTAAGAGTAATGAAGAAAATATATACATAACTTATCATAAAATAAAGATCAATCATGGAACATAAAGTAGCTGTACACATATTCCGAAGAGACCTTAGATTACAAGACAATACTGCTTTACTACATGCTCTCAATAATGCCCAAACAGTTGTTCCTTGCTTTATATTTGATAAACGCCAAGTCTCTAAAAATGAATACAAATCTAACAATGCTATTCAATTCATGATTACATCACTTAAAGAACTCAACAAAGAACTTCAAGATAAAGATTCTCAATTATATATTTTTTACGGCACCGCTGAAAAAATTATTCCAAAAATCATCAAAGAAACAGAAGCAACTTTATTAACATTTAACAAAGATTACACACCATTCGCACTCAAACGAGATGAAGAAATTACAAAATTATGCAAAGAACATGAAATAGAATGTTCCATTCATGAAGATGCGTTATTAAACAAACCTGAAGATGTTGTTAAATCAGATGGAGATCCATACACCGTATTTACACCATATATGAAAAATGCACGAAAAAGTAAACGTGTATCAGCACCAGAAGTTAACAAATTTCGTAGTTATTATCAGAAAAAAATTACATCAGCAGAATCAACATCACTATTTACAGAAATTCTAAAAGAAAAAAATAAAGATATAAAAGTTCAAGGTGGACGAGAAGAAGGATTAAAATTACTCAGAAGAGCAACAACCCTTGATGAATATCAAACATTACGAGATTTTCCAGCAAAAGATTATACAACGCACTTATCTGCTCACCATAAATTTGGCACGATATCAGTTCGAGAAAGTTATCACAAACTAAAAGATGCTAACATTAAAGGACTCATTAACGAATTATATTGGCGTGATTTTTTTACTAATATTACATACCATTTTCCACATGTGATTGGTAAAGCATTTCGAGAAAAATATAATGCTATTAATTGGTCATATAGCAAAAATAATTTTGAAAAATGGTGCAAAGGAGAAACTGGATTTCCTATCGTTGATGCAGGAATGAGAGAATTGAATACTACAGGATACATGCATAACCGAATACGTATGATCACCGCTAGTTTCTTAGTTAAAGATTTACATATCGATTGGCGTTGGGGTGAAAAATATTTTGCACAACAACTGGTTGATTATGATCCTGCTGTAAATAACGGTAACTGGCAATGGGCAGCTTCAACTGGCTGTGATGCTCAACCATATTTTCGTATCTTTAATCCATGGTCCCAACAAAAAAAATTCGATGAAGATTGTGAATATATTAAAACATGGATACCAGAGCTACAAAAATACACGCCTAAAGAAATTCATAATTTATTCAAAAAACAACCTGAAAATATGAAGTATCCAAAACCAATGGTTGACCATAGCGTTGTGTCAAAAGAAGCATTAGCTATGTTTAAAAAAGTTTCTTAGAACAATAAGATTAATTAGAAATTATTTTTGCTCTTTACAGAAACTATTCGAAACTAATTGTAAACAAAAACCTGCTTGATATTCAAGAAACTGATACAAAGATTGATTCCGAATATGCATACTACAATTATTAACTTTCATGACAACAATATCTGTATCATGACTATGCATACGATATTCTATGCCTCTTGCGCTCTTAAGAACAAATTGATTATTGTCATAATGATACATAAAAACAGATTTATTTGACAAAGATCCACTGTTTAATAATGACTGCCAATCAGCTTGTAATACCTCAGCATTAAATTGAGTATAGTAAGCTTTAAAGCGTAAAGAATCATTTGCTATTTGTTCCCAACGCACAATACAAGATGGAACATCATCACTGCTACATAAATGTATAAAAATAAAGCAAGCAAATAACATTATTTTTGTCAAAAATGCATCCTTTTAAAATAATGCCGCTTCATACAAATATATAAAGCGGCATTATACAACTTTAAATAATTATTTTTTCCAGTTTATGGCTAAGTCAATCAGTAAACGTACTGACGATCCAGAAGCACCTTTGCCAAAATAAGATACATTTGGCACATTAAACGCAGTACTTGCTATATCTAAATGTACCCAAGGTGTATCATCTGTAAACTCTCGCAAGAAACATGCTGCAGTAATAGTACCTGCACCAATTGCAGGACTACCAATGTTTTTTATATCAGCTATATGAGATTTAACTGCTGCCTTAAAGTCATCATTAAATGGTAAACGCCATACATAGTCTCCTGAACGTGAAGCGGAAGATTCTACTTTACCTGCAAGTTGATCATTATCACTCAACAAAGCAGTATAAAAAGGACCAACTGCATACAAACAAGCACCAGTTAATGTTGCAACATCTATAACACAATCAAGTTTATAATTTTTGACTGCATATGCTAATGCATCAGCCAAAACAAGGCGACCTTCTGCATCTGTATTTAAAACTTCTGCTGTTTTTCCATTGTAAAATGTTAAAATATCACCTGGCTTAGTTGCAGAACATCCAGGCATATTCTCTGTCAAAGCAACCAAACCTACAACATTAACATCAGGTTTTAACTGTGCAACCGCTACAAGAGAATTAATAACAGAAGCAGCACCAGACATATCTTCTTTCATTGTTTCCATATATTGTGCTGGCTTTAAACTTAATCCACCTGAATCAAAAGTGATACCTTTACCAACAAATCCTAATGTTGCAGCTTTTGCTTTTTTAGCTTTATATTCTAAAATAACAAACTTTGCATCTTGACTAGAACCAGCAGCAACACCTGCTAATCCACCCATGCCCAGCTCTTTAATCTTTTTTTCATCAAATACTGTACAAGTTAAACCATGTTCTTTTGCCAATTTTTTTGCATGATCTGCAAGATCTGTCGGTGTTAACTGACTTGGCGGAGTATCTATCCAATAACGTGTGCGATTAACAGACTCAGCAATAACAGAACCTAATTTTTGACCTTTAGTTCCAGCTTTTTGATCTTTTTCTGCCAGACATAATGAAATTGCTAACTTTTGCTCTTTATTATCTGTTTTTGGTAAAAATTTATCATATTTATAACCTGCAACTGAAGCTATGACATACATTTGTTGTATAAATTCTTCAGAAGCAACATCAAACAATGAACTTTCTGGCAAGCATAACGTAATTGTTTCTAATTTTTTACTTTGTGCAAACTTTACTGCAGAACCCACTGCACGACGCATTGTTTCAAAACATAATTTTTTTGCTTCTTTTTTGCCTAATCCAGCAAACACTAAATGAGTAAAGTGCTTACCATCTAATACAGGCAAGACTGTTAACGATCCTTTTGCACCTGTAAATTTAACATCTTGCAAATATGTTGCTACATCAACACCACATTCTTTAACCAAAGATTTAACATCCTTAGCTGTAAATTTTTCTGGTAAAAAATACGCAATACTTTGCGATGTAATTTCTGATATTTTTTTCTTTGATAATGATACCGTACAATCCATTTTATATCCTCTACAATAAAATTCTTTGTCACAAAGATAACAAAAAAATTATAATATGTAGAGTAAAGACGTTTAAAAAATAAGATAGATACTTGCTCTTAAAGTAAGAAAGAACAAATATCTATCTTAGGAAAATATTATTGATTCACGTACATTAATTTTGCTGACTAACAGCTTTTGTCTTTTGAGGAGTCACATTTGAAACTTTTTGCTGTTTTGGCAACTTTGCTTTCGAGTTAGCTCTTTTTGCCGGCATGTTAGTTTGACTTTGTTTTGTAGTCGTAGCGTTTTTATTTGGTGATGCAGAACTTGCTGATACTGGACCCATTGTTAATTGTGTTTCTTGCTGTTGAATCACAGCAGCACGTCTGTATAATAATATTTTTTTACCTTGATTATCACGACCTACACTCACAAGTAACTTATTAAGAACAGCTAACCAATCATCTACTGTTAAACTTGTTCCTACACAACTACCATCATTACCAAATAAAGCACCTGTTGCTAAATCTACATAACCATTTCGATTAAAGTATGTAATAAATGGTTCATTCATTGATTGTCCATCATTTTTAAATAATGAAGCAAAGTATCTACCATCTGCAGATTTAAAGACACGATATGATAATAAATTGTTAAATGTTTGATACATTGATGTATCTGCATCTGGTGTTCCCTGAACATCATTGATACTTACTTGTGTTAACGAATCAACATCTGCAATATCAGGAATAAACAATGTATACGTTCTCAGATCTGTTTGAGAAGCTGCTTGCTTATTTTTCGTTATAGTTGGCATAGATACTGTTCTACTTGCAGGACAAACAACAACGCTTCCTTGAAATACCTCTGTTTGCAATGATATAAATTCATCTTTTGCCATCTTCTTATGTAAATATGCATAACGATATTTTTTCTGACCTTGACCTTGGCCAGTAGTTACAACAATATAAGGAACATTAGTAGATGTATCTGTTGTTATTTGCAATGTAATGTCTTCTGCTTCTTTACTATCAGTGGTAATCATAGTATAGACATTTTGTCCACGTAACTGACTAATGCGGTACATATGATCTGCAAACATAAAGTATGTTAACTTGCCTTTATTTTTAATAATTCGAGCACTTTGATACATATCAGATGGCATTTGTGCTGCTGGTAACACCTCTTGATCTGCATTGATTGGTACAAAAATAAGATCTTCCCATTCATATGCACTATTTACTTTATAATTTTTAACTTGGGAACTAGATTTGCCAGTAAATGTTACAGTATATGAATCTGAAGCTTGTACATTTGAACCTGTTTTACTTTCTTTAACATTTGCATTACCATACGAACTCTTCCAAGGACCATTTCCATTATTTTTAAACTCAGAATACAAGCTATTATTATTTGGATCTGGCATAATACCTTGCATGAATCCAGCATTATTTTCTTCTAACAATAAAATATCTGCTTTGCCTTTTGCATTAACAGCTACTGATTGTCGAGCAGGAACAGGTTGGCCATTCATGTTATAAATGTTACCACTTGCAGCATCGATCCATTCTTTATCTGCGACATTTAGGATATAATAATTATCCATTTTAGCACTATAGTACAAGTAATAGCCTTTTGACATAACAACTTTATCTCCTGGAAATCCTTTTGAGCCACTAACAAACAAGGTTGAACCATTCGCACCAGGTTTAATTTGTTTATCAGCGTCATCCATCAATAATGATGGCTGCATCATTGGCACCCCAATTGTTTTGACAGCTTGACCAAAGACACCATACTGATGCATCATAGCATCGCGAGCAGGTCCTCTAAGTACCTGTAACAAGTCACCATCTTCCGAGTAAATTGCACTCACAGGCATTGATTTACCATCAGATGTTTTATACGTGCTAGGAACATTAAAAATAGTATATGAAAATTGATTTTTATTAGTTGTACTTGCTGGAGCAAGACGAACCCAGCGCAATGTTATAGGATCTCTTTTCAACAAGCCATATGGGAATGGTAATGTTGGAGCATTTTTAATTCTTCTGATTAAATTTTGCACATTTGCTTTGCTCAACTGTATATTTGGATCAACTACTTTTGCTTGAGCTTCTAAATCTGCTGATTCTTTTTTCATTGCAGCTTGTCGAGAAGTATATGCTAATTGTAATCTTGCCAATGCATTACGCAACCAAGCACGCCAATACACACTTTGTGACTTTGCATACTCAACAATACTTGATTGTGGCATAGCAAATTTTGGCCCATTACTATCATATACTTGACCCGAAATCAAACTAACAATATACGGTGTTTTGTCTGTTAACTGTTGGCCAAACTTAGGAGCTTGTCCTTGCTGAGGCGTCACGGTAACAAACAAATCTTTAGGCTCAAATTTATCAGAACTATGGAGTCCTTCTGTATTAAAGTACACATATATGTTCATAGACATATCGCCTGCATAAATACCAAGCTGAATGCCACCAAACTCACCTTTTGTAACAACGCGATTTATCATTGCAGCATATTGCTTCACAGCTTGCTCATACGCTTGCTCAAACTGCTCATTCATTCCTTTTTGTCCGCCATACACTTGTCTAAAATGTGTATACAGCTCTTGTCCTAATGTTTCTGCACTACTTGTTGCAGTCGTTTGTACAACAACTAACCTGCCACTTTTATCTGTTTGAGGTTGTCCATTCATATCATATACATTACCGGTAACCAAGCTAACTAAACTTTTAGCTTGAGAAGGATTTTCTGCAACATTTACCATATTTAATGTTGATAATGTTGGTTGCTCAAAATCAACTGCTATAAACCAGTCTTGATTAACAAGGGTTGCAGAAGGACTTGGTGATACATCATAAACATACAGCTTATTCGCTTCAGCTGCTTGCACATCAAGCTCTGATGCTAATTTATACTCTACATTACCTACAGATAACCCTGCAACCAACTGACTATCATCATAATTATCAAACCATTGCTTACGACGCTTTTGCACTTCTGCTAACAACGTATCATATGAACTACTAAAAGTAACAGGCTGAGATGATTGGCTATACAATTGTTTGATCAAAGGTAAGTAGTGTAATGCTGATTCTTTGTCTGCATCAGGAATGAATTTTTTACTTGCTGCATGCCATATACCAGGAGCATTTTCATACGCTTTTGGTCCAACAGCTTTTAAATAACGAACTGTTTTGCTGTCTACAGTTTTTTCTTCTACGGTATACACAATATCAGTAATTAAACTATACGCTAATGCTACTGCATCATTAGGTAAAGCTGTCGGAGAACCACTCTTATTTGCAACAACAAGCAAATCTTCTATTTTCTTAGAGCCTGTTGTTCCTTGACAAGCAGGACCAGTATATACCTGAACAACTATTTCATTTTTAGTATCAAGCAAATTATATTGTGGCGCTGCAAATACTTTACCATCTAAAAATGGTCCATATTGATATCTATTGAGTAAGTCTTTTTGATGCTGATTATATTGAGCGTACAATAATGGAAATCCTTTTTGGAAATCAGAAATAGCTTTGTTAATTGTATCTTGTAAATTAGGAGCTTCAAATACTTTGCCACTTGTTGGCGTGTCAGCAAGATACGCATACGGTTGACCCTGACTCGTAAATGCAGGTAAATTACTTGCAACCAAACTCACCATATATTTTGCTTCAGGATTAAATCCAACAACAGGCCACTTGATTCCATTATCAGACGAGCTACTTGTATTCTGATTCGATGTAGATGTTGCACTAGATGTGTTTGAATTAAGTTGTTTTGTCAATGAACGCTTTAATGTTTGCAAAGCAGACATTAAACGATCTGGACTAACCGTTGAAACATCTCCCTGCTTTGCTGTTGCATACTCTTTATTTACTTTATTTAACACGTTACTTGCTGTAGTAGGAACATTGATTTTAGAATTAGTCAAAGTTGTTTGTATTTCTTGCAGCTGTGTATGCATATCAAATACAGTTCCACCTTGAGCAATGTTTGATTCAAAATTTTCGATCAACATATTAACATCATACAAAACTTGTCGTAATGATGTTTCGCCACTTGCTTGAGTTGCAGTAGTTTGATATTGCGTCTGTGCTGCATATCCCTGAGTTGCTGCACTGCCAAGTGTTTTCCAAAAATCTACACTTGTACTATATTGAGCAGCTTGAGCTCCTGTAGCAAGGCCTATATCTTTTTGTACAGGTGCAAAAGCAGGTACTTGTGTACCATTTTCATCTAAGAAAATAACATAATCAACATACGGACCCATTACTGAGACGTCTGCAGAGCCACTTTGTACTGCTTTAGCAAACGGAGTATTTGCACAAGCATACACCCAACAACCTTTTGCAGAGTAATTATCAGGCTTAGCAAATTGATACACCGGTTGGTCTGCATTCTTTACGCTTGCTGTTGATGTTGCATTACCCAAAGTAATAGTACGAGCAACGCCTGCATCCTGTTCTGACATTTTAACTTTATGTGGAAAATTAGNAGCTGATAAAATATTTTTGTAATCACCTGTATCCCAACCAAACAATGGTAATATAGTACCATAACCACCAAATTCTCTTCCTGTTTGATATGCATCAATTGCATTTTGTAAAATACAAATAACGCCTGAAGAAGCATTTTTAGAAGCCATACCTGTTTCTTCATCACAATCAAAATGATCCGAAACACTTTGCTTCACTTTAGGACCAGGATTTGATCCACCAGCTAATGGTGTATATGTTTGTGTCAAATGAGAATTACTTAATTTTTCATAGATTGCTGGCAACGCATCAGATATAGGTTTAATTGGCTGTTGACCATCAGTAGGAGCATGAGGGCTCTTTGGTGCAAATGGAATTAACGGTGGCTGACCTGGTGAAGCAGATGCTTCTCCTGTTGCATTGATAACATAACCTTGATTGATTGCAGCCATTAACCCTTCAAACTCTGGACTCGTAATCATTGCCGGCTGAGCACCAAAGTCTTCGTATGAACTCGCGGGATATGACATGACAAAGCGTGCATAATTATAATACTCTGGATTATTAATTTTGTATCTTTGCACAGTGTGACCAAAATATTTCAAACTATATTGGTATGGACCTGAAATAGAATTGTTAAAAGCCCGTGCAACCGTTGCATCAATTGCTGGATAATTACCGCTACCATCTTTTTGTAAATTTGACACAGGAACTACCGTGTACAATGGCACTGAACCTTCAGGATTATTATCATCAATACATGAATCAACTAACTGAACTACCCAATCACCAAACTCTGCCGGTCGACAAATCGTACGAAGCTGCGCCACTCGTGCAAGCTCTGCCTGAATCGATTGCTGCATAATCTGAGGAATCGTCATAAAAACAAGCACTCCTACTTGCTGAATAACAAATTCTTTAATTTTTGCCCACTTTCCTTCACCCTTAGCTGCTTCTTCTTCTGCAGTTTTTTCTGTATCAGCAAGAGCATCTTCAGCACCTTCTTCAGTCATTTCTAATGTTGCTTCACGACCTAATTTACTCGCTATCCTATCTGCAAATTTTCCTAATGTTCGACTAGCGCCACTTACAAACTTACGAGCTGCGCTTCCTTCTAATTCTTTCAAAGCACTTTGGCCAGCATTAAGTTCTTTCATCATTCGTGCTGCAGCATTTTTTTCTTCTGCTGTGGTAGCGTTATCAAACATATCTTTAATAGCATTTTTTGTTGTTCCGGTAACACTTTCTGTAATTTCTTTCATAGTTTGTTCACCAGAATCAGAAGCTAAGCCATCTAAATTATCTAATATCTGATCAACATTTTCCGTACCATCTTGTAAAACCTTCGTCATTTTTGAAGCAGAATCTTGAGCAGCAGCTTCAAGGATTTCTTTACTTGCGCTTGCAGGTACTGACTCTAAACTTTTACTTACTAAACTTGTTAGCTTTGCAATATCTTCTTCACTTTGTATTCCTAATTTTTCTGCCATATCTTTAGCTGTATTTGCAGCTACTTCTTCTAAAGCATCTGCAGCTACTTCGCTGGCAATAGATAATCGAGATTCAAACACAGCAAAAAACATTATGAACAGATACAAAATAGACGATTTTCGATCAATTTTCATACTCATCCTTTTTATATAAAAAATGGTGACTTTTTTCAAAGTCACCATAAAACAGGAATACATTTTATGCAAGTTTTTTTGCTACCAACATCCACGACGATAATAGCCACCCCAGTATGGTCGATGGCCCCAGTAGCCACCATGATACGGCCAAGCTCCCCAACCCCAACTGCTGTATGGGTAACCTGATAATGCATACGCATTATAACGAGCTATACGTTCTTGCCTTTCTAATGCTTCTTCTTCTTTTTTCTCTTTAATTAACTCACTAAACTCTTGATCAAAATATTTTTCTAACAATGATAACATTGAATACTTTGATAAAGGCTCAACTATTTGAGCATAACTATTATTATCCAATACAGGTTTACCATGCTTAAACAGTAAACATGTTGGAATTTGTGTTAACTCATAGTGATCATCGACTTCTTCTGCACGACGTCTACCAATATCAACTAAAATAAATCGTACTTTATCTTTTAGATAATCTTTATACTGTTCAACCTTTGCTGCTGCTTGCATGTTTCTTTTTATAGTACGAAAATCTTGTTTTACTGTGTCTTTATCTTGATCTTGGTTATCTGAGTCTAAGCGAGATGGAGCAAAACAAACTAACGCATAAGGCTCTTTTAAAATTGCATCCTTAAATGCTCGTTCACTTGAGACAAGATCGTACTTTGGCGTAATAGACTGCACAGCTATCAAAAAAGCAATAATTATTTTTTTCATCTTTAGCCCCTTCTGTGATAATAACCAACATGAAACGGTTCGCGTCGATAACCAGCTAAACGAGAATCAGGATAATAATTCCTGTAACGACGATGCCACCAATACGGTCGCCCTGCTCGATAGTAACCGTATCCAGGATAATAATTAGTGCTCAAACCAACACGTATACGAGGAAAAGAGCCAGGCTGCTTGCGATTATTCATCGACCTTTGCTGTGCAACATCTTCTCGAATCTCTTCTAGCGCTTGACCAATAGACTGAACGACAAAATTTTTAATTTTCTGACGAGTATATGGCACCGATAATAAACTCTCTGCTACTTTTATTTCATCACCTCCTTCAAAAATAATAAAGAGAGGTCTACCTTGATAACCATATTTTTGAATTAACTTTTTTGCACTATCATCTTCTGCATGCACAAATAAAAAACCAACACGATGACGTAACTCGTCTGAAAACATATCTAAATCTGACAAATAATTCATCGCATCTATAATTATCTTTCCTTGTCCACTTGTCGAGTCAGCAAAACATACCAAAGAAAAATCAAAGTCATCAATGCGCTTGATAAACTCTTTTTCACTTTCTACCGATTCGTATCGAGCAAAAGATTCAATGCCACTAAGGGCAAAAAGACTCAACAATATCGATAATTTTTTCATACGAACCCTCCATTTTATATAGCTATATCACACTGATCGTCACTCGATCATCTACTATTTTTTCTTTTTCAGTCATTTCATTATCTAATACTTTTCTGACAAAACTATTAATTTTGTACCAATACAACTCAGGATTACTAATAAATGATGAACAATGCTTAAAACCATGAGTAATCCACATACGCTTAAAAGGTGAATTAACTGCCTGATAAATACGACGCACAGCATCAACCGGCACTTTATTATCTTTAACACAAGCAAAGAACAAACATGGAACTTTGATATTTGGAGCACTATCAATAGGCGCAACCGGTACAAATTTAGTTGGTATTTCATTAGGATTAAAACCGGTTACCCATTTAAAAATTTGCTTTACCATAGGACTTAAATATGGATTGTACAATGATTTCATAATTAAATTTTTGCCAGGTATATGATATTTTTTACCTAAAAATTTAAATTCCATCATTTTATCAAGCCCTTGACTCATGCAATCTTGTCCAGAATCAAACGGACTATCTAAAATTAAAGCATCAAACAAATTTTGCCAACGACCTTGAGCACGTAATAATGATACAGCACCCATAGAAAATCCAAATCCAATAATAGGCTTACCCTGAAGATCTGGATGATTTTTAACATACTCAACAGCTGCTTGCACATCATATATTTCATCAGCACCAATAGTTGACTTCTGCCCTTGTGTCAACTCACCATGAGCTCTAAAATCAAATGCTAATGCATTAAAATGAGGCAAAAATGTTTTAAAGAAAAAAGATTCATGCTTAGATGATGTATAACCATGACAATAAATCACTGTACCCAAAGCATTGGGACGCTTTGCTAACAAGGCATTACGTTTAAAAAATTTACCTGAGACTTCATTTTCTTTTGACTCAATAGAAACTTGCTCGACAGCAACCTGATTCATATGTTTTTTAACGCTTTTTACCTGATTAGCATATGACATATCTGCACCCCATGCATTAAATGGCATAAGAGCATCTATATTATGAACCAACAATACAAGATATGACATCACAAAGATGTGTTTTTTCAAACACATGATACCCCCATTTTTTGATACTAAGCGTTTATTTCATATTGCTATCGTAACAAATGCGTACAACTGATTGCAATAATTTACTTATAATTTGTTATATAAATTTTTGCACGTACTTGCTGAGCTCTTTACGGCTCATAATGTTACGGTTTATTTCTAATAACTTACCATCTTTAAAAACAAGTAATGCCGGGAGTTTTTTTATTTTAATATTATGCTTATGCCACAATTCGCTAAAAATTGTTTTAAACACTTTATCATAATTTACTTTATAAAATTTTACGGAATCTTGATATTTATGAGCAACAGATTCAATTACAGGTATCATCTTGATACATGCAGGACAAGTTGTTGCATAAAAATCTAAGAAAACAACTCCTTTTTGATCGATAACATATTCATAAAGTTCTTTTCTTTCATAAAGCTCGCGTACTTCAATTTTATCATCAGAAAATGTTTCAAAAAATTGTTTATCCAATTTTTTACCAATTTGCACATCAAAGCCAATAGAATATAAAAACGATGTCGTATCTAAAGCTGCTTTAACACCTTCACCTGCAGCAACAATCGCTTGACGATACGAAGGATCTTGAATCTCACCTGCTGCAAATACACCTGGTACAAAACTCTCCTGAGACCTGCCCTGCATTTTAACATAGCCCATATCATCTAATGGAACTTGCTCTTTAATCAGCTTATTGTTTGGCGTATGGCCAATCGCTAAAAACACACCATCTATATTTCTTTTTTCAGTCATATCCAATTTATTATCATATACTTCAATACCTGTAACGTTCTCACCATTACCGTACACTTCTTTAATTTCTTTATTATATTCAACTTGAGCGTTTGGATAGTTCAAAACACGCTCTTGCATAGCAACAGCAGCTTTCATATGATCTTTACGAACGAGCATTGTTACTTTTTTTGCATATGGAGCAAGCTCAAAGACCATTTCAGCAGCACTATCGCCACCTCCAGATATAACAACCTCTTTTCCCTCAAAAAAAGGAGCATCGCACACGGCGCATGTTGTAACACCTTTACCCCAATATTGTCTTTCACCTGGTATTTGTAATGTTTTTGGTGTTGCACCAGTAGCTAAAATAACAGATAAGGCCTTAAAAGAACGTCCTTCTTCAGTAGTAATAGAAAAAGGCCAATTTTTAACATCTAGTTTTGTAATAGTATCGTTGATAATAGTGGTACCAAAAGATACAGCTTGTTTTTCAATATCGCTCATTAAATGAGCACCCAATACTTTTTCTCTGCCAGGCCAATTTTCAATGTATGTCGTTTGAGTGAGCTGACCACGAGGAGTGGGACCTGCAAAAACAAACGATTTCATACCTGCACGAGAAACATACACAGCTGCACTTAAACCAGCTGGTCCAGACCCTATAATAACGACAGGAACAACGTTTTCATAATGTATAACTTCTTGTAAATTATGTTTTTTTTCAGCAACAGAGACTGAATGTTCATCTTTAAAACATGCCACCAGAAAGACTATCGGCAAAATTAGTAGAACTTGTTTTATGTAGCGAACCATTTTATAAATCTCCCTTGCCTAACTATTAACTTAATTTGTAATTTAAATGTTTCAAAATTCTACTGTATAGAGTCAGAGAATGTAAAAACAATATTTCGTATACAATCACCTATTATTTTGACAAATATACCACTTTTAGCTACTCTTTTTATATTAAGAATAGACACAAAGCTAATATATTTTTAAGGGGGAGTCAAAAATAAAATTATAGTAGTGAATAGACATTTATTAAGTATAATTTGACTCATAGGGCTCATATGAATAAAAATTTTTTACATGGTATCTGTATGATGTTTTGTCTTGCGACACTGAGTGTTTCCTTATTCGCTCAAGAAGACAAACAAGTTGCTACAGAAACAACAGATAACGCACCTGCAGACAGTTTAACATCACACGATGAACGCTTATTAGAAATGCAGCGTGAACAATTAGAACAAATGATTACAGAAGTGCGCGAGCAAACACAAACAATCAGTTTTTGCGTGCAACAAATTATACAAGCTGTACAGGCTAACAAAATAGCTGGAACTAAAGCAGAAAAAATCGCCTTACAAAAAGAACTTGTCGAACTACAAAATTTCACACAATTATTATTGAACAAAGTATTTGTTCATGTAGATCCTGAAAATTTACCTATTGGATTTATCTTAAACAATACGATTTCTCGCTACTTAGTAAAAACATTAAAAACGAATCCTCTATCTATCAATGTTGAATACTTAAATACTTTAATAGAGCGCAATTCAAAACAAAAGCTCACCAATCTGCAACCAGAGACTCTTTACATTATCATTTCTCAAAATAAAAAATCTATCGCTGAACTATTAGAAACAACAGACTTTTTAGGTTTATCATGGACAAACAAAACCTATAGATACCTCAAACAAAAAAATGCTTATTCATACATGCGTGGTGCAGGGGTAACAGTATTTACTGCATTTGTAGCAGCTTGTCTTTATAAAGCATATTTTAAAACTGAGTCAAATAAAGAAGCTGGATACTTTGATAAAGCTTTAAACTGGGTTGGGAAGCCAGGATTTATCCCTCGTGATAAAGATGGACGACCTACAAAATTTAATGAAAATGGAGAAGTTGTAGGAGAACCTGGTAGCGGTATATTCACTATCTGGGAAATGTTTAAAACCGGTTCAAAATACGGACTAGTTGCTGCAACACCTCTGATTACAATTCCATTACCAGAAATTGCAAAAAAATTATACTATCAATACTGGCTTAACCTACAAAAAGAAGTTAACAAGCGTTGGAAACGTTTTGATGAAATTTGCACAGGTACTGATAAAAAATATGACTTTGATGACTGCGAAAAAGTATACTTCAAAGATATGACAGGTGCTGTTCACTTAGAAGATCTTGCAAAAAAACTTACTAACTATATGAAGCATCCAGAACGTTACGAAAGAGCACAAATTGAAGAACATCGTGCTGTGTTATTACAAGGGCCTCCACAAACTGGTAAAACGCTTTTTGCTAAAGCCTTACGTACTATGATCACAGAGAATCTTGATAAGGGTAAGAAAATTAGCTTTATTGATGCGAAAAAAATACTTGATATTGATCAAAAAGCAACTATAGATGAAATCTTTGATTACGCAAAACATATTGCGCCATGCATTCTCTTTATCGATGAACTTGACCTTGTAGGAGCACACCGTGAAAAAAATCCTATAACTACTGGTCAACTACTCACATGCATGCAAGGTGTCGATATGGCATCAAAACAAGTAATCGTTATTGGTGCAACTAACAAACTAGAACAACTTGATAAAGCATTACTTGTTGATGGTAGATTTGGTAAAATTATTCATATTGGCTATCCAAACTATTATCATCGCAAGCTATATTTAGAACAACAGTTATTAAAACGTAGCATTCACCTGGCACCAGAGTTTATTGATTATATTGCGCAAGAAACTGAAGGCGCTTCTTACAATAAGCTTAAACGTATTATTATGGAATCATTAATTCTATCTTCACTAAAACTACAACCTGTATGCCAAGAAGATTTTGAAAAAACACTAGATTCAGAAGTCCGAAAAATTGAAAATGTCCATGCAGCAATGCCAACAGAAGAAAAAAGAATTATTGCAACACATCAAGCTGGTAAAGCTTTAATGAGACATCTTTTACAAACAAAAAGAGAAGTTGTCAAAATAACTATTCATCCAGTTGCAAAAGAGATTCAAACTAACGAGTTTGGTTGGGCTATCAAAACAGACTCTGAAAAAAAATCTGAAAACGATAAAGCAGCAGAACCTCAAAAAGATCTAGAAATGAAAAACGGCGAAGTCTTTACCAAAATAGCAACCACTAATCACACGCTCATTTCTGATGAAGAGTATAAAAAAGAATGCCTATCATTACTTGCAGGAAATATTGCTCAAAAAGTACTGCTTAACAATACGTTCACAAAATGTAATCCGCAGGACAGAGGTAATGCTATGAAAATTATTTATAGCTTAATTTCTAACGGAGAAAGTATCGATAAAGTTATGAAAGCACAAGCTTTAGACATTAAAACTGACTACGAAAAAGATATTGAAAAGATATTATTACAACATAAAGATATCTTACAAACTATCACTGATAAATTGATAGAAAATAATACTATCAACAGACATGAGTGGCATGAAATAATTCAAAACTATCCAGTATTAGATGACAAACAAACTACACAAGTTATACAACTTGCAGATCATCAGGGAGCTACAGCATAATAAAATAAAAAAAAAT
>PBME01000010.1 GCA_002721975.1 Campylobacterota bacterium | reverse complement strand
AAGAAATAAAAAAACAACTTGATTTACAAGAATTACAGGTAAAAGAGCTACAAGAAAAAGAAAAACATCAAGTTTCTGTTGTAGAAAAAGCTGCAAGTTCTAAACAATATGATGCTGCAAGTAATGAGCTTGAAAATTTAAAAATTAATCGTGATCAGCAAGAAACTAAGTTGATGCAGCTATGGAATATGCATGAAACAATAGAAAAAGATTTACAAGTATTGCAAAATTCACAAATTGAAAAAAAGTCTCAAATTCAAACATCAATAACAGAAGAACAAGAATCTTTGCAAAAACTAGAACATGATTTACAAGAACAAAACAAAAAACGTCAAGCTATTATAGACACAGTTCCTTCAGAATGGATAGAATTATATGAGCATATGCGTGGTAAAGTTGCAAATCCTGTAGTTCCTGTATCACAAGATTCTTGCAGTGGATGTTTTTATCTTATTTCTTCTAAAGATTTACAATTTTTACGTGAAGATCAACTTGTTCAGTGTAAAGATTGTTATAGATTTTTGTATTTCGATAAAGAAGATCAACAAGACGAAGCACAATAAGGTTTATGAGTGAAACAGCTAAGTTTTTTTGCACAAAAAAATAAGTCAGATTTAGTTGATTGTAACGATCCTAAAATTTGGAAATTGTATACAGATGGAGCTTCTAGAAATAATCCTGGGCCTTCTGGTATTGGATTTTGTTTGAAAAATGGTGATAAAACTGTCTGTGAGCAAGGTTTTTATATTGGTAAAAAAACAAATAATCAAGCAGAGTATACAGCTTTATTAGTTGGAATTTTTTTTGCGCAAGAATTTGTAAAGCCTTCTGATACACTTGCAATTTACTCAGATTCTCAATTGCTTATTCGTCAAATGAATGGCCAGTATCGTGTCAAAGATGGTCAATTAAAAAAACTGCAAGAAATAGCCTATAATTTATTAAAAGGATATAAGTTTACATTTTGTCACATTTATAGAGACCAGAATACTCGTGCTGATGAGCTTGCAAATCGTGGTCTTGATAAAAAAGTTTTTTTACCTAAAAAAGTGGCTGATATGTTATCAGTGTAGTAATGTAAAAGGGTTAAAGTGAGATGGAGCTATTTAATCTATATTGGATGTTTCTATTCTTTGTGTTTGCATAGCTTTGATGTTAAAGTTTTATTGCAAAAGTATAATAATTCTGATCTTATTAATCATGCAATAACTTTTAAAAGTAATTCAGGTTTTGTTATATCAAAAAATTCTGAGTTTATTATAGGCAAGCATATTCAGGAAGATACATTATGTATTAGTTCTGATGCACATCATATAAAAATTAATGGTATAAAATATAACTCTCCTTGTTATATTGTGCCAAATGTATCTTTGTCTGATCAAAAAACATTAAAAAAAAGTATTACAGACTGGTTTTATAAATATCAAAGCATGTTGTTAAAAGAGTCTGTTAAGTTACATACATTTTTTGATACATTTATGCAAAAAAAAGAAACTTTTACTGAGCAAACATACGATACTTTATTTAAATATGTGCAAGATATTACATGTTTGTTTTTAGAAGATATCGTTGTTGATATATCTGTGATGTCATCAGAGACATTAAAACACAAGGCAACATTGTTTATACAATATAAAATAAAAGAATTATTTTTAGCTAATTTAGGATTGAAGCAATTATCACGCAAAGATAGAAAATCGTTACAACAGATAGCTACATATAGGTACGATTTTTTCACTAAGCATATACATGAAGTGATACAACTATTACTCTATGATTTTTTATTAGCACTCCCTAGAAATATGTTGTCAGAGATTTTGCACTCAGAGATTTCTGGTATAACGTATCAAGACAATACGTATTTAGGGGTTATATCGTTATTAAAAGAGCAAAACTTTGTTTATGTTATTAATGGTTTAGATATTGATGATTACTTATTATCGGTTATTCGTTATGAAGGTTGGCCTGGTTGGCCTTTAGAGGTAAATAAAGTATTAGCTATAGCTTGTCGAACATATTTAGTTTGGCAAATTCTACAAGCACAAAAAACAAAGCGTTTATATCATATTGAAAATGGCATTCGTCATCAAACATATAAAGGACATCATAAGTATGCTCGTTTAAAAAAAGCAGTAGAAGAAACAAAAGATATTTGTATTGCTTATAATAGTAAGCCAATATTAGCCATGTTTGATTCTTGTTGTGGTGGAGTTGTGCCTGCAAAAATTAATCAATTAGATTTAAAAAAACATACATATTTAATGAGATCAAAACCTTGTATGTACTGTAAAAATTGTAAAATTGCTACCTGGAATATTGAATTTGCATATGATGATATACTTACATTGCTGCAACAAGAAATACCAGGTTTACAATCAATTGATCAGATAGCGGTGACCCAAAAAGATGAAGCAGGAATAGTAACAGAGGTTACTATTTATGACAAAGATATATGCTTCAAGCTTACAGGTAAAAAAATGTATTCTCTTTTTCAAGGAATAAAAAGTTTTTGTTTTGATATCGAAACATTTTCTAACAATAAACAATTTGATAAAAAAGTAATAAAACGAAGAAGTAAAAAGAAAGAAACTAAACAGGTAGGATCTACTACTGAGCATGATATAGTGAAAAAAGTTATGATATCAGGCAATGGTTATGGTCATCATATAGGTTTATGTCAATGGGGCGCGATGAAATTGGTAAAGGATTTTCATTGGAATTATCAACAAATTTTAGATTTTTATTATCCTGGTACAACATTAATCAAGTTGAAGTATCAAAGGTAAAATAATGCCAAATTATAAAGGACATATTGCTGGAGGTGTCATAACATATCTTGTTGTTTTGTATTGTATTAAATATACAAATCCGAGTGTTCATACTGTGTTACAAGGTTTGGTATTTTGCTTATTTGGATCATTGTTTCCAGACGTTGATGTGAAAAGTAAAGGACAGAAAATATTTTATTATTTATTATTCCTTTTTTTATTGTATTGCTTAATGACATTTCGCTGGGAAATGTTTATAGTAGCTAGTTTTTTAGGAATAGTTCCGTTGTTGGTACGTCATCGAGGGATATTTCATAAAATATGGTTTTTATTAGGTTTAACGTTACTACTTATTATCAGTATTAAATCACTTCACTTAACATACGAAACACTTTTAATTACAAATACATGTTTCTTTTTTGCGGGATGTGTTTCTCATGTCCTTTTAGATCAGTTTTTTACTAAATTAAAACGTTATGTTTAAGAGTAGATTGATGTTGCAGTTTACAGTAGTATATTAATCAACATAATTATTAGAAGGGGTAAAAATGTTACAGAAAATGATAATAATGAGTTTTCTTATTTTACATCATTGTATATATTGTTCAGAATCAAAAAGCTTACAAACTCTTCATACAGAGGTTCCTGCTTACTGTGTAGATAATGCTCAACTTCCTGGATCGATAGTTAAAAAAATTTTAGAAAAAAGAATGTATAGTGAGTTGTCCAGTATTCTTCATTCTGAGAAAAGCACCTTAACAGAATTGCATGCCGCAGGTTTAGAATTGTGTGAATATTATCAGAATATGGAGAACATTCGAAATGATTATCCTAAAACAAGTACTGGTTATAGGGTTGGTGATCATAGTGAGTTAAATAAAGATTCTATTATTGTTCCGTATTATCCACGGAATAAGGGTGTATATGATATTGTTCTTAAACTTTTTTTCCGCAAAGCATCTTTGCAGTTACCTAAGAATGCTCAAAATTTTATGGAATCAGGTTGTGTAGAAACAGAAGGATGGAGGTTGGTTCGAAACAATGAAGTATTGCTTAGAGCTGTTAAGTTACAAAATAATTAATTAGGTTAAAATATGTTTAAAAATTATTTACGCTATTTGTTTTTCTACTTTTTGTTTAACGGTATGAATTTGTGTCAAGCATCAGCTGTTGAAAAAAGATTTGAAGAACTTGGTATATATCCAGGCAAAGATATGGAAAAAAATATATTAGAAGCAATGGATATCAGTGAAAATATTTGGGGTGAAGTCTTGCATCAAAATAATTATAATTATTTTTCATTAAATTTGTTGCATGCAGTTAGTTTAAAAGTGTGTGGTATGTTGCACGGTAGCCCTTATTTTAAAAAATATCAAAAAACTGATGAAGGATATCTTGTAGACGGCGAGTTTCATGTACATAGAAGAGGAATGAAGATTCCTGCTGGTAAGCTTTCATGGGAGCAGCCTGTAGTTTGTTTTTATATGAAGGCAACTTCGTTATTATCCAAAGAGCTAGAAGCAAAAGGACAGTGTTCTGATGGACCAGGCTGTGTCATAACAGATGGATGGGAGTTATCTCGGGATGGTCAATGGAGTCTTAATGCTACAAAATTAGATGAGTTTAGTAACTAAAAGTTTCTATGCGTACATAGTCGTTAGAAGCATTTGTGTATGCACTGTGTTACAAAAATGATTTGCATAGAATAAGATTACTGCAACAGTAATAGTGCGTATAGGTGGTAATTTATCAGGTAGTAAATTACAAAAAGATAGAATTGTTTGAAGAAAGTATCATATTTTGATCGTTTTTAATCGTTAACTGTTTTTTTATAAGATGAAAGACAAATCATTCTGTCGCTTCAATAATTAATCTTATTTTTCACAGAAATCTTGTGAGAGATTATTTTTTTTAAGTAGCTTTATAGTAGTGTGTAAAGTTAAAATTTAGGGGACAGTATGAAAACGTCTGTAAAGTATATTATTGTAGTTGCTTGTTTTATTAATTCTCAAGTACAGAGTAATTATGATGTACAAGATAACTTTAAAAAAGTATTAGAATTTATTCAATCAACAAATTCAAGTGAATTTATTACTGTAGCAACAGATAGGCACGGTAAACATTTTACAGGTAGAAGTGGTTCTAAGGTATCATATCGTTATAGCACGCCTAGTCTTTCAGAAAGAATTGTGATATCTGAAAATGCTCAACCATATCATTTTGTTAGTACACCGTTTAATACGTTTCTTGCAATACTGCATCAAGAATTAAGTTTAAAACAACAGTTAGAAATACCTTTGTTATCATCAATATGGCAATTTAGATATGTTCAGCACGCTTTTGAGTCGGATAAAAAACAAATAGTTGGGGTTCGATTTAAAAATTAGTTATTTTTTGGTTAATTTTGATATGAGCAATGCTATTATACCATTCGCTATGAAACCAGCTACTAAAGTTGGAATGGTAGTAGCGAGCATAGGCCATATAATTGCCGTTAATCCTCCTGTGATTAAACCAGCTAAAACTCCTTGGCGATTGAGTAGTCTCGAGTATAAGCTTAAAATAACAAGAGGTCCAAAGCATGAACCAAGTCCTGACCATGCATAAAGTACAAGCTTTAAAACACTTATGTTTTCATGCCATGCTAGAAATAGTGATAATACTGGAATAATTAATATTGCAATTCTTGAAAAAAGAACTTTGTGAGATTCAGACACATTGGTTTTGAGCATTGGTAGATAGAGATCATTAGTAATTAAAGATGAGGAAATAAGTGCTTGTGTATTCATGGTAGAAATTGTTGCAGCAAGGATTGCACATAAAATAAATCCTGCAATAAATGGAGTAAATAATTGTTTTACCATGACAATGAATACAAGTTCACTGTTAGCAAGTGTTGGAAATAACATAACTTTACCAACAATGCCTACAAATATTGCTGAGCTCAGTGCAAGTATTTGCCAAGTGCAACCAATTAATTTTGATTTTTTTAAGTTATTAGGGTTATCAATACCCATAAAATTAATTAAAATGTGTGGTTGTCCAAAGTAGCCAATACCCCAACTGAGTATCGCAAAGATTGTAGAAATAATTCCTTCTTGCGGCCAAATAGATGTATATGTAGGACCAAATACTTTAACTGACTGGATTAGGTGTGCAAGTCCTCCTAATTTTGTTGTAGCAAAAGATGGGACAAGTATGATACAGATAAGTAAAAATATTCCTTGAAATAAATCACTCCATGCAATAGCAAGAAGTCCTCCTAAAAGTGTATAAATAACAGAGACAAATAGACCGATTAAAATACCTGTTTGATAATCAATTTCAAAAGCCAGTTCAAAGACTCTTCCAAGTCCTACCAGTCCTGCAGCGATATAAAATATAAAGAAGTAAAGACAGAATATTCCACTTAAGATGCGAATATTATTGTTTTTGTCTTTATATTTTTTTTCAAAAAACTCTGAAAGGGTGATAGCTTTTAATTGTTCTGTTTGAATTCTAATTTCTGGAGCTATAAATTGCCATGTAAGAAACATAAAAAAAACAAGGCCAACAGCAATCCATATATTAGTTAGTCCACTTGCAAAAATTAGTCCTGGATAAGCCATAAAAAGCCAGTCACTCATGTCACTTGCTTGTGCAGAAATTGCTGTAAGCCAAAAGTTTAAAGATCGATTAGCTAAGGAAAAATCAGACTGACTTTTGTTGGAGGTATAAAAATAAATACCAATCGTAAATAACATTGAAAAGTAAATAAAAAAAGATAGTACCATATAGTTACACATGAATATCCTTGATAAAAATATTTTATGTATTAATTGTATCTTAAGATATATCGTTATTCAAATGTCTTATATGTTAAATAAATTATTTGTAGTTTCAGATGTTATTTTTGCAATTGTTTTATATTCTTCGTTTCTTAAATTTGCAATAAATTCAGCAATTGTTCGTATGTGTGCCGGACTATTTTGTTGACCGCGTACATTTTGTGGCGCTAAAAAAGGTGCATCAGTTTCTAAGATAATTGATTCTAATGGTACTGTTTTTGCAACATTGCGTAGAGTTTCGTTTTTAGGGTAGGTTATAGTTCCTCCTAAACCGAGCACAAATCCTAAATCAATAAACTTTTGAGCATAATTTTCGTTATAAGAAAAGCAATGAATTGTTCCTTTCAAAGAAGGTTCATTTTTATAGTCGGCAAGTATTTCGTATGTTTCGATATCTGCATCACGTGAATGAACTATTATAGGTAAGTTATGTTCTATTGCTAGTTCAATCTGAGCTTGAAATGCTTGTCTTTGCCGTTTTGCATCATAGCCTTTGTGATATTTATCAATACCACATTCTCCAATACCAATAATTTTTAAAGATGTTTGCTGTTTTAATAATTCTTTAAATTCAACGATGGTTGTTTGCCAGTTTGCATGAGCATCTGTAGGATGTAAACCAATGGTTGCAAAACAGTTGCTAAATCTTTTTGCAATGTCGATACATGTTAAACTTTCAATCAAATCAGTGCCAACATTGATAATTGTTGTAACATTATGATTGTTTGCAGCTGTTATCACTTCTTGGCATAATGTAGTTTCTTTTTCGGTTAAAGGTTTAAATTCTTTTTTAGCTGCGTAATCGCGAATCATAATATTTAAATGGCAATGCGTGTCAATCAACATATTGAATACCTTTTAGATTAAATTTATGCTTTTTTTATCATATTTATTTGACAAACAAGTAAATAGATTTACTCTAGGATACATAAACAATAGAAAGTTGTGTAGTAATTTAGTAGATAAGCAGTATTCCATAAAGTTTGTAAGGAGATCTTATGAATAAAACAAAATTAATTGATGCTCTAAGCGAAGAAACAACGTTTAGTAAGAAAGATATCGCTCGTGTTTTAGATTCTTTTGTAAGAATTGTTGAGCGTTGTCTTAAAAAAGGTGAAAAAGTTTCATTAACTGGTTTTGGTAGCTTCTGGATTTCAGAACGTTCAGCTCGTAAAGGTATCAATCCAGCAACGAAACAAAAAATTGAAATTCCAAGTGTAAAAGTTCCTAAATTTAAAGCTGGAAAAAACTTACGCGAAGTAGTTCGTAAAATTCAATTTTAAGAAGATAGTAGTATTGGATTGAAATTATTTCGCCTTGCAAAATAGTTATCCGTTGTAAGGTCGTACAGGTTCCTGTTCGACCTTATTCTTTTATATAAGTATCTAAAGCATCATATTTGGAGTGCATATGCTCGATTTAACAGATTTACGAAAAGATCCTGTTCAATTTAAAAAAGAAATTTTAAAAAAAGAACCTTCTTTTGATGTAGATTCTTTATTGTTATTAGACGAACAATTTAGATCTATGACGTTATTAATCGAATCTTTGCGCAAAGAAAAAAATGATTTAGCGAGCAAAGCCAAAAACGGTATAACTGAAGAAATTCGTGCACAGTCAATTCAAGTAGGCAAAAATTTAAAAGAAAAAGAAGAACAGTTAAGTAGTGTAGAAAATCAATTTAAAACGCTTTTATTAAGTTGTCCTAACATATTATCAAAAGACGTTCCGGCAGGAAATAAAGAAAATAATAAAGAAGTTAAAATAGTAGGGAATAAGCAATCTTTTGATTTTACTCCAAAAGATCATGTAACATTAGGTAATGCACTCGGTTGGTTTGATTTTCTAGGTGCTGCTAAAATGACAGGCAGCAATTTTGCTTTATATAAAGGTGATGGTGTCAAACTTATGTATGCTTTGACAAGTTTGATGATTAAAAATAATATGAAGCATGGCTTTGATCCTATTTTACCTCCATATCTTGTTAATACAAAATCAATGACAACGTCTGGACAGTTGCCAAAATTTGCAGATGGTGCATACAAAATACAAGATGAAGATTTATATTTAACACCAACTTCAGAAGTAAACTTATTAAATTATTATCGTGATACGATTTTTAAAACAGAAGAGCTTCCAAAACGCTTAACTGCGTGGACAAGTTGTTTTAGACGTGAAGCTGGTAATTACGGTCATGCAGAGCGTGGTTTAATTAGAATTCATCAGTTTGAAAAAGTGGAGTTAGTAGCTGTAACGAAGCCTGAAGATTCAGAACAAGAACTAGATCGAATGATGGCATGCGCCGAAGATATTTTACAACAATTAGGTCTTCATTATCGAGTTATGCTTCTTGCAGCACAAGATACATCATTTCAATCACATAAAACGTACGACATTGAAGTGTGGATGCCTGGTCAAAGTAGCTATTATGAAGTGTCTTCAGCAAGTAATTGTACAGATTTTCAAGCAAGACGGGCTAAGATGAGATACCGTGAACATGAAGGTGCAAAAACATCTTATGTTCACACATTAAATGCTTCTTCATTAGCCTTACCACGGTTAATGGTTGCTTTGCTTGAAACATATCAACAAAAAGACGGGTCAGTAGTATTACCAGATTGTTTGAAAGAGCAAGGATGGTTGTAAATGATTTCAAAAAAAGTAGCTCAACAAGTAAAAGAGTTAGAGATACATACTCGTAAAGTGCTCAAAGGATCACACATAGGTGGTCAACAATCTCGTCAAAAAGGATTTGGATTTGAGTTTGATCAATTACGAGCTTATCAGCATGGTGATGATGTTCGTTTAATTGATTGGAAAAGTTCTGCTAAAAATCAAAATAATCTGTTTATACGACAATATCATGAAGAGCGTAACAGAACATTTATGTTATGTTTAGATGTTTCTTTTTCAACAAATTTTGGTTCACAAGGAATGTTAAAACAAGAAGTTATGAAGCAAATAACAGGTGTATTAGCCTTGGCTGCAGAATATGGTAAAGATAAAGTAGGTTTAATTTTGTTTTCAGATAAAATTGAAAAAGTTATTCCTCCAGCAAAAGGAAAACAACATACACATCATCTTATTGAAACAATTTTTTCTTATAAACCTGATAGTGCTAAAACTGACTTAAATGTTTTATTTCAACATGTTACACAAAATAGATTTAAACATGCTATAATTTTTATTATTTCAGATTTTATTGTGTCAGATTACGAAAAAACATTAAAACAAGTTGCAATGAATAAAGAAATAATTGCTTTATCATGTGTTGATGATCAAGAAATTGAGTTAGCAAATATAGGGCTCGTTTGGATGTTAGATTCAGAAAGTAATGATCTTGTACTTGTTGATACGAGACATAACAAACAAAATAGTATGCAAAAAGCGTTGCAGAATCGTTTAATATATCACAGAAAAATTATGCAAAAGCATAAAGTAGATTTTGTGCAAATTAGATCTAAAAAAAATTTTATACATGATTTAATTATGTTTTTTCAAAAGCGTTTAGTTTATTAAAGTTTTAAAATATGAATAATTCAAATGTTTCTCAACTTTTTGACGTGTATGACGTATGGTATAAACCTTGGTGGCATTCAAAGTATTTTTATGGAAGTGTCGCCATATTATTGTTAACAGTAGCAGTTTTGTTTTTATATATATTTTGGCAAAAATATTTACGAGCACATTCGTTATCTTTTGAACAAGCTGCTTTATTAAGCTTTCAAAAATTACATGAACAATCATATGATTCTGAAGAAGCAATCAGAGATGCTTATTTTAAAGTTACGATGATTATGAAAATTTATTTATCAAAACGTTATAATATCAGCTTATTAAATAAAACTGATCAAGAGCTTATTGCTTATATTAAAAAGTTCGTACCTGTAGATGTATTTGCAACATTACAAGAAATGTTTGAGCGTGCATATCAAATAAAATTTGCACAAGCTGCAGTTTCTGAAAAAATGTTGTATGATGATATAGACTATATGCAACGTGTAATTTATCAAACAGTTAAACAGGTAAACAGTTCGGGGGATTCTTGAGTTATCAGTTTCGTGATCTTGAATATCTTTATATTCATTGGCCGTTTTGTCCATATAAATGTCATTTTTGTGATTTTGTAGCAATGGCGTCGCATGAGCAATTTATGAAAGATTATCATACGGCATTGTGTCGAGAAATCACTTACTCGATGAAGGATATTACAACAAAGCCTTTAAAAACTATTTATATGGGTGGTGGTACTCCAAGTACTTATCCGCCAGAGTTACTACTTGACATGTTTGGTACACTAAAGAAGAACTATATATTTAACGAGCAAACTGAAGTAACTATAGAAGTTAATCCAGGTACGGCAAATAAAGCATTATTAAAAGCTTGGCACTCAGCTGGTATTAATCGTTTAAGTATTGGTGTTCAAAGTTTAAAAGATCAAATTTTGAAATCATTGAATAGGCATCAAACAGCAAAAGATGTATATGCTTTGTTAACAGATGCTTCTGAATATTTTGAAAATTTATCTGTAGATTTTATTTTAGGATTACCTGGTGTGTCAGATGACGAGTGGAAATTAATGATTCGTGAAGCAATGAAATGGCCAATCAAGCATATTTCAGTATATTTTTTAATGGTTCATGAAAATACTCCATTATACTTTAAAGTAAAAACAAAAAAATTAAATTTACCACCAGATGATGCAACTGTTGATTTGTATAATTGGACAGTTGACACATTGGCACAACATGGATTTGAGCGATATGAATTATCTAATTTTGCTCAAAAAGGTTTTGAGTCAAGGCATAATCAAGTATATTGGGATAGAAAGCCATATCGTGGTTATGGATTAGGTGCATGCTCATTTAATGGAAATATTAGATTCCAAAATAGTAAAAATTTAGGGAATTACTTAGAAAAAGTATCTCAAGATATATCACCTGTTGATATGTCAGAAGAATTGACTAGTAAGCAAATAAACATTGAAAAAATAATGTTAGGATTGCGTTGTCAAAATGGAATGAATGTTACTCATTACGTACAAGAGTTACAAGATAAAGAAAAAATAAAGTTTTTTAAAGAATTAGATTATTTATCTCAAGCAAATTTAATTGATTATGCAGATGATATAGTCCGTTTGACCCCTAAAGGGTTTGCTTTAGAAAATGAAGTAGCAGTTCGTTTATTTCCAGATTAATTTTTAAAGAAATAAAGTTATAATATTTTAATGAATGAAAGGTTTTGTTATGGCTAAACATGTAGGGGTAAAACTGCCTGAAGAATTATATGAGTTGTTAAAAAAAGGCCAAACAGTTGCGGTTTTAGCAACATTTTCAGAAAAAGGTGTTCCTCATACTACACCAATTCAAACAATTTTTCCAAAAGGCCATGAAAGTATTTTGATTTCTATTCATAAAGATCATCAAGGTTATCATAATATGGTATGGCAAAAAAAAGTAATGCTTTGTTTCTTAGATGAAGGTAATATTGCTTATAGTATTTTAGGAAGAGCAGGAGTTGTACGTGCTCCTTCAATGGTTCATCCGTTAATGAATGTTGTTCATATAGATATTATTGACATTAAATCAGATTGTTCAATGTTAACAAAAGTTGATTCTGGTGTACGCTGGAGCTATACTTCATGGGAAGCAGAAGAACTAGTGGTAGGATTGTTTAATGAATTAAAAGAAGTTGCTAAAACGTTATAGCAACGATCTTTAAAGGAGTTTTTATGAGGATTTTGTATCAATTACTTACAATAAGTTTTTTATGTATTAGTAATAATATATTACCTATGATGGCAGCGCTAGAAAAAGCTGCTGCGTCAGAAACTAAAAACGATACAAAATCTTCATCGTCTGATCAAAAATCAGAAAAAACAAAAAAATCAAAGGATGATACTAAAACAACCGCAACTGATCAAGCAAAGTTAGATAATAAATCAAGTGGATCAAGTAATAATATGATGTCAGCTTTAGAACAAGCTGCAAAAGGTGAAACCAAAGAATCGGCAAAAACTTCGACTGATACAGAAAAAGATTCTAAAACATCGAATCAAGCAAAAGAAGATTCAAAAACTAGTACTGATAAGAAAAAAGATGATGCTGATACAAAACCTACATTAGAGATTAGTGATATTTCAGATACAGGTCTTAATACAATTGATATAGAGTCTGGTGGAAATTGGCTTGAAAAAAGAATTTGGTTTAAAAAAGGAGAAGAATCCTTTGATGAAATACGGACAGAGGTAAAAAAAGCAGCTGATGTTCGAATGGATTTTATTAATGAAGTCAATGCAATTGGTCAAAAAATAGATGATTTTTATGAGCATGTTAGTTTTGACAAGGGACAAGTAGATGAAATGTTAAAAAATATTTTAGATGAAGTTTCTCAAGCATCATTTAAGCGTGGTGGTGACTTGTCTGCTAAAGAAAGAAGTATGAAACTTTCAATTCAAAATGAGCAAAAGCAAATTGATCAAATTGGCCAGGATATTAAAAAAGTAGATGACTTAGATAGTCAAATTGATAAAACAATGACACAAGCATTTAAAATAGTCGATGAGTGTCGTAGTTTAGAAACAAAAGCTTGGACTAATTTTAAAGCGATTGGCAACGAGCTTGATGATAAGAAAGCTAAGGTTTTGTATTATGAAATTGAAAATGCTTATAAAAATATTCAACAAAAAATTAAACATTTACAAACAACATTGCTTCCTTATTTAAAAACAAAGTTGATTCAACCAGCAGAACAAACAATGACTAAAATTAAAACTGCTTTGCAAACATTAAAAGAAAAAGGCATTCATGTTGAATCTTTAATTAAAGGTGAAGGAAAACATGACGAGCAGATAGCAGTAGAACGAGAAAAAGAACAAGAAAAGTCTGTAGAACAAAAATGGGAAGAACAACAAGAGCAAAAAGAAAAAGCTGTGCAGAAAAAAGAGCAGTTACCAAAAGAGCAAGAAAAAGAAAACACATGGTATCATCGCTTTGTCTTAGAGCTAGTAGGTAGTTTACGTTGTTTATTTTGCTGGTTATTAGTTAATGTACAGACAGTATTCAACTATATAGTTTGCTATCTTAAAATTATTAGTTGCAAGATTATTGATTTGGCACCAGGAGTATTTGAAGGAATTAATACATTTTTGACTCGCGTAGGATGTTGTTTGAAATATGTATTATGTTCTTTTAAAGAGTGGATTTGTAAATTATTTGCTTAAATATGTATAGTAAATTTTATTAATAATTGTATGTACAAATGTAAGACAGTAAATAAAAATTTGTACATGCAATTATTTGTTTATGTATAGATCTTTAATAGAAACAAATAATTTTTGCATAAATAGTGTGATTATATCTGCTTTTTAATTTGATTAGATTGTTAGTTTTTGATACTATATGACCATCTAGCCGAAGTGGTGAAATTGGTAGACACGCAGCCTTGAGGGGGCTGTGAGAGAAATCTCGTGGGGGTTCAAGTCCCTTCTTCGGCACCAAAAATGAATGTAATATTTTAATTACCTAAAGGTCTGGAGAGATTTCATGAATCAGTCAATAGAAAAAGTCTTAAGCTCAGGTTTTTCACTGTGGGTTTTATTGGCCGCAGCGATGTGTGGTTATTTATATCAGTATGGACATAAAAATATTCGTTTTGGAATAGATTTAGTTGGTGGAACATATATTACATTAGAAGTTCAAGAAGATGATGTTGTTAAAAATTACTTGAATGATAAAGTACGTGATTTTGAGTCACTAATTAAAGTATCAAAAATAGAAATGGATGGCAGTCCTGTTATTGCAGATAATGCTTTACAATTTAAATTTCATTCGGCAACAACAGCTCAAGAAGTAGAGAGTATGTTGCGTTCTGAAGATCGTAAATTAAGATATACTACTGATGGTTCTACAGTAAAAGTAACTATACCAGGTACAGAATCTTCAAGATTGTTAGGTGAAGCTGTAGAAGGAAATATTGACATTTTGAGAAGTCGTTTTGAAAGTTTAAGTGAAATTCATATTAGTAAGCAGGGTGACAAACAAATTGTTGTAGAGTTACCAGATGTTAAAGATCCTCGTGAAGCAAAAACAATGATAGGTAAGTCAGCAGTTTTAGATTTTAAACTTGTTGAAGATACTGCTGGAAGTAAAGAAGCTTTATTAAATAAATATGATCATGAAATACCTGAGGGTACAGTTGTTGTTCCTGGCCATCGACGTGGTAGAAATGATGACGATTCAACATATTACTTGCTTCCAACATATACGCCAGTTTCTGGAAATTACTTAAAGCATGCAAAAGTTGATTTTGGAGGAGAATTAAAACGAGATGTTGTGGTAGCTTTTGAGTTTGATAAAGAAGGTGGTAAGCGTTTTCATGAGTTAACAAGTGAAAATGTTGGTAAGCGTTTAGCTATTGTTTTAGATGGTGAGGTTATTTCAGCTCCAACAATTAATCAAGCAATTGGATCTAGCGGTCAGATTCAAGGAAATTTTACAACTGAAGAAGCTAGAACACTTTCAAAATTATTAAAATCTGGATCATTTAAAGCAAAAGTTGCTTTTATAGAAGAAAGACAAATCGGGCCAACATTAGGGCAAGAATCGATTAATCAAGGTTTATTATCATGCTTAATAGGTTTAGCGTTATTGTTATTGTTTGGTGTGTTTTACTATAGATTATCTGGTATATTCTCTTTTGTTACATTAGTTTACAATCTTATATTGTTAATGATGCTTATGGCTATTATGCGTGCAACGTTAACTTTACCAGGTATTGCAGGTATGGTGCTAACAATCGGTATGGCAATTGATTCATCTATTTTAATTTATGAAAGAATCAAAGAAGCTCTTAAAGATGGCATGGGAATTTCTGCAGCAATAGAAGATGGTTTTTCTGATGCGATGTGGGTGATTATCGATTCGAATATTACTACATTTATTGTAGCAGCTGTATTATATTATTTTGGAACAGGTCCAATTCAAGGATTTGCTGTAACAATGATGCTTGGTATTATAACAACATTAATTACAGGGTTATTCTTCTTGAAATCATTATTTAAGTTTTATATTAAAACTACCCATATACAAAAGCTCAGTATTTAGTATAATAAAAATATAGTGTGGCGACGTAGCTCAGTTGGTTAGAGCGGCAGAATCATAATCTGTAGGTCCGGGGTTCGAATCCCTGCGTCGCTACCATAAAAATTTTAAAGTCTTTGGGTCTTACTCAAAGACTTTTTTTATTGTATAACAAAGTATTGAAATAATAGATGTATTTAACAATAAAAAGGTGAACATGAAATTTTCACAAGTTGCACAAATATTTGAAAAAATTGAGCAAGAGTCATCTCGTACACAGATTACTCAGCTACTTGCAGATTTGTTGCAACAAGCTTCCGTTAATGAAGTAAAGATACTGTCGTACCTTTCATTAGGATCATTATTTCCTCCTTATAAAAGTTTACAATTTAATATTGCTAAAAAAGGCATGATAGAAATTATTGCTGTATTGCTAAATAAATCTTCTCAACAAGTTCAAGAACAATTTAAAGTAGCTGGTGATTTAGGGTCAGTTGTACATAATGAATGGCATAGTGTAGCTACGGAAACAACCATAGAAAAAGTGTATGAAACATTGATAGTATGTGCTCAAATAGCGGGTACAGGATCAACAGAAAAAAAGCAGCAATGTATTATAGATTTATTACACCAAGTAGATCCGTTATCAGCAAAATATATAGTAAGAATTGTTAACGGAACATTGCGATTAGGTTTTTCAGATATGACTGTATTAGATGCATTGTCTTGGATGGAACAAGGAGATAAATCATTACGCAAAGATTTAGAACATGCTTATAATATTTGTGCTGATTTAGGATTAGTTGCTTATACATTAAAGCAATATGGATTAGATGGCATACGTAATATGAAGATTCAAGTAGGCATTCCTGTTAGACTTGCTGCAGCAGAACGATTATCAAGTGCCCAAGCTGTTATAGATAAACTTGGAGCAAGTATTGCTCAGCCTAAATTAGATGGTTTTCGAGTTCAAGTTCATAAATTAAAAAACAAAGTACATTTTTTTTCTCGCAATTTGCTTGATATGTCAGAAATGTTTCCAGATTTAAAACAAGCTATAGCATCATTGCCTGTAGATAATTTTATTTGTGAGGGAGAGGCAATTGTTTTTGATGAAGATACAGAAACATTTTTACCTTTTCAAGAAACAGTTAAGCGGAAACGTAAACATGGAATTGATAAAGCGGTTGCAGATTTTCCTTTGAGATTATATGTGTTTGATATGCTTTATGTTAATGATGTTTCTTTATTAAATAAAACTCATAAACAAAGAAGAGCTATGTTGCAAGAAATTATTGGTAATTCTTCTGATGAGGTTTTACAAGTTATAGAAGAAAAAAAGGTAACAACAGCAGAAGAATTGCAAGACTACTTTTTACTGAATATTCAAGGAGGTTTAGAAGGGTTAGTTATAAAAAGAGAAGATGCAATCTATCAGCCAGGTAAAAGAAATTTTAATTGGATAAAACTAAAAAGACATGCTCGAGGTCAACTAGTTGATACAATTGATTGTGTTATTTTAGGATATTATTACGGTAAAGGAAAACGTACTAAATTTGGAATAGGAGCTTTTTTAGTAGGTATTTATAATGCTACAAAAGATATTTTTCAAAGTGTTGCAAAAATTGGAACAGGTATGACTGACGAAGAATGGCAAGATTTAAAGCAACGTTGTGAAAAATTTGAACAGAAAGAAAAGCCGCACAATATTGAAGTTGTAAAAGACCTTTATCCTGATGTTTGGGTTACTCCTGAAATTGTGTGTACTGTACAATCAGATGAAATAACATTATCACCAGTTCATAGTGCAGGTAAAACAAATCTTCAGCCTGGATTAGCACTAAGGTTTCCTCGTTTTATTATGTATCGTGATGATAAAGATGCAGTAGATGCAACAACAGATAAAGAATTGTATGCATTATATAATCAACAGAAAATAGACAATACTAAAGCTTGATAAAAACCATATAGTGTGTTTAATTAACACAAATTAACATAAAAAAGGAGAGAGAGTTGTATACTTTTTTATATGGCATAGCATTATGTTTTTGTTGTTTACATATAATACATCCTGCAGAAGCATACTTAGCATCACTTGAGCAAAAAAAAGTGAAAAAATCAAAATCTAAACAAGTTGTGACTGATTTAACTAAAAATCAAAGCAAGTCGAATGTTACAACTGCTGATATTCCGGTAAATCAAGATTTACGTTATTTAGAGAATTTATCTAATCAACAACAATCTACAACTCAGCAAAAACAAAATAATAGTCAGCAAAATAATAATGCACTTAATTATTTAAAAAATGACTTGGAATCTTCTAATTATCAAAAAAAAATTAAAACAGAAGAGCAGCAAGAGATACAACGAAATCAAGCAGTTCAATTACAAGATATTGAATTTATTAAAGATTATTTAAATAACCCAGAATATCAAGCAGCTTTGCATATTTTACATGATGCAGATTTAGATCAAGCATATCAAGAAGGTTTAAATCAATTAGAGTTGTATTTATTTGAATATACACAAACGATATTAGAGCAGCAGCATGCTTCACCTAAAAAGAAAAACAAACAAACCAATGTTAGTGCTTATTTACAATCATTAGTAGAGTCAAAAAATAATGTGGCTAGCAATATAGACTCTACAGATAATAATTCTCCAGAAACATCTGATACCAATGTTGAAAATACAGCAAAAAATATAAAAACGCATACTACAAATCAATCTACCAGTCTTGACTCAAAGCAGCAGGCATCATCAAATGATGCTACAGCATGGCTTGCTAGCTTAGAAAGGAAGTAATGTTTAAGATAAAGCAAACTCTTATTTTTGTTATGTTATGCCAGTATATAATGGTTTATTCTTCGATAGATAGTTCATTGATTACAGTTCAAAATAAATATGAAGATGCCTTAGAAAAGTTAATTAATGTATATCAAAATACAACTCCTCCTAAACAAATACAGTTTCAGCAATCAGATTTAGTTGGTGCAACATATGATAAAATTATTTATCCGTATGTTTTAGAACTAAAAGGATATGCAAATGTTGTTATGTCAGCATATACACGTAAATTTTCTGTTTTAAAAAATTTACAAATATTACAG
>PBME01000009.1 GCA_002721975.1 Campylobacterota bacterium | reverse complement strand
GACCAACTTAATTGCTCAGGTTGACTTATCTGAAGTGTACAATATGTATCTGGTTCTTGAGATATGACTTGCCCTGATAACAAACAAAAAATTAACAGTGTCCCTAACAATACCCCATGCTTTAATGATTGCATGAAGTTTCCTTTGATTATACAAACTGCTTACATCAAAGTATAAGGACCTTAACTTGTAATGACAATAACGATTAATTTGCCTATATTTTTACAATTTGAAGATAAAAAATCCACCCAAATGAATGAGTGGATTTTAGTTTTTATGGCGGTCCCTTCGACCTCAATTCAGGAAAAAGATTATCATGTTAGACTTTACCTTGGAAGAGATAAAAGGAATATTTAAAATATTAAAGATCAAATGTTAAATCATATGTTATGAACTGACTTAAAATTAAGTATTAAAATGTTTGCAAGATTTTGCTCGAGCTCTCTATTAAATATCATATGTCCCATATCCGGGATAACATCAATTTTAGCATTTGATACAACTTTTGCAGTTGCTATACCAGCTTGAACTGGAATTAACAGATCTTCTTGACCATGAATAAAAAATGCGGGAACTACAATGCTTTTCAGTTGAACAGATAAATCAGTAAATTCTTCTTGTGCTTTGATATGATTCCTAGCAACACCTACTGGATGATTAGAACGTTCATATAAATCTTTGGTATATTCAGTAGCTAATTCCTGATCAACTTCAAAATTTCCATTCAATAGTTTCCATGATTCCATAAAGCCTGGCAAGCTTTCTTCAAAATTTTGAGTTGGTTTGTTTTCTAACAATACGTCCATGGTTTCCTGAGATGGAGCAGCAACTTCTCCAACTGTTCCGACAGACATCGATGTAATACTTAAAACTCTTTGTGGATAATGAATTGCAAGTAATTGAACAATTGTGCCACCCATAGAATGACCAACAACATGGGCCTTTTCAATATTGTATGCATCCAAGATCGCAATCACATCTTTTGCTAAGTTCAAAACAGTATACGGATTTTTTTCAAAATCTACTGCTGACGAAAGTCCAGAATCACGATGATCAAAACGAATGACAAAATAACCAAAATCAACAATTTGTTTTATAAAAGCATCTGTCCAAAATCGAGATGATGCACCAGCTCCAGAAATAAACACAATCGTAGGATTGCGCACATCTCCAAAGCTTTCGGTCCATAAAGTAATATTATTATTGTTTACTATTCTTTCTAACATAACGATTTGATCCTTCTTGTATTGATACAAAATTATACATCCCATCAGGATCATAGCTATCACATAGATTATCTTTTTATTCATAATTACCTCCCTATTAGCTCGCATTATCCACTATAATTTATACGAAAAACCTGATCTTTTCATATAAATTTATTTTGCATATAAACATACAATAAACAAGTTTTTTTAATTAATTTGCATTTCCAATTTTTTTATCTATTCTAACATGTTATCAATAAACAGTTTCAAATGATCCGTCTACATTAATTAACAACTACGTCGGGTTACAAAGGAGACATCATGAAAAAAGAAATTCTATGCATGTTAAATCATGCATCAACAATAAGCCTTGATCTAGCATAAGCCCCAGCTACGCTTTTAAGCTTACGCCGTCGCTCTATGAGCTGTGGCGCACAGGACTTCAGGCAAGCTAGATTTGGCTTACTCACTTAAAACATAAAAATTTATAGTTACAAACCTATTTCACTCATAGATTCCCGTTTCCACGGGAATGACGAGAGAGGAAAAGGAATGTCGAGAAAGAAAAGGACGCACCATGTGGTACTACCAATATTACCAAGGTGTTGTTTTGTCTTCGCAAGACCAATCAACACTTTCATCATTCTTTTTGGTTTTGATTCAAGTTGACCGACGACTTCGTCGATCTTCTCGATCATCATCACGATCTTCATCACAAAGTTCAACAAAAATAAACAGCAGAAAAAAAGGCCTGCCTAACCGCAGGTCTTTTTTATTTCTTTATATTTGGATGAGGGACAATTGCTACAATAGTTATTTGGCTTTTTGCTGGACCATAGTACCAAAAAATTCTATATGCTCCTGGAGTATGTTGTTGTGCATAGCTTTCAAATACTTCTTGCCCTTGCGACCCTGACAATGTATGAAATTTATGAGTTTGTAGCGATGGATGACGTAAATTAACTTCCATAAAAGCTAATGTTTTACAAACAGCTTTAAAAATCTTTTTCTTAGATGTATCTTGTTCAAGTTTTGTTAAATGTTCATCTGCAACTTTAG
This sequence comes from Campylobacterota bacterium, assembly GCA_002721975.1. Taxonomy (GTDB): domain Bacteria; phylum Babelota; class Babeliae; order Babelales; family Chromulinivoraceae; genus SP22. The sequence continues at coordinate 23,216 of PBME01000009.1, read as the reverse complement.
TAAATAATATAGCAAATCTCAAAATGATTCCTTATTATGTATCATCTTCTGAATCATCATCTACATATTTTGCAAATGAACCACGATTAATAGTTGCTTTTTGTTTTAAACTTTTTTTAATCTCTTTAAGAATATGTTTGTTTTCAGGTTCAAACAACCACTTTTCGGATTCTGGAATTTCACGAATTGGCTCTAAAATAATTTTATCACCATCCTGATATACTTTAAACATTTCAGGCATATCTTGTAGCACTTTTGTTAATGACACACGATTGCGAGCATCCACTTTAACATAAGTTGCTTTTGTTTTTTTCATATAAAATTCCTTTGTAATAAGATATACTATTACCATAACACAAACGTGGGAAATGGGTCAAGTGGTACAACGTAACAAGTTGCTTCTATGTTTTTCAAAGCAATTTTGACACTATTGCTTATATCGATCAAGAGGAATAATGAAAAAGAACAAACATATTGGATCAAGTTTTGATGATTTTTTACAAGAGCAACACATTATTCAGTGCCTAAATACCAATTATGGGATTAAAGTTGCTGCATTAACATTCATACCTTTAGGTGCAGATATGGATGCGTCAGTATACAAAGCTCAAACATATGACCAGTCATCTTATTTTGTAAAGTTAAAACGTGGTTGCCATCAGGATATTGGTACTATCATGCAACTACTGTTACATGATAATGGAATTAAACAGATCATTTATCCTATCAAAACAAATCATGGTCAACCAACTTGCCATATTGATGATTTTACTATCACTGCGTACCCATTTATCGAAGGAAAAAACGGCTTTAACATCGATTTGACTAACGGTCAATGGATTACTCTTGGCAAAGCCTTGAAAGAAGTTCATGAGTTTCACCTACCTTCATCAATCAAAGACCAAATTAAACTAGAATCTTATTCTCCAAAATGGCGGGAAGCTGTTCGATCAATGTATACTTATATTGACACTGAACAAAGAGTGACTGACGAGATAGCTTTGAAGTTATTAACATTTATGAAAGAACATAGAGCAACAATTCAACGCTTGGTAAATCGTGCTGATCAACTAGAACAGAAGATCCAAAAACAATCTCCTGAGTTCGTATTGTGTCATTCTGATATTCATGCTGGTAATGTATTAATAGCTAATGATGGCAATATTTACATTGTAGATTGGGATCAACCTATCATGGCACCCAAAGAGCGAGATCTTATGTTTATTGGTGGAGGCATTGCTAATGTTTGGAATAACCCACACGAAGAAAAACTTTTTTATAAAGGTTATGGAAAAACTGAGATTAATAAAAAAATTCTTGCCTATTATCGGCATGAACGAATTGTGGAAGATATTGCCATTTATAGTCAGCAGTTACTTTTGGCAACAAATGGCGGCAAGGACAGAGAAATAATGTATAAACAGTTCATAGATATGTTTGAATCTCGAGGCGTAGTAGACATCGCATTCAAAACAGATACAGATCTATAATTAAATTATAAGCGAATATAATTTTTAAACTTTTTGTTTTGTTTTTGAAAGCCTAATTATTATTTAAAAATCTCATCTATGCCCCATTTTACTTGTATTTCTCCCCGCCCAGTGAAAAATCCATTATAACGTAAAATATCAAACATCCTTAACTTCATATCTTGTCGATCAGCTTTTGTTAATCGACCTTGATAATAATTAGAATTATCTACACTGTCATTAATTACTCTGAACATTTCATTAACATCTACTCTACGACTTGCAAATTGATCTACATTATTAATAAACGGTAGAAGGCGTGAGTTTTTTGCAAACTCAGATCTTAACGTAGCTCGATCTCGTACTGGTACCATTATCTTGCCTGCTTCTTTTTGTCTTTCTTGTATAATTCTCCTGGTTGCTTGTATTTCTTGTAGTTCCATTTCACTTAGTGGCATGCCCTTTCTCTTTGCTTCGCAATCAAATGTAGAGAAAAGCGTTGTAAGAACAGCTCCTACATATACAACATTTCTTAATGAAGGCACCCAACTTAAAGTTTGTTGTCTTTAAAGATTGCGTTCGCTACCTAAACAATGTACACCTGCAAACATCAATGCTACAACTAATAATCTCTTCATGAATTTTCCTATAATTTTGAATAGATTTAACGTATCATAAATCATATGCATTCAAGTATAACAGGATTAACTTATGATCGATACCATCATACTTCTACTCAATAAAAAAGATTTTACAATCACCAAGCCAGATGAATTTAGTCCACCTGCAAGCTGGATTTTAAATCATACAATGTATGCAACACATAATTTAAAATCAGTACAATTTCCTAACAAACACGATACGCTTTACAAGCCACGCTTAACCTTAAGCAATCGTAACAATGTAAATGGTATCTTAGACACGGTATTAAAGATTGAGCTGTCATTGCCCAAGCTTATGTTTAACAATAACTTTGAAGAATTACGGTATAAAGATTTTGATGCAGTGGCTGTAAAGCTGCATCAAATCTTGTCTGGCATGGGTGTGCAAACAACAATAGAAGCTTTAAAAAAAGCACCTGTCACTACGGTTCATTATGCCAAAAACATTTTGTTAACTGATGGTACAACACCACATTACCTCATCAACAAACTACAAAAGATGTGCATGCCACAAAGCCTTGATACCAATCAAACTAATTTTCGCAATGGAGGCCATGCATTCAAATGGCATTGCAATGCCTATGAAATTATTTTTTACGACAAGATGTATGATCTTGCACAAGCCAAAAAAAGTAGCAAGCGTGCAATTGAAAAAAATAATGACATTCAACTACAATTGTTTGAAAAACTACAGCGAAAGCAACGACGTAAAAAGTTTGAAGTCTTTCGTATGGAAGTACGTTTAAACACTCGAGCAAAGATGAAACAGTTGTTTAAAAAACTAAACGTACAAGCACCGTTAACATTTCAAAAACTATTCAAACCTGCAATCTCACGCAAAATGTTGCTTCACTACCTCGATGAGCTACAATCACATCATGCACCATTATTTGAGCTGCCCACAAGCATGACTGATAAAAGTCTGATCACACAAATTATCTTGCACAATCCAGATCTATCAACAAACAAAATCATACAGCTCTTTGGTCTTAAACGATTACATGAAACAATGAGCATACAAGAACTACAACAAATGTTTACTAAACATAATAAACGTTCATTACAGCGATTACTGGTTGATGCACGTAGATTGGCAGTACCAACGAAAGAAGATTCGCTTGATGTGATACATAAACAAGTTACAAAAGGGAAGACTGTGAGGCTGTAATTTGCTTATCAGACAACCATGTTTTATTTTCAACCAGATGCTTTGCTTGAATCCAAGCTAATGATTCATTAAATGGTTTTTTCTTTGCTCCATGATAATGATATCCAACAAATTGAATGTTTCTTTTTTTGCATTCTTCTTGAACTTGTACAAGATACTCATAATCATCCTCAAAAAAAATAATCTTTTGGGGTTTAAAGTGTACTTGATCTAAAAACATCCCTAGAACCCCTCCTTTTGATATTAAGTCTGCACACAAAATACCTTTATAAAATTGAGGCTTTCTATCAGTTCCCTGTATCGCAAAATTTTGTATGTCAAACGATTTTGAGAAATCAATATCAAGTGATTGTAAATGATCAAAGCGCCATTGCTCCATACTACTAATGACACCAAAAGAACCGATATTCATAAATGTACAAGCAATAACTGGAACATGTCTATTTTGTAATTTTTGAATAATATGTACAATTTCAGGTTCAATTAAAGGTCTTTGCGCTTCTTTATACATAATGCTTGCATAATAAGCACCATCTTTTAACAAGGCAGGATATTGAGCAAGTGCTTTTGCTTGAAATAATTTTAAAGCTATTGAATTATCGTGTTCGTTTATCAAGTATGCATCAATTGGTTGAACAAGAGTTTCATCAACATCAAAAACAACAAGATCATCTTGAGAAAATTCATCAAAATTTATCTCTTGAAAAGAAGTAATTGTTTGAAACTGGTATGTTTTATATACATTTTTAAATACATATAAAATTGATAAAAATATTATGATTCCAATAAATATAAACCATGCCTGTTTTTTACTAGACTTTAACACCAGATTCTTCCATCTTTCAAATTATGAAATATTTTCTTTTATGATATCCTAACCCCATCAAAATAATTATACCGCAAAGGATATGTCAATGAAAGCTATTCTACTCGCTCGAGTCAGCACAGAAGAACAAAAAGAAGCAGGTAATTCTTTGCCAGCTCAAGTCGAACGTCTTAAAAAATATTGTCACAACAAAAACTTTGAAATCATTAAGATCTGTAGCTTTGACGAAAGTGCTTACAGCAACAAACGTAACGAATTTGATAAGATCATTGATTTTGTCCTCAATCATGAAGACAAAGTAGCTTTGTGCTGTGATAAAGTTGATCGCTTAACACGCAACACCTTTGATAAACGAGTTGCTCAACTGTACGACAAAGCCCTTCAAGATAAAATAGAACTACACTTTGTATCAGATGGCCAAATATTAACCAGTCAAATTTCTGCTGTAGAAAAATTTCAATTCAATATCAGTCTAGGCTTAGCAAAATATTACTCTGATGCCATCAGCGACAATGTTAAACGAGCACAAGAACAGATGGTACGAAAAGGTATCTGGGTTGCAAAAGCTCCAATCGGCTATCAAAACATTACTGATCCCAATGGCAATAAAACAATCATCGTTGATGAATACCATGGTCCAATTGTAACCAAAATATTTGAAATGTATGCCACTGGTGCTTATTCACTTCAATTGATTATCGACAGTCTTGATAAAAATTATGGTATTAAAGTACCCAAAGGATTTATAGGCAAGGCATTAAGCAATCCATTTTACTACGGCACCATGATAGTCAAAGGCGTACAATATCCACACTCATACCCACCCATAATTTCAAAAGATTTATTTGATAAAGTACAAGCAGTCAAAGCAAGTTACAAAAAGAAACCAGCCAAACATGCAGGCAGGCCATACATCTATCGTGGCTTAATGCGCTGTGGCGACTGTGGTCTTGCTATCACACCTGAAATGCACAAAGGATACGTCTATTATCATTGCACACAATACAAGGGTAAGCATGGTGCAAAATGGTTCAGAGAAGAAGCCATCACTTCAGAAGTAGAAAAAATATTTAAACGCATGCACATCCCAGAAGAAATATTGCAACAAGTCACCGATGAACTTAATGTCATGAACCAAGACAGAATTGAGTTTCATAACAATCAACTACAACAACTCATCAAAGAACAAAAAAGAATTGCCAAGATGTTGGACAATTTATACCTGGATAAACTTGAAGGTAGAATTACGGTAAGCCAGTATGACAAATTTTACCAAACCCTCAAAGAACAAATCAGTGAAGTCAATCAATCACTACAACGTCTCCATGAATCTGATGAAAACTATTATATCACGTCCCAGTACCTGTTACAGCTCGCTTCAAAATCATACGAATTATTTAAAAGTTCTGAAGTTGAAGAAAAACGAGTCTTAATCAAGACCGTACTATCGAACTTCGAAATAACAGGGGAAAACATGCTCTGGAAAGCCAAAAAACCTTTCAGCAATTTCTTAAATTGTACTGAAGGTTTCTTATGGCGGCACACTCGTGACGCTCTTCGAACTTTTAACTGGAAAAAATTAACAAATATTTTAAAGATTATACTCATTTAATATTTGATAATTCTACCTAATTACTAAAATTTAAATCTAGTAATATTATCACATCCACTCTTTTACAACAAATCTTACGTTTTTAGAACTTACATTTATCAAAAGAGTACCTCCAATAGGAATTGAACAATGTGGTTCAGTATGACCAAAGTCAATATTTGCTACAATAGGAATAAGAGAGTTTATCTTTTTTGATCTTATAATTTTTTCAAGTATTTCCCTACTCATACCATATGATTTTTCAAAACGTCCAATTAAAATCCCTTTAATGCTGTCAGCATCAGGATGCTGCAATAATGATTCTAATCTTCTATCAAATTCTTTTATATTTGCAGGATCAGCATCTTCCTCAATAATAAGAATTTTATCTTTAATTGATGGCATAAATGTAGTTCCTGCCAGAAGTAATAAACTTCCTAAATGGCCTCCAACACAAATACCCGAAGCATTCCCTTTTTGCAAAATCCAATATCCATCATTTTTTAAAAAATTTCTATTATTCTGATCTGTATACCATGCATCATTAGACCAAGTTTTTGCAGGATTTATAACAAATGATTTTCCATGTGCACTCTGTAAAAAAGAATCTATTTCATATTCTTCTATAAACTTTTGACCAAAAGTTGAAAAATGAGGTCCATATACTGTAGATAGCAAAGCTTTATGATAAAAAGCATTAAGTAAAATAGTAATATCTGAATAACCACAAAAAAACTTAGGATTTTTTTTAATAAGATCAAAATTAATATAAGGAAGTAATTGATTTACATTATAACCACCTATTGCAGTTATAATACCATCAACCTTATCATCTATGAAAGCATCATGTAAATCTTTTATTCGAGAATCAACACTCGAACTATCAAATTCATCTATTTCAAAAGCATTTTTCCCAAATGATACCGTAAATCCCATATCAGCAAATCTATTTAAAGACTCAGCTATTATTTCTTTTGACAAAATACCCATAGATAAACTTGGCGCTATAACTCTTATATGAGAACCTCTTTTTAAAGGTTTCATTCTCATTTAATAATTCCTTATGATCGTATTTATGTATTAAATTACAATACTATTTTATATGAAATTTATTATTTAATAAAATCTTTCAAAATCTCTCGATTAACGGTATCTAAAATCCATGCATCATTAATATTTTTTGATTCACAAATAATATCAGGATTATAATTTTGATTATGCAATCGAGGACGATTATGATACATCTTAATAGGGAACTGCAAAATACCATACTTACTAGGTAAAAATACAGTTCGAACTTCCATATAAATAGTATCCGCATCAGTCTTATGTCCAATAAAAATTATATCATTGCTCAATACTTTTAACTCTGTAATAAAATCTAATGCTGCACTCACATTACTTCTATCAATTACAACAATAATTTTTGCTTGAATAGGAGAAGGAATCTTATGCAAAGATTTCTTATAATTTGTTTCTTTTTCAACAAAAAACATTTCACCTTCCTGTAATGATTGTTTTACACCTTGAGCAACTCCAGTAAGCCATACTAATACATCTTTATGTAATTCTTTATTTTTAGAAAACTTTTCAATTAATTCATATAAATAACTATAATTATCCTTACTAGCTCTCCACCATACACTCTCATCTTTATACAATTCATACAGTTGCTGCTCCACATAATCATTTCCAAATAATGATTTTAACAGCTGAGTCCCCAAATAAGAATTTCCACCACTATTACCTCGCAAATCAAAAATTATCTTTTTCATACTCTTAAGTTGAGAAACCTCTTGAATCATATTTTCAAATTGTTTCTCTTGTTCTTCATTTGGCATAAAGGTCGGAATATAAATCAAAGCTGAATCTTCCTGTAAATACTCAATATAAATTTTTCTATCATCTTTATTTGTATATACTGTAGCTGATAGATCTTGCGTATAAATTCTTAAGTGAGTATCATGAAAACTTTTCATATATTCTTGCAGCAAAGTAATATGATTTTGCCACCAGTATAATTCTGATACTTTCACTCTCGCTTCATCATATCCTTGCTGTAAAACAATTCTAAATTCTGCATCTTGATCATTATAAAAAGCAGGATGATTATCACGTAATTGCTGATATATAAAATCTAGATCTTTTATTCTCATATCATTCACATATTTTATATACCCAAATATAGGTAATAGTAATAATAGCAACCATAACTTGCGCAACATAATATTCCTCTACAATAAATATTTTTAAACATATAAGCTCTCAGATATCGCAACGTTAACTCATTATGATATCTGAGATACTCTACTGTTCTTTATCTCATTATCTATTTTTTAATAGATAGCATACAAATTTTAAGATTACAGCCATTACAAAAAAATATAACGGCATAGGCCATAAGGTATGATTATGCAATAAACCCATACCTAGTGTACATAATGATATTAAGCAATAATAATAAAAGCCAAATAATGATGATGCTGTTCCTATAGCTTCTTTATAATCAAGCAGAGCGATTGCCAGCACATTCGGTATCATAATTCCTATACCAAACATCATAAGAGAAATACTGATAAGAATTAATGATATAAAACACAAAGAAGTTGCCTGTATCAAACTTAAAATACCCATTCCAACCAGATACAATAATGCTCCATACAAAATTACAAATGAACCATATGTAATAATCGCCCAAACATTTCGTTCCTGTTCATTCATTGTTTTTGATACATATCCACCAAGCATTGTAGCTACAGATATCAACAGAAAAGTTGCTCCATATATACTCGGACTCAACCCTAACAGATTAATAAGCAAAAATGAGCCTTCTGCAAAGTAACTAAAGCTAATACCATTACATAATGCTACCAATAAACCAAACCCTATTATTTTATAATCCGTAACCATACGCAATGCTGTATCTTTAATAACTTTGAAGGAAAAACTTGAAGGAGTATATGTTTCAGGTAATCGATATATAACAAGTGACAAAATCAAGATACTCACAAATAGTAAAAATAAAAATATAGACTGCCACCCAAAAATTTCAGCAATAGAACCACCAAGTACTGGCCCCAATGCCGGAGCAAGTGCTAAACTAGAACCAATAACTGAAAAAACTGCTCCACGCCTTGGACCATGAAAGGCATCACGACAAATAACCTGACCGAGCACAGATCCAGTACTACCACCAAAAGCTTGAGCAAATCGACTGATAAGTAATGCTGTAATGGTTGAAGAGTAATAACAACCAATACAACCAATACCATACAACACTAAACCTAGTATCAATGCTAATTTGCGACCAATTTTATCTGACAGTTTACCCCAAAACAATGTTCCAACTGCTAAACCAAATAAAAAAATCGTAAGTGTATACTCAACCAGTGCATGAGAACTGTGTAAAAATTGCGCAATACTTGGAAGAGATGGAGTATATACCGTTTCAGAAAGCTGTGGCAATACTATAATAAGAATCAATAGCCATATTTCAGGCATTGCAACCATATGAGAATGTTTCATATAAAACCTTTAAAATTATCTATTAAAAATATTTCCTATCTTGCTGTAGATAAGAAACTAAAACTCACTTATTACACTAAGTAAGCGATTCACGGTTTAGATAATTTTGCAAAAAGTTTTAATAATGAAAACATAAATTTAAATAAATTTTATATAAAATTAAAGATAATAATTAATGCTATCTAATAATTTACAAAAAAACAATCTTATTTTACAGAAAAACGATTTTTTAATGCTTCTAAACTCATGTCATAACGAGTTTGATAAGATGGATGTGAAGGTACAAGTCTAGATGCATGATATTCTAATAAAATTAAATGCTTAAACATATATCCTACATAATTAACAATCCCTACAGAGCAACCTTCCATACTATCTAAAAGAAACTCTTTTGAATCTTCTTTTTGAATATTTTCTGCTACAAACTCATGTATACGCCGCTGTGATGAGTAGCATTCCAAAATTGCTTGTAATTCCTCTTTTGTTGCATGATCATTTGCAAACCTATCAGCTTCGTACTCTCCTGGTCTTGTACCAACAAAACCTTTAATTCCATCTAAAAAATTTTCATGATAATTTAACATTATACCCACCAATAACGGAACGCTCAACTGTCTTAGCTTAATAGGTTTGGTCGCCATTTTATATAAACTATTAGCTAATATTGTTAATGATAATCCTCCCCCTAAGTACTTAACTACAGAACTTACAAGCTCTGCCTGATCATGATCTTTTGTCCGTCTTTTATCTCCATAATGATGATGCCCTGTTTCATGTAAAAGAATCCATGCGCATCCCGCTGAACTCATGCAACCAGCTGCTTCAATTATTTTTGTATTCATTATGATACATGGAGGTTCATACGAAACTTTTTTGTTTTTGTTAAATTCTTTTAAATCTGGATCTTGCTTGTCAAATATATACATAGGAGCAAAATTACAATCATTGTCTAATATAATTTGTGGTATTTCAATATCAGAATGCGTTTCTCTAAAATTTATTTCAAATTGTGCCCAACTTAACGATGGCTCTTTAGAAAAAGGATACACCTCTTCACCAAAAACATAAAAATTATGCAATACGATAAGACCATGCAATAACAAATAGGAATATAATTTCATAAAAATCCCTCTAAAAACTATTTCTAATAAGCAAGTTCAGAAACTTTCGATGGGATTCCGTATGTCTTTTTAAACTCATTAATAACCTGTTGATAATACCAAGCTCGCTTATAAGGTTTTTGTTCCATACGTGAAAAGAATCCAAACCTCGAAGTAAAGTTTTTTCCCCATTCATAATTATCAATAAGAGTCCAAAACATTAATCCTTTGACAGGTATGCCATCTTGAATTGCTTTAATAATTGTAGAAATATATGTATTCATAAATTGAATAGCAAAATTTTCATCTTTAGTGTTAATACCTGTTTCTACAACATACAAAGGTTTATGTGGAAATAACTTATTAAAAAATTGTATTGCTTCATATAAACCTTCTCCATCAATAAATCTAAATCCATCATCTGTTCGCAAAGCAGCTTCATGTGGGTAAAAATCACATGGAACTTTTCCATAACCATCAATGTAACCAAAGCGATATCGCGAATAATAATGAACAGCAACAAAATCAAACAGATCTTTATTCTCTGCTGTATTAGTAAAGAAGTCTATAAATATTTTAGTATATTCTTCATAAAAATCTTTTGCACGCTGCTTTCCATCATTCAAATCAGATGACAACTCAGGATGCTCTTTATATTCATTTTGTACATGCTGATGACATACACCAGTTGATTTACCTTTACTACGAATATGACGAGCAACATCACAAGTAGCTTGAAGCATACTATGAGCAACCTTTTTTGATGTTTTAATATCATCTTTAATAAAAGGCATTTGACTTCCCCTATTGTAACCTTTATATGCATATGCAGTTGCTTGATTTGTTACAACAAACATATCAACATAAGGGCTCAAAGCATCAACCATTTTATTACAATACTCAATAAAATATTGAGTGTTTTCTGTTGTTGTAAAGCCACCTTTATCCATAAACCAAATAGGATCTATATAATGATGTAGCCATACCATAGGTGTCATATTTTTTGAGCGAATATATCGACAAAGTTCTACGTAATGTTCAATAACCTCTTGATTAAACTCACCTGGTTTCGGTTCAACGCGAGCCCATTCAATAGAAAATCGATACGAATTACATCCCATACTTTGAGCAAGATCAACCAATTGTTTTGCTTGAGAGTATCCACGAGAAGATTCTCCTGGCTCCTGCCAATTATCCAACATTTTACTTACCCGCTCATCAGACTTAAAACGATCTAAATACTCACTTGTTAAAGTATTTGGTGCATGTGGAATATGAGGTATTAATTTTGATGAAATTTCTTCAATCTGACATGACGCAGTTGCAATACCCCATAAAAAATCTTTTGGAAAAACCTTAAAAGGCATTGTTTGTACAGTATATTGAGAAATTTTTCCTGTAAATTTATCTGGAGCATATATTTTTGTATCGGATATACAAGCCGAAAAACAAATTCCAATTAATCCTAAGAAGATTATTGCATATCTACTATTGTATAACATTATTATTCCAATCTTATTTTGTAATTGTAGGCATATGAGCTGCAGCGTGTAATCCAGCTCCATAAAGCGAAACTTGCGGATTTGTTACCAGATAAAATGGTATCTTTGCTAAATAACCTTTTAGGTATTTAGTATGACCATTTACTACTTCAGGATTAAAGTTTACAAGTTCGTCTAAAAATGCTTTGTCTGTAAATAATTCTGGATTTTTTTCAGCAATAGTATTCGTAATATAAACACCATTTTTTGTGTTTAAAGTATAAGCAGCATTTCGAATAAAACGTGCATATAACTTCATAAAGAATTTTACAGCATCTTTACATCTTTCTGACGTAGAACGATTAGCAAACACTTCTTGATAATGAGAATATTGTACAAAAGGTTCTTTATATTTTTTAACAGAATTAAAAAATTTATATATTTCTAAAATACCTCCTGCACCACCTAAAACTTTACCCCATGCATTAATACCAATTGTTTGTTCAAGATACTTATAATATTGAAGTTCTAACTCATCGTGAGCACCAAACTCTGTAAAACTATAATTTAATGGTAAAGGTTTATAATTTTTTAATACTCCATCCCATACTAACAAGCCAGCTCCCAAACCATCGCCAGCTCCAATAACAGCGACTGGTGCTTGAGCTACGTTTTCTCCAGCTTGAAGTGTAATTACTTGTTGACGATCTAATGCTTGTGTTCCAAGACCAACACTTTCAAAGTCATTAATAAAAGAAATATGTGAAATACCTACTTCTCGCTGTACAGCTTTTCCATCAATTCCCTTCTGATCTTCTTTACCTTCAATAGACCATGGTAAATGCGGATGATATACATGCACTTTTGATGAATCAATAGTTCCTGGAGACGCAAAACTAATAGCCTTAGGTATAATGCCATACTCAGTTTTTAATAGATGCAAAACTTGTTTAATATAAGCAGGAAAGTCTTGAATTTCTTTTGTAGGTGTTTTAAATTCAAGAACCAAATGAGGCTTATGAGAAGATACTTCAAAAACTCCTGTTGTAACCTCTGATGAAACACTACACCCTAAAACAAATGGAGATTCTGAAACTATCTCAGCATGTCTCTTTGTATGCAATGTCATTGGACTTGAACAAAATATAAATACTGAATTAATTAATGATAATAAAATAACTTTTTTAAACATATATAAACCTTCTTTTATTTTTTATTTTTGAACTCCTCTTAAATATCTTAAGAGAGATATCATTAATTTACAAATGCTATTCATCTATAACAATGTAGTAAAACTGCTATAATTCTCTATATATTTCGATAAACAGGAGGTATCCATGGCACATTGGGGTTGGTACTGGAAAGTGAAAAAAAATCATATTCCTAAGAAATTATGCTCAAATCTGGCAAAGTTAGATTCTTTCAAGTTATTTAAAGACAATGCTCAAGCCTATATAGTTAAGCCTCATGATATTAAAGCTGAAGTAAAAAATGATCATTTACTTATTACATATGGAAAGCAAAAAAGAGCATCATATAAAATCAATATAGACAAATTACCCTGTAATTATGGATTTTACCGCTATTATTTCATTTGCGGACTGTGCAAAAAACGCGCAAGGTTCCTATACCTTGAGGCTCAATCAGTAATTTTATGCCGCAGATGTTTGAATTTAGGCTACAAAAGCCAATTACTACGTACATCAATGCGCTACTTAGATAAAAATCAACAAATCATTGATTTTGTAAAATGCAAAGGAGGCTCTATTGAACAAGACAAAAGACCTCGTTACATGAGAAAGCAAAAATTTAAACGATTAAAAAATCTAGCAACATACTATGAACAAAAATGGCACCAAGCTAGCAATAAAGAAATTCGACAATGGTATGGTGTTAAAGCTGAGCCATATATAGACGAATGCTTTGATTATGTAGATGAAAGCTTAAAAAAATCTTTATAAAGCTATATATAGTCTTTATGCAGTGAAAAATTAGAAATTTCTTTCAACATTTCTTTCAAATCTTCTTTTAATATACTTGTACAATCAATTGTAGTTAATTGAAGCTTTGCTCCAGACTTATCTGCTTCTACACCAAATAATTTACAAAATAATTTTGAAAAACCAACTTGTCTTAAGCATTTAGAAATAGGGGTCTTATATTTTTTAAAGTCTATAAATTTACCTGAGCTTTCTATTAGATTTTTAAAAAACTCTAATCTTTCATCATTATCAAATTGATGCATCTTAAAGACCAAATTAAAATCAAGCATATTTAAATTAAGACAATTATTATCATCTATTTCCAATCGTAGCACTATAGGCTGCTTAGTATCGACATCAGTCTTTTCAAGGATATATTTAATGATTTTTGTTATTAACAATTCAACATATTCACGTGTAAAAAGAAGATTTTTTGTAGATTTATTATTTCGCTTAATATTATTAACATCTACAAGTAATGAATTTATTGTCAGCAGTTTCATTGAACGTTCATATTCACTTTTATTTGTATATCGCAATTTATTTTTAAAAAACCAACGACTCTCAGGATTATAGCAATCCTCAACAAACATTAAAGTTTCCCACGTACTAGCTAAGCTCTCTTTATAATTTTCTCTTATAGAATGCACTTGAAACCAAGAGGGAACAAATTGCTGCATATCAAAGTTATCTATTATATCCCTTGTTACTTCATTTGTTACCTTACTTATTTCTAGAGGACTATTACACATTGGACAACAATCCGTATCACTTCCAATACTATCTGGTGTCATAACTTTAAAGCATTCATAACATGCATATGATATTACTTCGTCAGTTTCTTCATATTCTGTTATTTTTCGTAATACAACGTATCCGTCAACAATATCCAACTCTCCTAAAGAAACTATACAATGGAATAGTTCTTTTAAGCGATCCAATAATTCATCTGACTGAGAAAATCCATAACCAATACTCTCTACTTGCTTTAAATTGTGCTCTTCTTTAGACAGCTTAACCATTTTAACTTTTAATTTCTTATTTCGCTTATATTCCTTAAATTCATAGTCTGGAAATATAGTCTCTGTTTCAAAATTTAGCACAGCTCTAACTGATTCTATTTTAACTTTGAGATCGTTATTAATAACATTTTTTTCAATTAAACGCTTTTCTATTACGTTTAATACTTCTTCAGCTTCAGGATAAATATTCTTTTCTAACTTGTTTGACTGTACATGATAATCATTTGTCTCTGCTTCCCATCTTTTTACTAATGATGAATTCAACTTCTTAATCAGTGGCAATACTTGCAACATCAAAAAATCTAAACATTCAGAGTTTTTCTTTCTTTTCAAAGAACTGAAATAAATTTGAAGCAAAAATGTGATTAGATTCATTGATTTTATTCCCTCTTAAACAATAGTTGCATTTCTAATCTCAAAAACCACTACTCCAAAAACGCTTGTAGAAAAGCAAAAACTCACTGTTTTTTATAAAAAAAGACATAAGGTGCGTGGTGACTTTATGCACAGATACAATTTTAACAGTAAATATTGTAAAAACCTAAGTAATCTGTTGAAAGGTAGAAAAATGAATGAAGAAAAAAACAATCTCTTAGAGTTCTTTCTCTTATTACACAAGGCATATCAAGAAAATAAACGTAACAGTAAAAAACAATAAAAAAGGTCGGCGCTTCCCGACCAGAAAGGTAAACCAAATGAAAATTTACATCAACAATTATACTACGTTCAACAAAAAAAACATATCATCTTTTAACTCCAATAATATTTCCATGCAATTAATAATAGAGCGGATTATGTTCCTAACAAATTCACAGCCTAAGGTTTATAGAAATGGTTATCGTATGCTATGCCCTGCACATGATGATCGCAATCCTAGCTTTACTATATCAGAAGGACAAAGTGGCAAAATTTTAATGAAGTGTTTCCGTGGATGCAGTATTCATGACATCTGCTTAGCTTTAGATATTACCATTAAAGATCTCTTCCCAATTAAAACCAACTAGGATCATTCATGCGTAATCAAACGAACTATATCTATACAGATGCTAACCGTAATGAACTTTTCAAAAAAACACGTGTCGATAAAGAGGATGGATCAAAGTCATTTTATTTTGAACAATCTAATGGGCTTAAAAATATGGATGGCATTGATCTAATACTCTATCGTTTACCATACCTTTTAAAGGGTATTGCAGCACAAGAAACTATATTTTTAGTAGAAGGTGAAAAAGACGTAGATAAATTAATGAGTAAAGCTATACGATCAAAGACAGTCATAATTGCTACAACATCTCCAGGTACTCTTACCTGGAGAACTGAGTGGACTGATCTGCTTAAAAATTCTAATGTCGTCATTCTTTATGACTATGACAAAACAGGTCTCAAGCGTAAAGAATTATTATGTAGTGAACTTTATGGAAAAGTTAAGTCTCTTAAAGTTGTTGATTTGCCAGGAAATAAATACCAAGAAAAGCATGGACCTGATATCACTGACTGGTTGAACAATGGCCATACCATCGCAGAACTTCTAGAGCTTGTCCTGCATACACCTACTTACCTACCACCTGGCAAACTACGAACTGTATCAGCAGAAGACCTACTAACACTACAGCTACCTGAGCGTGAGATGCTTCTTATGCCTTTTTTACCAAGCCAAGGCCTTGTCCTTATTGTTGCAAAACGTGGTGTAGGAAAGACCCATATAGCACTAGGCATAGCTTATGCTATTGCGAGTGGAGGAACATTTCTCAATTGGACAGCACCAACACCAAAACGAGTACTTTATTTAGATGGTGAGATGCCAGCAATCTTAATGCAAGAACGACTACAAATGCTTGAGTCCATGAATCAAACTAAGGCTGCACAACAACATTTACAAATTATTACGCCTGATCTACAAGAACAAGCTATGCCTGATCTTTCAACAGAACATGGAAGATCTATGCTCGAAGAATATCTTATTAATAGTGACTTAATCATTATCGATAATATTTCATGCCTCTTTCGAAGCAGTAGTGAAAATGAAGCTGATAGTTGGCAACAAGCACAAGAGTGGGCTCTTGATCTACGCAGAAGAGGCAAATCGATTTTATTTGTACATCATGCTGGTAAAAGTGGTCTACAACGAGGTACTAGTAAGCGAGAAGATATCTTAGACTCTGTTCTTATACTTAAGCATCCCGATGATTATAAACCAGAAGAAGGTGCTCGCTTTGAGATATCATTTAGCAAAGCACGGCATTTTACAGGAGATGACGCTAAACCATTTCAAGCACAATTGATTTACGAAAATGAAGTATACAGTTGGTATATCTCTGACACGCCTGAAAACGAAACAATTAAACAAATAGCAAACCTTAAAAAGGAAGGTAACACCATAAAAGAGATTGAACGAGAAATGAAATTAACAAAAGCTCAAGTTGAACTACGACTACGTAAAGCAAAAGAACATGGCTTATTATAAATTTCTTATTTTCTTATCACTATAGAAGATAAGAAAATAAGAAATCAAAAAACAGTTATTTAATCGATATTTTTAGCAATTTTTAGTAAACTATAGAAAGGAATAATACTATGCTAAACTTCAATGACTATTTAAAGATTCGTGATGCTGCAAAATTTCTTGGTGTCACAGAGTCAACTTTACGCAACTGGCAACGAGCACGTAAAATTAAAGTTTATAAAACTCCATTAAATTTACATCGACTATATAAAAAAGAAGAACTTGAAAAAGTCCTTCAAGAAATCCAAGAGGTATAATCATGAAGGCTATAATTTTTAGCAGGGTATCTTCAAAAGATCAAGAAGAAGGCTCAAGTATTCCTAGCCAAGTCCGTAGGCTTACAGAGTATGCTCTTAAAAAGAATCTTACTGTTGAAAATACATTTCAAATTACGGAATCTTCTTCTAAAGAAACTCGTAAACAGTTTAATGAGATTATAAATTTTATTAAAAAATCTAAAGAAAAATTCGCACTCATTACAGATACTGTTGATAGGCTCCAAAGATCGTTTCGTGAAACGCCACTTCTTGATGATTTACGTAAACAAGGAAAAATAGAACTTCATTTCTTGCGAGAAAACCTCATCGTTAATGAAAATTCAAATAGCGCACAAATAATCCAATGGAACATGGGCGTACTATTTGCTTCAAGCTATGTTTTACAATTAAGTGATAATGTAAAGCGAAGCCAAGAACAATGCATCAGAGATAAACGCTGGGTTTTTTCTAAAGCATGCTTTGGATATCGTAATGTAACACTGCCGTCAGGAGAAAAGCATATTGAACCTAATCCTGAACAAGCACCCTATGTTGTGAAAGTATTTGAAGAATACGCTAAAGGTAACAACTCATATCGTATCATTGCAGAAAAAATGAGATGTATTGGCTTTCCCAAAACAAGTCGCGGCAAACAAGTAAGCACCCGAACAATTGAACTCATACTAAAAAATAGCTTTTATTATGGTGAAATGAAAATCAAAGGTATACGTTACCAACATAAATATACTCCTCTTATTAGTCGTGAATTATTTGATAGAGTACAGAAGATCATCAAGAATCATCATAAAGCTCCTGTACAATATGCAGGCAAGCAGCTGCTATTTAGAGGGATCGTCACCTGCCACAACTGTGGTGGGTCTGCAACTGGAGACATCAAGAAAGAGAAATATAAGTACTATGCATGTCACAACTCAAAAAGGACCTGTGTCAAAAAATGGATTCGAGAAGAAGCTCTCCTTAAAGAAGTATTAACTCACTTTGATAATATCCAACTCACTGATGAACAAATCCAAGACATAGTGAAACATATTAAGGAATATGAGAAGGTTGAACAACATACAGTGAAGAACACCCTTCAGCTTCTTAATAACCGCCTTAATAAAACTCAAGAGCGCATCTCTCGATTAATCGATATACATGTAGATGGAAAAATTGATGCTGAGTCATATCACTTCAAACTCAAAGAATATAAAGATGAGCAACAACAGATCATGTCTGAGATAAAACTGTATGATAACAATCAACAAGACAACGCTATCACTGCTGAATACATTCTGAAACTAGTACAAAATATAAAGGAAACTTTTATAAGTTCGAATTTTGATAAAAAGCAGCAAATTTTAAGGTGTTTTATTTCGAACTTTACTTTAGAACGAGAAAAGCTCCATCTGGAGCTTAAAATGCCATTTAATGTAATGTCTAAATCGCAAGATCGACACACATGGCGGGGCTGACGAGACTCGAACTCGCGACCTTTCGCGTGACAGGCGAACGCTCTAACCAAACTGAGCTACAGCCCCGTATTGATTTACCCATAGGATAAATCAATGGCTCCCCGGGCAGGACTCGAACCTGCGACCTAACGATTAACAGTCGTGCGCTCTACCAACTGAGCTACCGAGGAACATAAAGAATGGTGGGCGATACTGGACTCGAACCAGTGACCCCCAGTTTGTAAGACTGATGCTCTACCAACTGAGCTAACCGCCCATATCTTTTTTTAATTTTTTAAAGATCTCATTGAATACTGATAAAAATATACCCCATCTAATCAGCAAAGTCAAAGTGAAATATTATTTTTTATGAATTAATTAATATTAATATCAGATAGATTATCGCTTTTTTTATATTAAGGATCTGATACCATACATATTATAAATATATAATATGTTATAAACATTAATAAAAGGCTTTTTGCTATGTCTAAAATAAGTGAATATTTAAAGAATTTTTTATTTATTATTATCTTACTACAAGTTGCTCCGCCCATTTTACGACAAATAAAACAACAATGGGTCGATAGCCTTGAACCTAAAAACCAAGTAGCTCTTATCACTATCAATAACACAATTACCAGCTCAGTTCACTATAGTAAATTGTTACAAAAATATTTTAAAGATACTGAAATCAAAGCTATTTTATTAAAAATAGATTGTCCCGGTGGTGCAGCAGGAACAACACAAGCACTTGCATATGAAATAGCACAATTAAAAAAAGAACATCCTAAACCTATTGTAACATACAGTGAAAACTTGTGTGCATCAGGAGCTTACTACATGGCATCTATGACTGACTATATTGTCACAACAGGTAGTTGTATTGTTGGCAGTATTGGTAGCAAAATAGCAACACAATTTAAAGTGAAAAATTTACTTGCTGATTACAAAGTCCAAACAGTATCTATTGCAACTGGCACACATAAAGATGCCCTTGATCCATTCACTGATCTAACAGATCAAGAATTACAAATGTTACAAAAGCTTACTGATGACTCTTACCAACAATTTACTTCCGACATTGCTAAGCAACGCCATCTTCCATTACAAAACAAAGATAGCTGGGCTAATGGTAAAATCTTTAGCGGACAAGAAGCGTTGAAGCTAAAATTAATTGATGCAGTCGGTAATCAACAAGCAGCAGTTGAATATATTAAACAGAACATTTTACACTCTGATAGAGAAATTAAGTTCATCAAACCAGCACAACCAAATCAATTTCAACAATGGTTTAAACAATACGATGATGACGATGAAATGCAATTTGCTTTATCTGAATCATTATTTACAGGACTCATAAAAGCAGTCAAAAAAAACTTAATTAACGTTTAAACACATATACATAATCTAATTGACTCAAATCGTATAAAGGTTTTGCTTGAATAAAATGAGTAACATTATCAGAACTTACTGATACAACTTGTCCTAAAGCAAAACCTTTTGGGTATACCAACCCCTTTCCAGTAGACATGATCATATCTTGAACAACCACGTCTTTAAAATGTGGTACAAAGTGTAGTTCAAGCTTACCATTATTCTGACCACAACAAATACCAGTCACTCCTTTTTTACATTCTGCTGCTACTTTGCAACGGCGATCTGTAAGTAATGCTACTTTACTATACCAAGGATATACTTCTACAATCCGACCAATCATTATACCTTTATACACAACAACTTGGTCTTTTTGTACACCCTGCGTTGCTCCAGCATCTATCATAATAGTATCTTCACAATCTCCAACTGAAGTTACTAAAATTTGAGCTAAAACTTTATCATGATTTTTATATCGCTGAGCAAAATCAATTAATTCTTGCGTATCTTTATAAAATGATTGCTGTCCCTGCTGCTGTATATATTTTTCCTGTAACAACTGATAATTATTTTCAAGTTCATGTAGTTTATGTTGCAAACCAGATACTGTATGTACATAATCTGTAGCCAAAATAAAGGGATATACGATACATGTTTTAATTTTTAAAAATGGATAAACAATACAAGAAATTGTTTTTTCAGCAATGTTGGGCGAAAAAAAGAATAAACGATTAATAATAAACAAAAAAAGAACTAAGTAAAAAAGATACACCCAACGAAATGATCTCTTTTGCTCCATAAAGAACCTATCCTAAAAATTCTTGCAACCCTTTTTCAATATCTTCTTGTGAATCACTACGAACTAAACGAGCTCTTAATTCACTAGCAGATGGATGACCTTTAACATAAAAAGGCAAATGTTTTCTAAATCGAAACAAACCATGTACACCAAATTGCTGTACCATAAGTCCGACATGCTTTAATGCTACTTTTAACATTGTTTTTGAATCAATTTTATATTCATTGCCCAGAGCATGCTGTCTCATTTCTTCAAGCTTCCAAGGTTTTGCCCACATGCCACGACCAATTAAAAACCCATCAACACCTGTATGTTCATAAGTTAATTTAGCCGTCTTAAAATTAACAACATTTCCTGAAAAAAGAACCGGTATTTGTAATGCACGCTTCACTTCTGCTGCAATATCCATATCAGGTCTTCCTGCAAACTTTTGTGTCTGTAGCCGAGGATGAATTGCTAATGCATCAACACCACAATCTTGTGCTAACTTTGCAATATCAACAGCATTAACTGTTTTAAATCCTGCACGAATTTTTAAAGTCAAAGGTATATGATCAGGCAATACTCTTTTAAATTCTTTTAAAATTTTTTCTAACATTACAGGATTTGCCATAAGAGCAGATCCACAACAAGATGATACAACGTTTTTTGCAGGGCAGCCTGCGTTCAGATCAATAATATCAACGCCTGCTTGTATAATTCTTTCACATGCTGGCTCAATAAAGTCTGGAGAATTTGCTGACACTTGAAAATTTAAAGGACGTTCAAATTGAGCGAAATTCAAAGCCATTGCTCCACCTTTTGGGGTAACAATAGATCTCACATGACGCATTTCAGTATATAATAATTCTTCTGAAGAAAAATCACGTACTAATTGACGAAACGGAGAGTCTGTAATTCCATCAAGGGGACCACTCATAAAACGAGGAAATGACAAATGTTTAATCTGAACTTTTTGCTTAAAATAATCCATTATGCTTTTCAAATAATTATATGATATGACACTGCTTATATAAAGAATATCACATTCATCTTTTTTATTCAAAATTAGTCATCGTCTTCTTCATCATCATCAAAATGAACATATTGTGCAAAAGGATTTGTCTTTGTAGGTTTTTGTGGTTTGAATTTTTTTAATCGATGTTTAAAATATTGAAACTTTTCAAACTCATGAGTTTTTGCATTAACGATAAAATGATACGTTCCAACAGCAGGCAACCAAAACAATAAAGACTTAGCAACACCTGGCTGAAAAACAGCTTTTTTAAAAGACTCTAATTTATTACCACATAAAGCTATAGAAAATAAAGTTCTAAATGTTGCACCAGCAACTACTGCTCCACCAAAACCTTTTGTATCTACATTAAATTGCATATAGCCACCTAGCTCATAAGAACCAGTTTTATAAAAAGGTGGCTTTGGTTTTAGTTCGTTATCATTCCAAAATCCTAACGTTACATGTGACACAAAAACAGACCATAAAAATAATTTTATTGTTACTTTTTTGTTTATGTAAATCATACTCAATTCTTTCATTTTTTATTGTTAGTATTTTGCATTATAACAAACAAAAATGTAGTTACAATATTTTTATATATATAGAATTTTAAAAGATATTTTCACCCTAAAAAAACTGTATGAAAAATTTTTTATTTTAAAACTCAACATAAAAAAAGTCAAACTATTGCATTTAAAAACATGTTTTCTATAAAGTATAGGTATAGTATAGAATTCTCATAAAAAGGGAGAAGGTATATGAAGAAGAAAAAAACAGTCAAAAAGACTGCGAAACGTAAGGTAGCTAAAAAAGCAGCTCCTAAACGTAAAGCAGCTAAAAAAGCAGCTCCTAAGCGTAAAGTAGCTAAAAAAGCAGCTCCTAAACGCAAAGCAGCTAAAAAAGCAGCTCCTAAGCGTAAAGCAGCTAAAAAAGCAGCTCCTAAGCGTAAAGCAGCTAAAAAAGCAGCTCCTAAGCGTAAAGCAGCTAAAAAAGCAGCTCCTAA